>JAQWNN010000023.1 GCA_029268555.1 Flavobacteriaceae bacterium
ATTAAAGAAATAAAATCCTCTGCTAATTTTACTAATGAAACCCTTTTTTGGATCAGAAGAAACTATGATGGCACTTCCGATAAGTTTCTTGAATTATTTAAATTAATAATGAAGGAATTTGATGGTATAAACATTTCAACAGATTCAGCTTTAGCAATAAAGGATCCTAATAGGGCTTTTGATATTTTATTGAATAATGAAATCAAAGAATTTCAATACCCCATTAAATTATTTACTTCTCAATCAGTTAAAGAAAAATTGGTTTCTGGTGAAATACCTGCAGTTGAAGATCCTACTAAACCATTAATTTATAATGGGGCTTTATATTCAGGTTTGGCAAAGAGAAAAATTACTTTTTATACCGATCCCTTAACTAATGATTCTGAAACTATTAACTCCTTTTATGGAGATAACAATTCCTTTTTAGATAAGAATGGAACATACTATATTTATAGAAAAGGATTAGTAGAAATCACAATGAATGTTTCTAAAGAAGAAAGCTATGGTGATTATTTATATAACTTTTCTCATAGAAAGGAATCATCGCCTTACTTATATCAAATGCATTATTACCCTAACACATACGGGAATGTTTCAAGTAAATTGATTAAAGAAGTTTACTTGAATGGAAAATTAATCAAAGAGGAAGTTGGGAATACGATTTACACATATGATTCGTCAGGAAATATTGAAGAAAAGGCCTATTTTAAAAATGGTAATCTAGCAGAATTATTTGATAATGATGAAATCTTTGAATTTAAATTAAATAGTGGGAGAATCCTTAAAAACAGAAAAAATACTGAAACTTTTTTTGATGAAAACGGAGGTATTAAATTAAAGTATGAGTTTTTACAAGCAGATAATTATGCTTTTTATCAGGATTGTAAATGCTGTCCTACTTTAGAAAATTATACTTCAAAAAGTAATAGACGCAGTATGGATCGCATAGATGACGAATGGAGAGATTCAGATTGTGCTGAATCTATGCAAGCACCATACAAGCCTATTATAAGCAGTAAAACAGAAACTTTTTATTCTAATGGTTTACCTAAATCTAGAGAGGTGTCATTGTGGAAACCTGCAGATAATACAGCCCAATTAAATGAAATATCATATTCTAGCGATAGAACATTGAGGGAATATTATAATTCTAAAGATATTAATTTCCCAAAAGGGAATGAATTCCGTTTTAGAATAGATTTCAACCAAAATCAAGTGAAATCATATAAAGTTTTTAAAAATAGGGAAACTAGACACTTAGGCTACTCAATAAAAGAAAAGCCCGATGACATATCTGAAATTTACTTTGTGAATGCAAGGAACGGTTTAAATGTTAGAGATAATAATTCATTGGATGGAAATAAAATAGGCAAATTACCCTATGGTTCTTTAGTTTATCTAACCAAGGAAAATCAAGGTGAATTAACAGTTACCGATACAGACCCTATAACAGGAGAGAAAAAACAAATCAAAGGAAATTGGGTTGGACTAATAAGTATGAATTATAAACCAACTTTTTTCAATGAAAACATTACAAATGGATATGCTTTTAACGGCTTTCTAACAAAGATAAAAACAGATTCTTTTGATTATTTCAAATTCCTTGAAACAGAAAATAGAATAATCTCCAGTGAGCTTGAGGAAGGAAAAGCTTATTCATATAAAGGACAAAAATATACAGGGTTAGCAATAAGTTTTTATGACAATGGACAGCTTGCTTTTGCAGCTAGTTATAAAGATGGTAAACTAAATGGATGGTGGAGAAAGTGGGAAGAAAATGGCTCTCTATTTCTTGAGAAAGAATATTTAGACGGAGAGATGGTTAGCGAAATAGATTTTAACTAAACTACAGGTATATCCTATTTATTAAGTTTTAGGAAGAAAAATACGGTGTAGAGATATTGTAGATTTTAGGTATATTGGAACATCATCAATAGATACTATGAAAAAGCTACTTCTTCTATTAATGCTTGTGCCTTTAATATCTTCTGGTCAAAAATCGATAGAGGATAATATTGATAACTTAAAAGAGCTTATAACCGATCCAATGTATGGGGGTTCACCCAAATCATTTTTTAAAGGATATTGGATAGATACTTCTGGTATCTTAAAAATAGCTGAAACAACTTTCGGAATCCCAATTTTTAATTCTGGACCACACACTAAAGAATATTTTAGTAACATGTGTATGTGTGAAAACTTTGGACACTATAATCCTTTTTTTTTAGATATGTTAATAGAATCAGTCAAGTCGTTATCGCCTTCTATTAAACTTCTTATTCAACCTTTATATGATTCCCATTTTAAAAGGCCATTAAGAAAATTAATGCAAAATAAAATATCTGACTATTTTAAAGAAGATTCTGATAAAAATCTTCTTGAACAAATTAAAAATAAAGTTGACCATAATTCTCTTTTGAAAAAAATTGAATCCACTAATCCTAGCATTCCTGCAGAAACACTTTTTTGGATTAGGAGAGATTTTGATGGGACATCTTTTAAATTTTTAAAATTGTTTCAATTAATAATGGAGGAGTTTAGTGAATTTGAAAGTGAATATTATGTTTCAGCAAAAAGTGGTCTAAATGTTAGAGAACAGCCAAATTCTAATTCAAATAAAATAGGAATAATTCTCTATAATCAAAAAGTTAAAATTTTATCTAGAACAGGAAAAAAATTGACAATTAACGATACAGATAAAGGAACAGGAATTTTAAAAACTATTGATGGGGAATGGGTAGAGGTAATTTTCGGAACAAATTTAAAAGGATATGTTTTTGATGGATTTTTAAGAAAAAATAGTTCCTCATTTTTAACAAGAAATAGTGGTACTACTTGGACAAATGGATTCTCTTTGTATACTTTTTCTGAGAATATGCCTGATTATTATATCGATATTTCATCTTGCGACCCTTGTGAAACACCTACTACTGAGTGCCATATGTGTGGTTATAGTTGGATGAAAGTTTATATAGATTCTTTTTCATTTGGAAGAAAATATCAAAATGACTTTTTTTATGAAGAGGACGAAACTTGGTTTTATGAAAAAAATGAAACAATATGGAGCGTTAATTCTAGAAGTGGATATACTGGTCAGTATGAAACAAATAGAATATATTGGATACCTGCCGATTCAGAAACTTTAGAAATTGAAAAAATACGTTTAAAAAATAAGCCAATATTAGATTTTATTAAATTGAAACAGAAAGAAGAAAATGAAGCTATAGAAAAAGATTTAATGTAGATTTTAGGTATCTTAATCTATCTTTCATAAAATCAATGAGAAAATTAATTCTTTTTTTACTGTTTGTTCCCTTAATTTCTCTTAGTCAAGATTATTATGTTTCCGCAAAAGGAGGTTTAAATGTTCGTGAGGCTCCTGAAGCTAAAGCAAAGAAAGTGTCAACTCTTTCATATGGCACATTTGTTTCAATTAAATCAAGAACAGCTATTAAATTGAGTATAAGCGACACTGATAAAAGAACAGGTGTTAAAAACCAAATTGAAGGGGAATGGGTTAAGATTGTTTCAGAAAACAATATATCAGGATATGTTTTTGATGGTTTTTTAAAAAAATATACTGGACAAGTCTCAATAATTATTCTTAAATATTCAAATTATCGCCTTGGAATAGATGAATTTGAGCCATACATAATCCCAGAAAATCAAGAAGTATTTGAATATCATTCAGGTGCTTTTATTGATCCCTGTAGTCTATTTGAAGAATCACTTCGTCCACTTTATGACTGGGGTCAATCAAAGGAATCTTGTGGTTTATCTTTGTTTGAAAAAGATTGGGAAATGGTATATAATAAATTTTTCAAAAATAAATTTTTAAAATTATCATATGTTAAATTCCCATATCTTGAAAATAAGTTAAAAATTAAAAAAGTTGAATTATTAGATGAAAGATTAAAGTCAATAAGTGACTTTTCAAATATTTCTTCTGATCATATCATTACAAAATTTGATGAATGCAACTTAGAGGACGCCCAATACCAAAAGCAGTTTGCTGAATTGAGGCTTCCAAAATTAATGGGAATTGAAGATGAAGATAAATCAATAATTTGGAGTTGCTCAAAAGTGCATATTGATCTTGACTGGGATTTAAATAAAAATAGTCCTATAAAGGAAATTTATGACGAAGAGGAATTAGATGGTGAAGGGGAAAAGATATTTTATTATGCTTTTAAAGCAGATAGTAAAACACATATTGGAGACAATTATTTTGTTTTAAAAGATGATAATACCATAATTCTTTATGATGAAATTACCCAACAACAGAATTTTGATAAAAGCACAAGAGAAGCTGCAAAAACTTACAGAAATCTCAATGACATTAGTGAATTAAATAAATTAAACCTTTATGCTTATACAAGAGAAGGAAAATTCAAACTAGAATTAATAGATTCAAAGATAAATCGCTTACCAATTTATTGCGAAAATGAGGGAGCCACAAAGCAAATAGAAATTCGCTACAATAAAATTAACTCGGAAATATTATTTATCTCTACTGCTGATTTAGTAATTGATAATTCATTTATTAATACATCCCCATTTAAACATAATCAGTGGGCAGATGCCTACGATGACTTATTATTCCCCTCGAATTCTGATAACAAAAATGTAACATTCCATAAATTTGGATACAATAATGCTTTAATTGCATCTGTATCAGCAAATACTTTAGCTCTTTCAAACCCCTGTATAGTAGGGGAAGAAGAGGCGTTTGATAGAAAGGATAGTCCAATTAGATACAATTGTAATATTAAATATCCTGTAAAAAGGGATTATAGTGCATATTATTACATTGAAGGAGACAAAGTACTTTTGTTATCATATTTCGATGATGAGATTAAAGGATTTCAAGACATTAATAATGACGGAGTTTTAGATATTGTTATGAGAAAAAGAATCTATTTTAGTAATGAGAAAGGATTTTATATATATAATCTAATAACAAACCAAAGGGACGAAAAAGAACGTTGTTGATAACTCAAAATTTACTTAATAAAATCCTGAACTAAAATAAATATAATTTTATCCTAACCTCAAAAAAATCCTCTTAATTAGGATTTAAAAAATGAGTTTTCATAAACCATTACAAGGGCTTTGCAATTACGTTAACTTTGTTTAACATAGCTGTTAAGCTTGATTCCGCTATAATTTAAAGTTGCAGCACAATTTCTTCTTTTTATAACCCAAAATCCAGTTATTGTTTCGGTAATGCCTCCTAAAAAGAGAGCTTATCTTTAAACCTAAAAAAGAATTTATAGATTCAATTTAGAATCAAGCTAAGCTTTTGGAAAAATTTTCATAAAATTTTACAAACCAATCAATAGATTTAGGATTTTTTAATGAATCCTTGCTAATTATATTACTTAGTTTATCTCCTTTTAGAATTTTTTTAATAGGAACTTCTACTTTTTTTCCACTTAAGGTATAGGGAATATCTGGTGTTTGAAAAATAAAATCTGGCACATGTCTGGGAGAACAGCTAATTCTAATTAAAGATTTAATTTCCTTATCGTCAATTTTTGAAAAAGATTTTATAAAAAGAATTAATTTATTGTCATTCCTAGAGTCTAAATGAATTATTAAGCTGTCATCTACATAGCTTAAGTTTTTTATAGAACTATATATTTCTGATGTCCCTATCCTAACACCAGATCTATTTAATGTTGAATCGGAGCGACCATGAACAATAATCCCGTCACTAAGAGTCTGAGTAACCCAATCGCCATGATTCCAAATATTATCAAATTTTGAAAAATAACTTTTCTTGTAATTAATATAATCTTTATCATTCCATAAATAGAGAGGCATTGAAATAAATGGTTTTGTTAAAACAAGTTCTCCCATTTCATTTACAACTTGAACACCTTTATCGTTCCAAACTTCAACAGATGCACCTAACATTTTACATTGAATTTCTCCCGGAATTTCAGGTAAATCTAAATTTCCTCCAATAAATCCTGTACACACATCTGTTCCTCCGCTTAAAGAAATAATATGTGTTTTTGGAAATATTTTATTTAAACCTAAATGAGTTTCTCTATACAATGGAGATCCAGTTGAACCAATTGTTTTTAAATGTGAAAAATCAAATGAATCAAAATCATTGGAGTTCTGCGATAATAGGTTTTCAAAAAAGACAGCACCATGACCAAAATGATTAATTTTTGCTTTGTTTACTAATCGCCAAAGGACTCTATTATCTGGAAAAACTGAAGATCCATTATATATACATAAAGAACAGCCTAGTAAAAGACTGCCCAACGAATAATTCCACATCATCCAACCAGTTGTAGAATACCAAAAATAGGTGTCCTTTTCACAAACATTTTGATGTATAGCTAAAGCTTTAGAATGTTCTAAAATCATTCCTCCAGTTCTATGCGTTATAGCTTTCGGTTTTCCAGTGGTTCCAGAAGAAAATAAAATCCAAATCGGATGATTAAAATCAACTGATTTAAAATTTAATTCCACATCATTAAAAACAGTAGTGAATATTGATTTAGTATTTAAATCAAATAAGGAGGAAATGGATTTTATAGATTTTTTAAGATTTAAAACTTTAGAATCTAAAGAAAACTCCTTCCCATTGAATTTATATTTAGAATGATAAAATAAAAATTTTGGTTGTATTTGATTAAATCTATCTAAGACTGAATCATATCCAAAATCTGGGGAACAAGATGACCAAATTGCACCTAAAGAATTGACAGCTAAAAAAGCAGCAATAACTTCAGGGGTATTTGAACAATACCCAACTACTCTGTCGCCTACTTTTATGTCATTATCAATTAAAGTTTGTTGAAATTCTAAAGTTTTATTTTTTAAAGAATTCCAAGAAATTTCTACATATTGTCCATCCTCGTCTTGGTATTTAATTGCAGGGGTTTTAAGCCTCTCGTTTTTAAATATATTTTTAGAATAACTAATTTTAGCTTTATTAAACCATTGTGTCCTGGTAAAATCTTTATTGAACTTATAAATTGATTTTGGAGCGGTATCAAATTTTATTTGAAAAAAATTGGCAATTGATTTCCAAAAATCAGAGATTTCATTAATGCTCCAATTATGTAAATCATTATAAGTTTCAAAATTTAATTTATTTTTTGATTTTAGATATTGATTATACTTATTTAATATCGTTTTCAAATTATATTATTTATATAAAAAATGGTTCAAATTAATTTTTAAAGCGTTTTAGGCTCTGAAAAAGCAATATGGCTTTGAACATGAGCCAATCTTGATATTAAAGATAGGTTAATTAAAGTGCGAATATAATTTTAAAATCTACAATATTTCTACTAAGAGTCCCCATGAAATTAATGAAGATAAGATGCCGATGATTGTAATACTTGTCTATAATTAATTTTGAATTGGTATTAGTTTAAGTTCATTTGAACCGAAAAACATCTCTCCAATTAGCCTTACAGTTTCTTTTGTTAATTCTTCCTCTGAAGTAAAATTTTTTAATTGGAATTCAGTTAAATCCATTGATAATAGTTTATTATCTTTTTGATTAATATGAATTGCCGTATACAAGTGGTATCGTAATATTTTCTCAAGGGTTATTTTGGTGCCTGGATAATAAGTTTGAAAACCCTCTAGACTTTTAAATGTAGTTTTTAATGTTCTGTAAGGCTTCTGAAATCCTAATTCATCTTTAAAGCGAAGAGCCTCATACTGAATAATAGAATCTTGAGAATACCCTTTAGATAAGATCGAAGTGAAACTTAATACGATAAATGTTTTTATATTCAATTTCATATATAGGATTCTTGAAGTAACATTAATCTTAAGACTGGAATATACATTTTAAAGTTAGCTTAACTTAATAAAGAGAATATAACTATTATTTAATTTAATTCTTTATTTTGCGACAGCGGTGAAAGGTATCAAAGCAGTAATTTTAAAATTTTCATTTACTTTTTTCAAGACATATGCTGATTTACGATCAATAGGTTTCATAATGGTGGAATCTTTCAAAAAGCGAGTATAATTCATTTCTATATAAGCTAGATTATTTTCTCTCCTGAAATATTGCCACCCATTGAGTTTTGAATATCCATAATTATTTCTCTCTAATTCTTCAAAAGTCGCGATTAAATAGTTCTTTATTTCAATACTATTTTTAAGAATCAGGGTTGATCCATCTTGATAATAGATTGACATAGGTGCCGTATAAACTTCACTTGAAATCCTATCGTAATCACCATCCGATCAATAAGCCACGTATTTGTCAAACATTTGTTGAACTTCTTCATCAATAATTGGATTCTGAGCGCTTAGATTAAATGTTATCAGGTATATTAAATATTTAAACTTTTCATTTGATTGATTCATGATTAATAAGCTACTTATATAAAAACTCTACAATATCTCTACTCTTTGTTTTTTACCTGAACTTAATGAAGAAGATATGGCGATGATTTAGTTATTGCATATAGCCAGGAAATATTCCTTTTTTAGTAATATAAGTTCCTACAGAACCAACTAAAGCGTTTTTTGATGAAAGGTTCATAAAATTACGTATTGAATATGTGGAATTTAACCCTGTACAATGTGCTCCTACAAAATATTCTACACCTGATTCTTTCATTTTTTTTGCTGTCCATTCTAACTTGTCCTCATTAAGATTTAGTAGGTGAAAACCTCCAATAATTTTATAGATAGGTCTATTTGGTAAAATTTTTTTTACATAATCAAGGGTATTTACAAGTCCTGCGTGACCACAACCGCTTATTAAAACAATCCCATTTTCTGTATCAAAAAATAATGACTGGTCTTCTGGAATAGTATCTTCTACAATATTTCCATTTAAATCTATCATTTTTCCTAATTCACTCCAATTTCTTTCATCATATTTTCTCGGAATTTGACCTGTTGTCCATATGCCAGACATTACTTGTGAGGGGTTTATGTGATTTTTAAAATTAATTCCTAATGATTCAAGAGTGTTTCTATTATTCAAAATATAATGGTCTGTCCCCCTAGAGTTTGGTCTTGGATAAAAAATTCCTTCTCCAATATGAGCGTTTGAAAAAGAAGTTGGATAATTTTCTCTTAAAGTTTTTAATCCTCCTGTATGGTCTTTATGATTATGACTTAAAAAAACATTATCAATATTTTCAAGGTTTATATTTAATTCTCTTGCATTCTGAAGCACTGTTTTTTCTCTCGAACCAGTATCAAATAAAATTCTTTTTCCGTCTGCTTCAATTATTGCTGAAAAACCCCATTCACCAATGTGAGTGTCAGAGAGCATAGTAGAAAGAATGGTGATTTTAAAATCTTTTATTTTAGGATTTTGAGCTATACAAACCAGTGGGATGAATAATACTGATAGAATTAGTTTTTTCATTTGAAACTATAATAATAAATTAGTATTACTAACAAAATAAACCACCCTATTAGAACAGGTAAACTCATACCCTAAAACTATTGTGGGGGTTTTTTATAAAATATGCTTGGGCCCACACCAAGAACAATGGCTAATTGTGCAATTGTCCCCCAACTGAAACCAGTTTCAATATAATTGTAAATAGAATATACTATGGTAGCCACAAATAGAACTATCCACGACCATTTTAACCATATTAAGTTTTTCATACCTTAAAGCTAAAAAATATTTTGTTAGCGTTTCCAAGTGCCCCCATATTTATAGTGGGGGTTTCTTTTTTTGACTTCTAATAAACATTGCTTACAAGCAAAAACCCAGTCAGCACCTTCCTTATATTTTATCCGATACATAGTTGACCAGTCTTTCCCACAAATAGCACAAGGATTCTTTCTCACTAGGGGTTATTTTACCTACAATTATTTAGCTTTTCCGTCATAATGCATTGAGGTAATCCAAGCCAAAATACCAATCCAAAAACCACCTTCATATAAAGGATTCTCATCAATAATGTCTGTAAATAGACTTCCAATATAAAGTGTTAAGAGTCCTAAAAGAACAATTACGATAATTTTTGTTCTATTGGAATAACTAAATTTTGATTTATTCATAGTTTATGTCTTTGACTGGGATCATTATTTCTTTTTTGAGTTTAAGTTCATCAAATAGAAGGAAAATAACATTAGTAGAACACCAATAATTGTTGGTATTAATTCATAATCTCCAAAAATAGAATTGCCGCCCATTGCAATGAAAAATCCAATAAAAAAAACGCCCATATTGTTTCTGACTAAATATTGCATTAACTTTTTAAAGTCCATACCCTAAAGCTAAAAAAATCTTTTGAGGTTATGATGTTTTAAAATGAAAATACACCGAGAAATCAGCCATTTGGGGTTCCGGATAAACCTTGATTGGAACCCCTTTTAATCGAGGGGGTTTTTTATATGTAGTAATTATGTCGTAATGTTAAGCGAGGGTTTTATGGATGAGTAGAGTAATATTACAAATCGACAATTCATTGTTGTTTTCAAATTTTGTAAGTTAAGTAGACCTCGTTCTTTACAAGCGGGGTCTTTTTGTCTTAGGTAAAAACTTATGAAAGTTACGAGCTTGTATTCTAAATAACGTCATTTCCTCGATAAAATATCTTTTTACAAAATAGTTGGCTAGTAGTTTTTTGTATCTGAGGTGCAATTTTTGTGCAATTTGGGAAATTAAAAAAGGCTCACATTTCGTGAACCCTTAATATCATTGGTGGAGAAGATGGGACTCGAACCCACGACCTCTTGACTGCCAGTCAAGTGCTCTAGCCAGCTGAGCTACATCCCCAAAAGTCATATGTTAACTTAATCAAATTTATTTTCTTTAATACATTATTAAATTAAATTTTTTTGTGTCATGGTTTATTTAAAAAATTAAATGTAGAATTAAGAAATTATGTCTTAATAAGTTTTTTAATTGATTATTAAACTTAGAAAATAGCATTGGATTTCAATAAACTTTATTGTAGTTTTTTTATTTTAATATCAAACTAAGTGAACAAAACTTTTTCCTCTATAATTTTATTTGTTTTGTAGTTAAAATTGTTAGTTAAGTATCCATTTCCTGGGTTATAATAGTGAAATTTTAACATTTTATTTGGTTTTTCCTTTCAAGGTAAATATTAATGTTATATTTTCGACATACTTAACTAACAATTAAAAACAAACAATGAAAAAATTTAAAAATAATTTTTTTGTAGTATTATTTTTGGTCTTCTCTAGTTTTATTTTTGCTCAATCAGAGGTTTCAGGAATCATTTCCGACTCTGAAGGAAATCCAATTCCTGGAGCAACCATAATTGTAGATGGTACCACAAATGGAACTACATCAGACTTTGACGGAAACTACACTATTTCCGTAAGTTCAGACCAATCACTTCAATTCTCTAGTCTTGGTTTTTCATCTCAAATTATTCGAGTTGGAGACCAAGAAACTATTGATATTATATTACAAACTTCAGCAGAAGCTTTAGACGAGATTGTTGTGACAGGTTATGGAACTCAAACAAAACGTGAGACCACAGGAGCAATATCTACTGTAAAGGCGGAAGATTTAAATATAATTCCATCGGGTAATATCGAACAGCAATTCCAAGGTCGAATTCCTGGGGTTACTGTTATTTCAAATGGTAGTCCAGGGTCTACGAGTCAAATTCGTGTTCGTGGTTTTGGAGCCTTCGGTGGTAACGAACCTCTTTATGTTATTGATGGTGTACCAACAACTAACATTGATTTTTTAAATCCTGGTGATATTGAATCAACTACAGTATTAAAGGATGCAGCATCTGCTTCTATATACGGAGCAAGAGCAGCAAACGGTGTAATTGTAATGACTACAAAATCTGGGTCTAGAACTGAAAAATCTAAAATTACACTCGATTATACATTAGGTCTTACTGACCCTAATGTAGGAGGATCCCCCGAAATGCTTAACCCTCAACAAATGGCTAATTGGACTCATAGAGGTTACGAAAACAATGCAGCAGCTAATGGTACTCCTGTAGCATATACTCACCCTCAATATGGTACTAACGCGACACCTGTTCTTCCTGATTACCTTCATGCTAATGGAGCAAATGGAATTGTAGGAGGTGTTGATTTAGCAGCAATTCAAGCAGCTTACGATGCTGACCCATTAAATACTTTCTTAATAAGATCAAACGTACAAGGAACAAATTGGTACGATGCAATTACTGATACAGCACCGCTTCACCGCTTCTCTCTAGGAGCAAACGGTGGGAATGAAAGAGGACGTTATTATATTGGTATGGGTTCTCAGTTTCAAGATGGTATATTAATAAATAATATTCTTAGAAGACATACCTTAAGAACCAACTCTAAATATGACATTACCGATTTTTTGTCAATTGGTGAAAATATTCAGGTAACTTATAGAGAAAATAAAAGAGCTGGTGCGGGAGGTGATATCACATCTGCAGATGACGAATCAGAGATTCTATCTGCATATAGAATGCCTACTATTATTCCTGTTTACGATGAGTTTGGGAGTTATGCCAGTACAAAAGCTGCAGGATTTAATAATCCACGAAACCCGGTTAGACGACTTATTGAAAACGGTAAAGATGACACTTCTTATAGCTTGAATGCATTTGGTAATGTTTATGCTGAGTTAAAAATCATTGATGGACTAACAGTCCGTTCTAGTCTCGGAGGAAGCGTTTCGAATTTTTATTATCAAAACTATAATTATCCTTACTTAGGAGACTCAGAAACTGAGGCTAGTTATACCTTCTCTGAAGGTTCAGGGAAAAATATAGCATGGGTATTCACTAACACTGCATCCTACAACAATCAGTTTGGAAAACACGGAGTTAAAGTGTTAGCTGGTGTAGAATCTTTAAATACAGGATTTGGAAGACAATTGAATGGATCAGGGATCAATCCTTTTTCACAAGATTTAGATTTTGTAAACATGTCTACAGTTGCTAACCCTCAGGTTAATAGTTTTCTATATAATGGAGTAAATTTCTTCTCTACCTTCGGTAAACTGGATTATAACTTTGAAGAAAAATACTACGTTTCAGGAACTGTTCGTCGTGATGGTTCATCTCGTTTTGGTATTAATAGTCGATATGGAGTATTCCCTGCATTTTCAGGTGCATGGCGAGTTACATCCGAATCCTTTATGCAAGGCTTGACATGGATAAATGATTTAAAAGTTCGAGGAGGATGGGGAGAAATGGGTAATTCAAATAATGTTGACCCTGCAAATCAATATAGCTTATTCGCTTCAAGCCGATCAAGAACATTCTATCCTATTGGTGGTCAAAATAATGGTTCTGATCAAGGTTTTGCAGTTTCTCGTATTGGAAACCCCAATGCACAGTGGGAAACTTCTGAAACTACCAATATTGGATTTGATGTGACATTATTCAATAATAAAGTTGATATCATCTTAGACTGGTGGAAAAAAGATACCAAAGATTTATTATTTCAAATTCCTCTTGCTGGTGTAACGGGTAATTATGCTAGTGCACCTTCAGTAAATATTGGTAGTATGATAAACCAAGGTTTGGATTTCCAGATAATTAACAGAGGAAGTTTGGGTGAAGGTATTGCCTATGAGGTAACTTTAAATAGTTCTTTCTTGAAAAATGAAATCACAGCACTTGCAGACAATGTTGAATATTTTGATGGAGGAAGTTACAGAGGAATCGCTCCTATTCGTAATGCAGTTGGACAATCTTTATCTACTTTCTTTGGTTATAATGTAGTTGGATATTTCAATTCTCAAGCCGAAGCGGATGCAGCTAACCAGGATGGTGCAGGTGTTGGACGATTTAAATATGAGGATGTTAATAACGACGGTAAAATTACACCCGACGACAGAACTTATATTGGGAGTCCTGTTCCAGACTGGACAGGGGGTATGAACCTTAATCTTCAGTATAAAAACTTTTCGTTGAATACCTATTTCTATGCGTCTGTTGGTGCTGAAATTTTTAACCAATCAAAATGGTTTACGGACTTCTTCGGAACATTTGAAGGATCTGCTAAAGGAATCAATGCGCTTCAATCATGGACGCCAGGATTAGGTGACAATGCTGTAGCCCCTATATGGGAAAGTGCTACTAATTTGAGTACAAGTGGTGCTGCAAACTCATGGTATGTTGAAGATGGTGATTTCTTAAGATTACAAAGCCTGTCTTTGAGCTATGATTTTGATGGAGCAATCCTAGATCAGTTAGGTTTCAGTGATCTTTCTATTGGGATTTCAGGTAACAACCTATTCACTATAACTAACTACTCTGGTTTAGATCCAATGGTAGGTGGAGCAGATACCAATTTTGGTGTTGATGTAGGAAACTATCCTGTTACACCTAGCTACTTATTAAATATTAGAATTAATAAATAATGAAAATGATGAGAAAAATGATGAGATATATGAATATTAAAACTTCGATGGTTGCTCTAGCAGCTGCCTTCGCAATTACGATTAGTTGTGATGATGAATTCTTAGATGTCGGTGCAACCGGTTCTTTGAGTGAAGCACAACTAACGACGACGACTGGAATTGACGGTGCACTAATTGGAGCATATTCTGCTCTTAATGGAGTATTTGGAAACCGCTTTGAAGGACCAAGTAGCTGGATAACAGGTTCAATTACTGGTGGAGAGGCTAACAAGGGGACAGATCCTGGTGACTACAGTACTATTAATCCTATTCAGCGTTATGAGACAGATCCTACTTCTGGGGATTTAAATGCCCACTGGAGAGCACGTTTTGAAGGAGTGTCTAGGGCTAATAAAGTACTACAATTAGTGGCTATGTCCGAAGTTATTTCTGCAGATGATGCCGCAAGAATTACTGGAGAAGCTAGAATGCTTAGAGGTCACTATTATTTCGATCTTAAAAAGCACTATAATCATGTACCCTATATAGATGAAACAGTTGAAGCTGCTGAAATATCTGCTGTCCCTAATACACCTGGTGTAACTTGGGATAATATAATTGCAGACTTTGATTACGCATACACTAACCTTCCTGAAATACAAGCTCAAGGTGGACGTGTGAACAAATGGGCGGCAGCTGCATACCTTGGAAAAGCAAAATTATATAAAAAAGATTATGCTGGTGCCAAGGCTGCATTCGATCTAGTAATTGCAAGTGGAAAATCACCTTCTGGAGAAAAGTATGGTCTTTTGGAAAACTATCCTGATATTTTCAATGCTGAATTTGACAATCACAAAGAAGCAATTTTTGATGTGGAATCAGCAAACAATTCAGGTAGTGTTCAAAATGCAAATTATTTTGATGATCTAAATTATCCATACAATACTGGTTCAGATGGTCCTGGTAACTGTTGTGGATTCTTTCAGCCTTCTATAGCTCTTGGTAATGCTTTTAGAACTGTAAATGGACTCCCTAGATTAAACGGAGAAGAGTTTACAAATGTTGATGAGATTGTACACGACTTTTTACTTGAGTCAACAGATCCATTTACTCCAGATGCTGGACCTTTAGATCCTCGTATTGATCACTCAATCGGAAGAAGAGACATTCCTTACTTAGATTGGATTGCTCACCCAGGGAAAAACTGGATCCGAAAGCAAGACTATGCTGGACCTTATTCTCCAAAGAAATATATCTATTACAAGTCTCAAGAAGGAAGCTTAACAGATGCAAGTTCATGGACAAGAGGATATGCTTTAATGAATTATACGATCATTCGCTTTGCTGATGTTCTTCTTATGGCTGCTGAGGCTGAAATTGAAGCAGGTTCATTAGCTAAAGCATTAGAATATGTAAATCTAGTTAGGGCTAGAGCAGCAAATACTGCTCACTGGGTAAAGAATGCTGATGGTTCTAATGCAGCAAATTATGAGATTTCATTGTATGCATCATTCCCAGATAAATCATTTGCAACTAAAGCTGTTCGTCAAGAACGAAAACTTGAGCTTTCTGGTGAAGGAAATCGTTTCTTTGACTTGGTCCGCTGGGGTATTGCATCAGAGGAGTTAAATGCTTATTTAGCATATGAATCACAGTATTTGGTTGCTAAATTCGGAGGGGCATCCTTTAAAACTGGGAAAAGTGAGTATTACCCAATTCCTCAAACTCAAATCGATATTCAAGGTTCTGATGTTCTTACTCAAAATCCTGGATACTAAATTTGTTAGAATGAATATATTTAAAGGAGGGCCTTGCCCTCCTTTTTTTGTGGTTCCACCTTACTGTCTTACTTTTAAATACTTTTATTAAAAATATGCGTTTCTTAATGCTTTATTTAAGCTTATTTTATTGCTTAAATTCATGTTCGGACAAAAATAAATTATTCAAAAGAATTGATGTAAGTCACTCCAATATTGAGTTTAACAATAGGATCATTGAGAATGATTCCCTAAGTATACTAGACAACGAGTTTTTTTATAACGGAGCTGGTGTTGCCCTAGGTGACCTTAACAACGATGGGTTAATTGATGTATTCTTTGCCGGAAATCAAGTTGACAACCAATTATATATTAATCGTGGTAATCTTCGATTTTCAAATGAAAGTAGTGCCTCTGGTATTCAAAAAAAAGACCCACTAATTTGGTCCTCAGGAGTTAATCTAGTTGATATAAATAAAGATGGCTTATTAGATATATATATATGTAATACCCTTAGAACTGAAGATGATCTGAGAAAAAACTTGCTTTATATTAATCAGGGTGCGAATGATAATGGTATCCCATCTTTTATAGAGCAGGCCGAAGATTATGGTTTAGATGATGATAGTTATTCTTCGCATGCACAATTTTTTGATTTTGATAATGATGGTGATCTCGACCTATTTATAGGTGTAAATAGGATAGAAAATATCGACCCAAATATCTTTCAAAATCTACAAAGTGAAACTGCAATTTTAAGTGTTGATAAATTATATGAAAACAAAGGATCCTCTAGCCTCCATCCCTTTTTTGAAGATATATCTAAAGGAGCAAATATTAAGCTACATGGTTTTAGTCATAGCTCTTTAATTCAAGACATAAATCATGACGGGTTGCTTGATATTTACGTATCCAATGATTATTTAAGTAATGATATTGTATACCTCAATCAAGGAGATAAGACTTTTAAAAATGAAGCTAGAGCTATGTTCAAACACTTTAGCTTGAGTTCTATGGGAAGTGATTTAGGAGACATAAACAACGACGGTAAATTAGATTTTTTTATTTCTGAAATGCAACCCTATTATAACAAAAGGAAAAAACTATTTCAAAAAGGAACCAGCTATACTAAAGAGATTTTAACTCGTCGTTACGATTACGAATACCAATATCCAAGAAACGTATTACAACTTAATCAAGGTATCAATCCAATAAGTGGCTTGCCGATTTTTAGTGAAATTGGAATGGGTGCTGGTGTAGCTGAAACTGATTGGAGCTGGGCGAGCCTATTTGCTGATTTTGATAATGATGGATGGAGTGACCTATTTGTAGTGAATGGTTTTCCAAAAGATATTGTCGATAAAGATTTTGGAGACTTTAGAGTGGCTGCTAACCGACTCGTAAGCAGAGAACAATTACTCTCAGCAATACCACAAATTAAAGTTGCCAATTTTGCTTTTAAAAATACTGGGGACATTCAATTTGAAGATGTGTCTAATTCCTGGGGGACTGATTTCTCTTCATATACAAACGGTGCAGTTTATGGTGACCTTGATAACGATGGTGATTTAGACTTGTTGCTAAATAATATTAATGATCCCGCAACTTTGTTGGAAAATACATTATCAGATGAAGAAGGTATGTACAATTACATAAGATTCGATCTCGTGGGTAAAAATCCCGATCAGCAACCCTTTGGAAGTGAAGTAAGGCTTTATAATGGAAGTGAAATTCAAACAAAAATTATTTTATCTGGAAGAGGCTATTTATCTCAGCCAGAATCAACGATTCACTTTGGACTAGGATCAAAAACTCAGGTTGATTCTGTAGAGGTTCGTTGGCTTGATGGAAGTATACAGAAATGGTCTGATTTTGAAATAAACAAAACACATCGCTTAAACTATCAGCAAAAAAAACTCAAATTTTTTAAACCTAATAAAATTCCCCCCTTATTTAAAGAAGAAAGCGCCCCTACAAAACTAATTCACAGTGATGTTGATGAGGATTTTATTGATTTTAATCTTCAAATAACTATTCCCTATAAGTTTTCTCAAAGTGGACCAGCCCTCGCAGTTGGTGATTTAAATGGGGATGGTTTAGAAGATCTATTAATAGGAGGGAGTCGTGGTAAAAAAGAAACACTTTTTTATCAAAAAAAGAATGGTACTTTTTCTAAAAAGACAAAATCTTTTAAAAATCAACCAAGAGATTTAGAGGAAGATGCTGGGATTGTATTGTTCGATGTTGAAAATGATGGGGATTTAGATGTTTATTTTGCTCATGGATCAGGTCAATTCTCCCCGAACTCAACTGCATATAATGATCTATTATGGATTAACAACGGTGCAGGGGAGTTTACACTAGCCAATATAGAGCTCCCAAATCGTGGAGAAAATAGCTCTTGTGTAAAACCTGGTGACTTTGATGGTGATGGCGACCTAGATCTTTTTATAGGTAATAGAGTAGTTCCTGGACAGTACCCTGTTTCAAGTCGGTCGTACCTTCTAGAAAATAAAAGTACTGAAGATCAAATACTCTTTATAGATGCATCTGACAAAATAAGCACTGGGGAAAAAGAATTGGGATTGATTACTGATGCGCTCTGGACAGATTTTAATAACGATGGGTGGGAAGACCTAATTGTAACTGGTGAATGGATGTCGATATTATTTTTTGAAAATCAAAAAGGTTTCTTAAAAGAATTGGAGCAAACTGGAGTAGAATCAGCAATTGGATGGTGGAAAAGTGTAACAGCTGGAGATTTAGATAATGACGGTGACCTTGATTATATTTTTGGGAATTTCGGTAAAAATACATTCTACAAGGCAACAGCTGAAATGCCTATGACGATCATCGCCAAAGATTTTGATGATAACGGAAGCGTTGACCCATTTATTTCATTTTATGTTCGCGACAGCCTTGGAATAAAAAGAAATTATCTTTATCATCCATGGGATGATGTAATCAAACAATTTAGAGGTTTAAGGAAAACTTATAATTCATATAGTGCATTTGGAGAAGCCACGGTTGAAGAAATTTTTGAAAATCAAAATATTTCTGATGCACTGATTAAGTCTTCGACCTGGATGGAAACCTCATGGATTGAAAATTTAGGAAGTAATAAGTTTCAGCTTCATAAACTCCCCAAAGAAGCCCAATGGGCACCGGTATTTGGTTCAACAACTTTTGATCTTAATCAAGATGGCTATGAAGATCTTTTAATTGTAGGTAATGATTATGGTGTTGAGGTTAATCAAGGTCGTTTAGATGCTCTTCAGGGTTTAGCCCTAATTAATAACCGGAAAAAAGGGTTTATCCCGCTGAGTTTAGAAAAATCGAATTTTTTTGTGCCTGGAAATGGAAAAAGTTTGGTGCAAATAAGTATTGGTGAACATCCTTATTTCATTGCATCCCAAAATAATGATAGTCTTAAAGTTTTTAAACCCCTTTTTCAATTTGACCCTATAATGATCTCTTGGAAAAAAGGAGAAACAAGTTGTTTGATTTATACAGAAATCAGTGGTGTTCAAAAAAGATCTAAAAACGATGGCTTTAGCTTCCAATCGCAAGGAACTCGTTCTTTTTGGGTGCCAAAACAAACTAAAAAAATAGAGTTTTACAATTCAAATAAAAAAATAATAAGAACTAAAATCTATAAATAATTTAATCAGGGGTTAAAATGATAAATAATTATTTAAGACTAATTTGAAACAAAAAAATACTCATTAAGATTATTTTTACCTTAATTTCTTCAAAAATGGTTATTAATCTAAATAGAATAGATCCTTATTTCGGTCCTTAATAATTAAGCACGAGTTAATTCTAGATGATTAAAAAAGTCTATTATTTTGTTATGTTTTACCTCTTTTTGGGAGTCTTTACCAGTTTGGCCCAAGGGGGTGATCTACTTATTCAGCAATATAGTAAAGGTCCTGGGTTAGATGAAAATTTTCCCAAATGGTCCTTAAGAATTGGGCCTCAAGTTAATAGAATAAATACTGATTTGGGAACAAGTTCTCCAACCTTAACTTTGGGAGGTGGTGCGGAATTAGAATATCGATTGTCAAAAACCGTAGGTCTTGTAATTGGGGCTCAATACAATCCCATAAGTTATTCTTATTTTGAAGATGACTCTATTGCAACAGATCGCTTAAAGTACATTAGCTATCCTCTAATCCTAAGACTTCAGCCGACAGCTAAAGTTAGCTTTGGTCTTGGTCTTGTCTACCAAGCCTATATAAGTGGAGAAAAAAGGCTTGAAAAAGAAGATATTCAGACCTTAACTGAATATGAAAATGAGGTTTTTAGAAATACCATAGGGGCTAATGTCCAGATTGCCCATTATCTAAGTAAGCCGTTTCTTGTGTATATCAATTTTAGATGGGTTAGAAGAATAAGTCCTGTAACACAGCCTCAAACTAATAATACCTCGGGTTTTCAAATGGGAATTATTTGCCGTTTATGGAAAAGTAAGTTACGTTCTTAGGTTTCAATTCTTAATTGTCATTATCTCTATAATCCTATTAATAACTTGGTCTCCATACTTTTTTATTACAGCTTCACCATTTAATCTATTAATAGATTTAATAGTTTCAATCAAGTTCCTTCAATAGATTAAGATCGACATAACCTTCTGTCTCTATTATAATTAAAGGTGGGGTTGGTTTGAAGTTATTATTTTAAACTTTTTGTTTTTCCAAAATTAGCTCAAATTAATACCTGTAAATTCATCTTTTTTTTTCAAAAATTTTTGAATGAAAAGAGAGCCTGATCGTAAATTTTTTCCCCCTTAAAACATTATTTCTTGTATTTCTCCGTTTCTCAAATCAATTATCTTCCCTGAAGGAATCATACAGCAATGCAGTTGGCCTTGTTTGCTACAGTTATCTTTATATTTTTAAGGGCTTTTTGATACCTTATATTATGTTGCAAGAAGAAAGAAAAGAAAAATAAGAGGTGATTTCATTTCAAATATTTTCTTTAAAAAAACTTATTTAAGCTAATATTTAAATAAAGATGGTTATTTATTCTCTGTGTGGTAATAAATGCTGAAGTATAATTCAACATTAATTGCCCTCGCCATCCAGATCTGAAATATGCCAATCCCCCTTGTAGAGTTTTTCTAAAAAATTTTGCTTTAAGATTATAAGATGTATTTGATTCAAATAGGCTACCAGTCAAAGAATAATCGTGAAAATTTAACGTAAATTTTGTTCCAGCGAATAATGCAAATCCCTTACTGAGATCTTCTAATCGTTGGCCAAAAAATGGGAGCCCCGGTAAATTCCCCCATTGAATCCCAAAACGGCCACTAAAATTAGTTCGAAAACTTCCTACAAATATTCTATTTTCTTGTACCCACTTCAATTTTTTATTTAATTGTTTTCCCCATAAAGCAGATGCATCAAAATTAACGAGAAAGGATTGTGGAATTGAATAGGCCCAACTAAGTGGTTCTAGATTGAGAATATAGATATGGTAATTATTTTGAAAATATTTTGCGAGACTTGCCTCTGCTCCAGAAGTCCCTATCTGTAGGCCCCATCCGTATCCAAAGTCTAAGTTCTGAAAATATTCTTTTTGGAAACTCAAATAAAGCCAACCACTATATGGATAATCAATTTTATTCAAGTCACTTGTTAATCTAAGAGAGGGTGTGTTAATTTCTTGCCCAAATGTCCAATGTTCTGATACATAAACTTGAGAGTCAACAGAGTCTTTAGGTTTCTTTTTTAGTCTACCATATTTCAAAAAAATTCCACTAGAATAATAGCGATCTGTCCCAAAATAGAGGTCGTTATCAACGCTTAAACCAAAGTAACTTTGACTCATTAACATCATCGATATAAGGTAAAATACGGTGAAAAATAATATTTGCTTATTCAAATTGAAATACTAGTTCTTATTTTTTCGAATGGCACTAGTACGTTTTGCATCGATTTTTTTATAAAATTACTAACTCTAACTCTACAAAACTTATTTTTGAGAAAAAATTAAATGATCCGAAAAGCTGAAATAATTGATTTAATGAAAATCAAGAAAATTACCGAAGCGTGTACTCAGGATCTTATTGATCAAAATATATTCCAGTGGAACAAAAACTACCCAAGTTTAACAGCTTTTAAAGAAGATATTGAGGAAGAGTCATTATACGTTTATCTAAAAAAAGAAAAAATTGTGGGTTGTATCATGTTTTCTGAAAAAAAAGATCCCCTTTATAATACAATCAATTGGCTCACGCCAGATAATAAAAACCTATATATTCATCGTCTTGCAGTACATCCAAAAAGTCAAAGACAAGGTATTGCAAGACAATTAATGGACTTTGCTGAAGATTTTGGTGAAAAAAAAAGAATGGAATCAATTCGTTTGGACACCTTTAGCCAAAATCCACGAAATATCCGATTCTATAAGGCCAGAGGTTATCTAAATTTAGGTGATGTATATTTTGAAAATCAAAGCGAAGATCCCTTTCACTGTTTTGAAAAACTGATAAAAAGGATTTAGTTCACTACTTTTACAGCTTCTATGGAGCCATATGTTAACCATTTTGAAAAAGATCGTATTGGATATCTGGAATTCGGACACCCAGCAGCAAATTCATTGCCTTCAGATTTACTAGAACAACTTAAACAGCAACTGAATTTACTTTCTATAAGCAAAGCAGTAAAGGTTATTGTTATTCAAAGTGGAGGTGACCAAACCTTTTCTGCTGGGGCATCATTCAATGAAATGAAAAAAATGAAAAATATAGAAGTCGCAACTGCTTTTTTTATGGGTTTTGCAAACCTAATAAATAGTATACGTTTATTAAATAAATTTGTGATTGCAAGAGTTCAAGGCAAAGTTGTAGGTGGTGGGGTTGGCCTAGTTGCAGCTTGTGATTATGTAATTGCGCTAGATACTGCTGCTGTCAAGCTCTCCGAATTGTCAATTGGAATTGGTCCCTACGTCATTGAGCCTGCTGTCTCAAGAAAAATTGGAACCACAGCGTTTAGTCAGTTATCACTAGATGCTCACGAATGGAAATCAGCTAAGTGGGCTAAAAAGCATGGATTATATACCTCAATTTGTAAATCCAAGGTGGAGCTTGATCAAAACATTGTTAAAACGGCTACTAGATTTGCAAGTTATACCCAAAAAGCGAATGCAACGCTTAGAAAGCTGCACTGGAAAGAGACTGATAATTGGGATGCTTTACTGACTAAAAACGCAAAAATCACTGCAAAATTAACGTTAGAAAAAGCTGCTCAAAAAATACTTAAAAATATGTAATTCAAATGATTAATTCAATTCGAATAACTAAGGAGTTTAAGTTTGAAACAGGCCACGCCCTTTTCGGACATGATGGCTTGTGTAAAAATATACATGGGCACAGTTATAAGCTTTCTATTACACTTAAAGGAAAACCAATTGAAGACCCATCTAGCGTTAAATTTGGGATGGTAATGGACTTTAGTGATCTTAAGGCCATTGTTAACAAACTAATTGTCAAGCCATATGATCATGCTACTGTTTTAAATGTAAATTCCCCTCACAAAGAATTAGCAGATAGTATGGAACAAGCGGGGCATAAAATTATTCGGGTAAATTACCAACCGACTAGTGAAATGATGGTGATTAATTTTGCTGAAAAAATTGCCGCTGCATTGCCCTCAAATTTAGAATTACATCATCTATCTTTAAGAGAGACTGAAACTTGCTACGCTGAATGGTATGCATCGGATCAGTAATAGTTTAAAACCCTAGCGCATCTAAATTTGCCTTTGATTTAATAAAGGTTCCTTCTTCATTTAATTCCTCACATTCTATAGAAATTGATAAATTTTCTGGTGCTGTAAAATCTTCGATAGAAATCCCCAATGCAACATTTTCGTATAACTTTTTCATATAGACTCCCCAAATTGGTAATGCCATTGTTGCGCCCTGACCAAAGGCAATACTTTTAAAGTGAACTGCTCGGTCTTCGCCTCCAACCCAAACTCCAGTCGCAAGGTTAGGCACCATGCCCATAAACCAACCATCACTCTGGTTTTGAGTTGTTCCAGTTTTTCCTGCTATTTGATTTTCAAAAACATACGGATACCCAGTAATAACTTTTTTGTAGACGTAATTTGTTTTTTCTAGGCCTGCATGACGTAGCCTTGCTCCTGATCCAGCTCTAGTTACTCCCTGAAGAAGGTTGACAGTGACATAAGCTGCTTCTTGGCTAAGTACATCTTGTGTTTCTGGCACTACTTCATAGAGTGCTCTTCCATTTTTATCTTCAATTCTAGTAATAATCACTGGCTTTACATATATTCCTTGATTAACAAAAGTGCTGTAGGCTCCTACCATTTCAAATAAGCTGATGTCAGGGGTGCCTAGGGCAATAGAAGGTACTGAGGGCAGTTTAGAGGTAATCCCCATTTTTCTTGCCAAATTGATCACCGGTCGAGGACCTACTAAATCCATTATTCTTGCGCTAACGGTATTAACTGAATTAGCCAAAGCATTTTTTAAGGTACGGGTCTTACCGTATTTATCTCCTGAATTTTTTGGGCACCATGCGCTAATATTTCCGTGCTTCATTGGTTCAATACAATAAAGTGCATCGGGAAGTGAATCACAAGGGGACAATTTTAGTTGGTCTATAGCAGTAGCATATAAAAATGGCTTGAATGTTGAGCCGATTTGACGTCTTCCTTGTTTTACCTGGTCATACTGAAAATGTTTATAATTAAACCCACCAACCCAAGTCTTTACATGGCCAGATTGAGGCTCCATAGACACTAGCGATGCTCTTAGAAAATGTTTGTAATATCGAATTGAATCAATTGGAGTCATAATAGTATCACGCTCACCTTTCCAACTAAAAATACGCATTGGTACTTTTTTGTAAAAGGAGGCTAAAATTTCTGCTTCCTCGATCCCAGCTAATTTCATTTTTCTCCAACGCTCTGTTCTGTAGGCTGTGCGCACCATTAGAGTATCAATCTCTCCTTCGCGTAATTCTAAAAAAGGCGCCGTGGGATTAGCTATTTTAGTATTTTGAATGAAAAATTCTTTTTGTAAATTTTCCATATGTTCGTCAACTGCTGCTTCACCCATGGCTTGCATTCGTGAATCAATAGTTGTGAAAATCCGAAGTCCATCGCGATAAAGAGAGTGTTTGTCTCCATCTGGTTTTGGGTTTTTGGTAATCCATTCATCCATAAATTCTTTAAGATATGCTCTAAAATAAGTAGCTAATCCTTCTCGATGCGACTCTGGAGTATAGGTAATTGTAATTGGTAGTTGCGAAAGGGAATCTTTTTCTTCTGGAGAAATTAATTTATTTCTATACATTTGCTGAAAAACTATATTTCGACGCTCTTTGACCCTTTCTGGTCTTCGAATTGGATTGTAGAGTGATGAATTTTTAAGCATCCCGACAAGAGTAGCTGACTCCTCAATACTTAATTTCATAGGGGTTTTGTCAAAAAATATTTTTGCGGCTGAACGGACACCATCTGCCTGATATCCAAAATCATATTTGTTCAAATACAAAGACAGAATTTCGTTTTTGGTATATCTTTGTTCTAACTGTACTGCAATGACCCATTCTTGGGCTTTCTGTAAAACAGCCTTAAATTTATTTCGAGAACGAACTCCTACAAAAATCTGACGGGCCAATTGCTGAGTAATGGTACTAGCGCCTCCGCGCTTTCCAAAATAAACAAAAGCGCGCAATGTTCCTTTCCAATCGATTCCTGCATGCTCATAAAAACGTTCGTCTTCTGTTGCAATAAGTGCCTGAACCAAATTTTGCGGCAGTTCTTCGTAAGTAATTGGGGTCCGATTATCGTCTAAATAGTACTTCCCTAAAATTACACCGTCTGAAGATATAATTTGCGTTGCTAAGTTAGTTCTCGGATTTTCTAATTGCTGAAGATCTGGCATGGGGCCATACCAATCTAGAGCTGCTCCTCCAAAAAGCAGTCCTAAACTAAGAATTCCTAAAAAAAACAAAAACCACATCCTTTGGATGTGTTTTCTATAGGATTGATTTTTTCTTTTTGCCATAAAACTATTCCTCTTGAGCTTCAATACTTATTCCAACTGAAACAATTCCCTCCAGAGCAGTTATACCTTCGATATTTCCACTTTTACGCATTACCTGGCTAATTTCTACAATAAGTGGTTTACCCTTGGGGATAACAATTCCTTGTTTCCACCATAATTTACTTTCCTTTACTTCAGTAAAGCCTTTGCCTAACCATGTACCATCTGATTTTGCCATTGCATATTCCAATGTGTCTTGAAGCACTATTTCGTCGGCTGATTTTAATGAACAGATTAAGAAAATATTAGTAAATGCATAGGAATTATCATTACGTAAACGTATAAAAAAGTTTTGAGGTTTACTTTCAAATAATTGATCGCTTAATTCGAAAACATAGGGTTCAGCACCCATTCCTTCAGCTCCTAATGTAAAATAGGAAGTAAAACCAGATTGCTCACTGCATGAGCAGATCGCTACTAGCAAAAGCAATATTAAACTTAAACTACATTTTTTCCTTTGGATCATTTCATTTCCGCATGCTTAACTAGAATACCTCATCAATTATTTCTGACTTTAAAGATAAAGGGATTTGTCTAAATCACTTAATAATAAACTTAAATTACTGTTTAAATTTTAAGACTTCAGAGCGTCCCTTTTTGAAGATTTTATTGCTATTGATGAATCCTTTTCTTAATTTTCGTTGCTCTTCTATTGGAAGAGCTATGATTTCTTTACATCCGGAGGAGCAACAGTGATTCATCTTTTCTTGGCAAGATTCACATTGGATAAACAACAAATGGCAAGCCTCGTTGATACAGTTTATATGGGTGTCGCAAGGGGCTCCACACTGATGACATTGGGAGATGATATCCTCTGAAATCCTTTCGCCTCTCCTTTCGTCAAACACAAAATTCTTCCCAATAAACTTGTTTTCAATCCCTAATTTATTGACCTGACGAGTGTATTCTATTATTCCACCCTCTAATTGGTATACATTCCGAAAACCTTTGTGTTTAAAATATGCACTTGCCTTTTCACAGCGAATTCCACCTGTGCAATACATCAAAAGGTTTTTGTCCTCTTTGTGTTCTGATAAGTCTTTTTCTATAATAGGCAAAGATTCTCTAAAGGTATCTACATCTGGAGTAACCGCTTTTTGGAAATGTCCAATCTCACTTTCATAATGATTCCGCATATCCACACAGATTGTGTTTTCGTCTTCTAATAAATTATTGAATTCTAGAGCATTTACATGCTTTCCCTTTTTAGTTACATCAAAGCTTTTGTCTTCAAGACCATCTGCAACAATTTTATCACGGACTTTGATTGTTAATTTTAAAAAAGATTTATTGTTATGTTCTATTGCAATATTTAAGCGTACATTTTGTAGAAAGTCGATACTGTCGATTTGGGCTTTAAAAAGGCTAAAGTTTTTTGCGGGTACAGAAAGTTGTGCATTAATCCCTTCACTAGCAACATAAATACGGCCTAAAACTTCCAATGGATCCAAGTTGATAAATAAATAATCCCGAAAAAAATATGGTTTGACGATCTTAGCATATTGATAAAATGAGAGTGTAAGTCTATCTTCACCGGCTTTTTCAATTAGCTGTGCGCGCTCATTCGCACTTAGTTTGTTGTACAGTTGCATGCTATAAACGTTAAGTGTAATTCAAAGGTAATAAATTAGGTGAAGTATAGCGTTTGAAGGCCCTATCCTAATTGATGATATGGAATTTATTTTTTGGCCATATCCAATCTAAGTAATCAGTTATCAAATTTTTATTTACTAGATTAAATTTAATCAAAAAAGTATAATTAATAATTTGATTTCATATTATCTTTTATAATGGGGTGGTTCAAACTCCAAACTGACTTAAATGATGATTAAGGTGCTTGTAAAGCATAATATTCCATTCCTTTTTTGTTAGTTTCCCAAAAGAATGCGAAGCCTTATTATTAAAATAATTTTCTCCTAGTTCTTGGGTCTTGATGATATAATCAATTAATAATTGCTTCTCCAAATCAAAATCTCTTTCACCTTCAATAATAAATTCCGGTGCTGTTTTCCCATTTTTTGGGTAAGGTTTCTTGCCAACTACTGCCTTTTTTACGAAAAACTTTAAAAGTATCCTTTTTAACAGATTTGGTCTGGGATACTTTTCTGAATAAATTTTCTCATATGCTACATTGCAATGAGCCAGCATCTGAGAGACTTTCATTTTACCCCAAAGTCTATGGGAGTGTTTATTTAACTTATTTATTCGACAAATTAAGTTGATCGTTTCTTTTTTTGAAAAAATATTCTTCGCGTGGGGCATTCTAAAAATAAGTTGAAAAATCTATTGAATTATTTTACCTGTTGAAAGGTAAGATAAACTATTCCGTCTCTCTTAAGGAAAAGAGTTTTACGAAGAATAGAATAACTATTAACTTTTTGCAATGACTGAATAAATTCTTCTTCACGAATCATGCGTTCCTTTTGACAGGCCATTTCATTAAATATAAGATCTTTTAAGCTAAATAATTCATCTTTTAAACTAAATACTCCTACTCCGATGTTACAAGCGGTTTGTATGCTAACTTTACCATCTGATAAAAACGTAATACCTGAGTCATCGTCTAAGATAGATGAGCTAACGGCCATTTCAGTCCTTAAGGAGTTCAGTTTCCATGCATTTACTAATTCTACATTTATAGGACGTATTAAGTTCAAAACTTTTTGCCCTTGAATATTCTCTAAATATGCATGATTATTTTTTATCCTATAGGTCAAAGTGGCAGAATCGAGTAGGGTTGATAACTCTTGCTCTCGTCTTACTTCTGAATCTGGACAACCAATCAATGTAGATAAAATCACAGAAAAAACTAAGGTGTTTCCCTCAATAGTTAACGGCCCAAAAAGAGTATTGCAACCTGCAGAAGCCGAAAAGTTTTCCTCTTCAAAAAAAAGAGTTCCCCCACCTTCAATATCCCAATGCCCCATTATGGTTTCTGGATATAATAAGTCGTCTGAAGTGCTGTCGTCTTCGCATGCTACTGCTATAAGGCTAATATGTACAAGAAAGTTTATAAGAAAAAAACTTCGCATACGTTTGATTTTAAATGTAAAGACATAATTAAAATATGCTGCTTCTCAACTCGCCTGCAGACATTAAATTTTTATATAACTACTATTCCAGATGTGAAGTTTTAGATCCAATCAATATCATTTCTTTTTGGCGACCGTTTACATATCTGAATCCTTTAGGACCATAAAATCCTGCCTCTTCCAACATCACACGAATATCTTTATCCCACTCAGGGATAAAGACTTTTGTATTGAGCTCTATAGCATAAGCAGTATTTTCATACAGAGGGTGGTCTCCCGAACCAGGAATGCCTTCTTGGGAGTCCCACATTCCAAAAGTAGTTCCTGCAGAATGCCCGTAAAGACCCAGCGGATGTGTATAAATTTGAGGCCGAAGACTATTAGCTTTACTATCAGCTATTGCCATTCGCAGAGTTTCGTTTCCTGTTCTGCCCTTTTTAAAATTATCTGTTAAATGATCTTGAACCGCATTTCCTTGTCTTAGAGCTTCCTTTAAAAAATCAGGCGTATCATTCTCTTTAGGCTTTAAGACGTAAGCTAGCTCTTGGCAGTCTGTATTTAGAGTGAGGTAGCTGATCCCAAAGTCACAGTGCACAAGGTCGCCTGGGAGGATTATATCAAATTTAGATTTGCCGTCAAAAGCATATAAATCGCTTTTACCGGTTCTTTGAACATCAATTGTTGGTTGAAACCAAGTTTTCAATCCCAATGCCAAAATTTTTTCGCGCATCCACCATACTACATCGTCTGTTGTAGTAACTCCTGGTGTAATCACGCGAGTTGAAAAGGCCTCTGAAATAATATTATGAGTTATTTCAACTAATTGATTAAATATGATCATTTCTATCGGAGTTCTAGTTTCAATCCATCGAACTGCAAGGGTTTCTGCTGAAACTACTCTTTTTTGTAAGTGACTGGGTAGAACTGCTATCATTCCATCATAATCAGTTTTTGCTAGTCCATCTGCTATACCATAATGCTCAGAAGTATTAACTCCAATTCGTTTTGGGTTTTGGGTTTTAATATAGTCGGCCAAGGCTTTCCATTGGTCTGGTTGTTTTTCTTTGTTCCAAATTGAACGAATATTTCTGCCAAAATTATAACGGGTAATTGCTACAGCATCTACTCCATCCTTTGTCTTTGAAAATACCAAAATTGTTCGTCTTCTGGCATTGAGCCATGTAGGGGGAAGAAGTGTTTTTACAACAGGGTCTTCATTATACTCTCGGGTAATTAGAACCCACATGTCTAAATTCTCTTCCTCCATCAACTGAGGAAGTAATTCTTCTATGCGATATTTTTGAATTTCATCAATCACTTTGGCGCGTTCTCTTAATGGTAAAATATGTTGACTAAAAAGCGAACATGAGATGAGACAAAAAAAGAATAAATAGTTTTTCATATTAAATAAGTATATATGTTTAAACTTACAAAAAATTGTTAATAATGCGGTGAATCCTCTCTTGGAAGCCAAAATAAGAAACAGTAAATTAGCGAAAAACAATGTTATGTCCGATCAAAAAAATGCGAAACAAAAAGCCCTTCAACTTACGCTAGATAAGTTAGATAAAACCTATGGAAAAGGGTCCGTTATGAAACTTGGTGACGAGGCTATTGAGGAAGTTGAATCAATCCCTTCAGGATCGATTGGACTCGATATTGCTTTAGGTGTTGGTGGTTACCCTCGAGGACGTGTAATAGAAATTTATGGTCCAGAATCTTCTGGTAAAACAACCTTAACACTTCATGCCATTGCAGAATGTCAAAAAAAGGGTGGTATTGCAGCTTTTATAGATGCAGAACATGCCTTTGATCGCTTTTACGCCGAGAAATTAGGTATTGATGTAGGAGAATTGATCATTTCTCAACCCGACCATGGAGAGCAAGCTCTGGAAATAGCCGATAACCTTATCCGTTCGGGAGCTATCGACATTGTTGTGATTGATTCGGTAGCAGCACTAACTCCAAAAAGTGAGATTGAAGGTGAAATGGGTGATTCTAAAATGGGACTTCATGCCCGTTTGATGTCTCAAGCTTTAAGAAAACTTACAGCTTCAATAAGCAAAACAAATTGTGCAGTATTTTTTATTAACCAACTTAGAGAAAAGATTGGGGTCATGTTTGGAAATCCAGAAACTACAACAGGAGGGAATGCTTTGAAATTTTATGCCTCTGTTCGACTGGATATTCGTCGTTCTACTCAAATTAAAAGTACTGAATCTGAAGTTTTAGGAAATAAAACTCGTGTCAAGGTAGTTAAAAATAAAGTCGCTCCTCCTTTTAGAACCACCGAATTTGATATTATGTACGGAGAAGGAATTTCTAAAATTGGTGAAATCATTGATTTGGGTGTGAACTACGAGATCATAAAGAAAAGTGGTTCTTGGTTTAGTTACGGTGAAACTAAAATCGGCCAAGGTCGCGATGCTGTAAAGAATTTGCTGCTTGATAACCCAGAGTTGATGGAAGAGCTTGAACAGAAGATCATGGATACGATAAAGGCAGTAAATTCTTAGTCTAGTTAGTTTTATTTTCCCAAATTTTAATGGCTTCCAATGCCCTTTTTTTAGGATCTTTTTCCAGACTATTTCTAATCAACTTATATGCCTTTTTCTGAAGCGATTCTATTGATTTATATTGCATATCTTTTACTTGAATTACATCCAATTCTTTTACCCTTAAGCTGCCTGGATAACCATGTGTAGTATACCAAGGAAACTTTCGCTTACAATCTAAAAAAACCAGTGGTAAAATTGGAAGCTTGTGATCTAATGCCAACTTAAATGCTCCTTTTTTAAAAGGATTTAATAAAATAGTTTCGTCTAAATATTCTTTCTCAGGAAAAATACAAATACTATAGCCCTTTTTAATGAAATGTTGTGCCCTTTGATAAACACTATAACGACTTTTAGAAGAAGTTCTATCTACCATTATGGCTGCTCGTTTGTAGAGGTAGCCAAAAAAAGGAATTCTTACTAATTCTTTTTTTCCTACAAACACAAAAGGTGTTTTCCGCATACGAAACATCAGCATGATATCTAAATAACTACTGTGGTTTGCAATTAGAACTGCGCTTTTCTCCTCTGTATGGAAAGAAGTCGTTTTTTTTATCCAAAACCCTGCCCCAAAAAGAACAATAGGGGCCCATATATTTCGGGCAACCCAAAATAAATAACGGTAACCACTAGGTAAAACCAACATTAATGCTAATGGGAAAAATAAAACTATAACAGGTGTTGCGGATATAAAATAAAACCATAATCGCCATAAAACTAAAAGTACTTTTCTCACCCAGTAAATATATTCAATTTCAAATCAGCCAAGAAAGTTTCGCGTAAAGTAGAAGAAAAATAATGTAGCTTTTTTGCGCTCCAACTGGAGGAAACGTACATTTGTGAAAAATAGTTAAATGGCTAGAGTTTTAACAGGAGTACAATCAACAGGCACCCCCCATCTAGGAAATTTACTAGGTGCAGTGTTGCCAGCTATTGAGATGTCAAAGATTAGTCAAGAAGATTCCTTTCTTTTTATTGCTGACTTGCATTCTTTGACTCAGATAAAAAAAGGAGAGGTTCTAAGGGAAAACACCTTTGCTACTGCAGCCACTTGGTTGGCTTGTGGGCTAGATATTGAAAAAACACATTTTTATCGACAAAGCGATGTATGTGAAGTCACAGAGCTTGCCTGGTATCTTAATTGTTTTTTCCCTTATCAAAGACTCACTTTAGCACATTCATTTAAAGATAAATCTGAACAATTATCTGATGTCAATGCTGGACTTTTTTCTTATCCAATTTTAATGGCGGCTGATATTTTATTATACGACGCTGAAATTGTGCCTGTTGGAAAAGATCAATTGCAACATCTAGAAATCACCCGTGATGTGGCCTCACGATTTAACCACCAAATGGGCGAAACCTTTGTTGTTCCTAAAGCAAAAATTCAAGATGATACGCATTATATCCCTGGTACAGATGGTCAAAAAATGAGTAAATCAAAAAACAACACCATCAATATCTTTTTACCGAATAAAAAATTACGAAAACAAATCATGGGGATAGAAACAGACAGTAAATCATTAGAAGAACCCAAAGATTATGAAAACTGTAATGTATTTGCTTTATACGAACTTATTGCTCCAACTTCATCAGTTCAATCGCTGAAAGAAAAATACCTCGCTGGAGGAATCGGATATGGCTATGCAAAACAATTACTTTTTGAATTGATACTCGAACGCTTTGAAAAAGAGCGAGAACTTTTTGATTACTATTACCAAAATCCAGAAGAGGTTCATATAGCACTTGCCAAAGGTGCAGAAAAAGCGCGTAAAGTTGCTCGTGATGTTCTTCTTAGAGTACGAGACAAATTGGGTTATTAAATCCAATAAAATTTTTTATGTAATAAAATTTAAGAATTAATAAAGTTTGTAGCGCTTTTAATTACATGAGATGAACTTTGTAATATATATTCTTAATTTGATTCTTTAATTTAAAAGAATCGCAATATTTTGCTACTTTTGAATAATATGCGATTAGCCCTTTATGTACAGCAATTATTATTTCAACACGAATGTGTTACAATTCCTAATTTTGGGGCCTTTTTAACACGTTCATTTGAAGCCCATGTAACTCCTAAAGGCAGATTTTTCCCTCCACGAAGAGAAGTTAACTTTAACCAACTTCTTATTTCTAATGATGGTATTTTAGCACACTATTTTGCCGAGAAAGAGGCTATTCCATACGAACATGCACTTCGTATTATTGAAAAGGAGGTAAGTAGTTGGAAAAGAAGACTCCAAACTCAAACTTTGCGCTTTCCAAAGATAGGTGAGATTCATCTTAATACTGCTAGAAAAATTGAATTTACCTCTTGGGAAAAAGTTAATTTTGATCTCAAAGCTTTTGGCTTAAAAGTATTTGATAGAGATCCTTTAATGATAAAAACAACACCTAATCTTATGGAAAATTCTAACAAGGACGATTTAATGTTTACACCTGAAAAGAAAAAGAAAACTTCCAATAAATCTCCCCTACTAAAATATGCTGCAATTGGAGTAATCGCTACTTCATTGCTTTCAGCAGCTTATTATTATGGAGATCAATACATTACAGAAGAAAGAATTTTGGCTCAAGGAAAAGCCCAACAACAAATTGAAAAAAATATTCAAGAGGCAGCGTTTGATCTTGGCTCGATAGATCCGATTGAGATAAATTTGGTTGCATCGTCTCAGGATGTAATTCCTGATAAAATTTATTACAGCGTGATTGCAGGATCTTTTCGGATAGTTGAAAACGCTGAAAGAAAGGTAAGCCAGCTCGTTGACGAAGGTTATCCTGCAGCAATAGCAGAGTTCAGCCCAGAAGGCTTATATCGAGTTGCCTATGGTCGATACAGTAATAAAAAAGAAGCTATAAATATGCTCTACTTTATAAAGTATACTTTGAAAGAAGAGGCGTGGTACTTAGAAGAAAAATAAACTACATTTGAAATATCCACCCTTTGGGGTTTAGCACCTTAACATTATAAAAGATGCTAAATTGGACCTCAGTTTTCCCTGTTTTCTGATTTGTAAACACTTCTCCAATCGCCTGTTTTGATTGGACTTTGTCACCTTTTTTAACATACAACTTCCCTAAGTTTTTGTAAACAGTTATATAGCTACCATGACGAATTAATACTGACGGATTACTCCCTTTAAACGTGATCACTGACATCACTTCACCTTCAAAAACAGCTCGTACTTTAGAAGAAGGTGTAGTTGCTATGGTAACACCATTACTTTGAATTGTTGTAGTTTTTACTACTGGATGCCTTTGACGACCAAAGCCTTGAACGACGATTCCCTTTTCTAATGGCCAAGGCAGGAGACCTCTGTTTGCTTCAAAATTAGCTGCAATTAATTTTGCTTCAGGAGTTAATTCAAAAGTCTTTTTCCCTCTTCCCCGAGAAGCTTTATTTGAGACTGCAATAGCCTCCCTTATTAAACGATCTATTTCTTTATCAATTTTTCTCGCTTGATTTTCCTTTTTTGAAATCTGAGTCGATAAATTCCGCTCTTTTAGCTTCAAACTTTTGATCAAATTTTCCTGACTTATTCGCTCTTTTTTTAGCTGATCTTGAAAATCTTTATTTTCGTTAACCATCTTCGATTTTTTAGACTTCTCCTCAATAAGTACTTTATTTAATTTCTGTAAGGTCTGGGTTTTTTCAGCTATGGCAATCCCTTGTTTCCTTCTGAATTGGGCATATTGTTTTAAATATTGAATCCGTTTATAGCCTTGGAAAAAACTTTCAGAAGAAAATAAAAACATCAGTCGATTTTGAAGTGACTTGCTAGCATATGAATTTCGAATCATTTTAGCGTAATCTTCTTTTAACTCGCCTAATTCTTTCTGTTGAGAACTAATATTTCTTTCATTAATATTTATTTTTCTGGTGAGTAAATTTAATTGGGCATTCGTTACTTTAATTAGTTCTTCTCTAACATTCATTTTCACCTGTATATCTTCAACCTCAGTAACAATATTTTTTCGTGTTTTTTTATTTGAAAAAAGTAATAGATTGATTTGCTTTATTTCGTTTTTTAATCGAAGCCGCTGGATTTCAAGATCCTTCTGGCGTTTACTTGTATTTTGACTAAAAACAGTTCCAATCCCGACCCCAAAAAGTACAAATAGGAAAAGGGTTAGCCTCATCAAAATGAAATTTGATTGTAACCTTTTGGTATTTCAAAAGGAAAATAAAGTATATTGGGTAAGTCTGTCCTGGTAAAATCTAGAGTAACCCTTTTATATTTTTCCCCTCCAACAAGTGAGATTTCAATTTGATTAGGAATGTACTCACCCTGAATACGCTGGTGATTTTTATAACTTATTATTAAGGTCTCTAAAGATCCTGGGATCAAGAAGCGCTGTTCTTTTAATAAGAAAGATGAGGGGTCGAAAAATAGGGTTGGTTGCAAGCCTGATTTTCTACCCTGTGGGATCAAGATATAATATTGAGGATTCGAAATCTGTTTCCAACGGCCAACTGATATATCCAAAAAAGGTTTGCCCAATAGAAGGTTTTCCATATCATTGAAGCTAAACGAGGTGTTAAAAGGTGCGTTGATTAGTTGGAAATCTCCTTTAAAATAATTTTTTTGAAATTTTTCATAAAACGATACTCCTTGCTTCGTAATCAAAAGCTTAGCTATAGGAATAACCATGGAAGCGCTCATCCAAATTTTTTGTTGGGTCTCCATTCTTAATTGGATAATAACTTGCTGCTCTCTTTTTCCATCATCATAAATTGCACGTATCCTTGATCTGAGTTTATTAATCTTTGGATAGTTTGCTTTGATTTTGAATGCTAGAGCAGATACGTCTACTTTTTTAACTGGTATTTTAGTAGGTAAAACAGCCACGGATTTGCAAGCTGATAACAAAAAGATTGTCGCTATAAAGAAAAATTTATAGATATTAATGTGGCACTTCATTTTAAAAAAGAGTAATTACCTATACCTATAAAGGTAAAGTTCCCTTCATAATGAACATATTTACCAATCGCCTCATTATAATCATTGATTTGTACCACCCCAAATATTTTTTAGTTGTTTATTTATTTCCTGTACTTCCAAATCCTCCATCTCCTCTTTGAGTAGCTGATAATTCATTCGTGGGCAACCAATCAATTTGTTCAAATTTTGCGACTACTAATTGTGCAATACGTTCTCTTGGTTGAATAGTAAAAGATGTATTTGATAGGTTCACCAAAATTACTCCAATCTCCCCTCGATAATCAGCATCAATCGTCCCTGGTGAATTCAATACGGTAATACCATATTTTGCAGCGAGACCACTTCTTGGTCTTACTTGAGCTTCATAACCTTCAGGGAGAGCTATCTTGAGTCCTGTAAGAATTATTCTTCGTTCTAGCGGCTCCAAAACAACAGGAGATTCTAAAACGGCCTTCAGGTCTACTCCTGATGATGCTTTAGTAGCATAAGTTGGTAGTTCATAATTGCTTTGATTTTGAACTGAAATTTTTATCATCTCCTTAAATTTTATAGATAAAAATACAAAATACAAAGTGGGAATTTTCCCACCTCTCCAAAATTTTTTTATGTTTTATCAACTAAAAGTCCGTTTTATTTTTTCATGCTGAATACGACTTTTTAGTTACACTAATTTATTTAGCCTCTTCATTATTAGGGCAGAAAAACCGTTTTTTATGAATTTCTTTTTAACGAATCCATTTTGAGCAGTGAGCACCCCATTATGTGTTATCAAAATTGATAAAGAAAAATAACTAATAAATAGTAGTGCTATCGATATATTGGTTTGACTTTATCATAATATTTAAAAGAATCCTAGGGATATTAGACTTAAATTTATTTCATCAACAAAACTTTCTAACCCTTAAGTGCTTCTGCCCCTCCAACAATCTCAAGTATTTCGTTAGTAATAGCAGCTTGTCGTGCTTGATTATAAGTTAGTTTAAGCTGATCTCGCAATTCTGTTGCATTATCCGTTGCCTTATGCATCGCTGTCATTCTAGCTCCATGCTCACTAGCAAAAGAGTCTCTTACAGCTTTATAAAGTTGCATTTTTAGTGACTTAGGGAGTAAGTCATTTATTATTTCTGATTTTGATGGCTCAAAAATATAATCCGTACTAGCGGAAACAGAATCATTTAATTCTGTTACAATAGGTAAAAAGGGTTCTACTTCAACGATCTGTGTTGCTGCATTTTTAAATCGGTTATAGACCAAAACGACCTCATCAAAATTCTCCTCAGCGAATTTATCCATAATGTCTTGAGCTATTTGTCCTACGTTTTCATAATTTAGGTCATCAAAAACAGCATCATGAATACTGATGATTTTTTCTGTTTTTTCAAGAACTTCTGATCCCTTTTTACCAATTGTAATCAAAGTAACGTCCTGTTCAACAAAATCATGATCAATAAGCTGTCTTGTTTTTTTTATAATATTAGAGTTAAATGCACCACAAAGTCCTCGATTTGATGTTAAAGATACTATTAGAGTTTTTTGCTTAGTACGTATTTGAGTATATGGGTTTTGTGAATCACCTTCTAAGGTACGACTCAAATTTTGAATTAATTGTGTAAGACTATTTGCGTATGGCCGCATCGCTGTTATTGCGTCCTGTGCTTTCTTGAGTTTAGCCGCAGAAACCATTTTCATGGCACTAGTAATTTGCATAGTTGAAGAAACTGATGCTATTCTATTCCTTATTTCCTTAAGGTTTGCCATATCTTATAAGTATTGTTTTGCTGTTTCTTTAGCAACCTCATTTAATACGTCCAAAACCTCGTCTGTAAGTTTTCCTAATTTTAATTCCGAAAGAGTTTTACTATGTTTTTTGCGTAAAGTTTCCAAGAAAGATTGTTCGAATACTTTTACGCTTTCTACAGGAACGTTTCTTAACAAGTTTTTTGACCCTGCATAAATAATAGCTACTTGATCTTCTACTCTGAAAGGATCATTTTGAGCTTGTTTTAAAATCTCTACATTTCGCTTTCCTTTTTCAATCACATTTAAAGTTGCTGCATCTAAATCAGAACCAAACTTTGCAAAAGCTTCCAGTTCACGGAACTGAGCTTGATCCAATTTAAGTGTTCCTGCTACTTTCTTCATAGATTTGATCTGAGCAGATCCTCCTACTCGGGATACAGAAATTCCTACATTTATCGCAGGACGAACTCCTGAATTAAATAAATCAGACTCTAAGAAAATTTGTCCGTCGGTAATCGAAATTACATTTGTTGGAATATAAGCAGAAACGTCCCCTGCTTGAGTTTCAATAATCGGTAATGCAGTTAACGATCCTCCACCTTTTACTTTGCTTTTAAGGGAATTAGGTAGGTCATTCATCTCTTTGGCGATGTTGTCGTCATTAATAACTTTCGCAGCTCTTTCTAAAAGACGTGAGTGCAAGTAAAAAACATCTCCTGGATAGGCTTCTCGTCCCGGAGGCCTCCTTAATAGAAGTGATACCTCACGATAAGCCACTGCTTGTTTTGATAAATCATCGTAGATTATTAATGCTGGACGCCCAGTATCTCTAAAGTATTCACCAATAGCTGCACCAGCAAAGGGAGCATAAACTTGCATAGGTGCAGGATCAGATGCATTTGCTGCTACAATTGTGGTATATGCTAAAGCTCCTTTGTCCTCCAAAGTCTTTGCGATTCCCGCTACTGTAGACGCTTTTTGACCAATCGCAACATAAATACAGTATACAGGTTCGCCTGCATCATAAAATTCTTTTTGGTTTAAAATGGTGTCAATACATACAGTAGTTTTTCCTGTTTGTCGGTCGCCAATAACCAATTCTCTTTGCCCTCTACCCACAGGGATCATGGCGTCAATGGATTTGATCCCTGTTTGAAGAGGCTCGTTTACTGGTTGACGGAAAATAACACCTGGTGCCTTGCGTTCCAGGGGCATTTCAAAAACTTCTCCATCAATTTGCCCTTTTCCATCAATTGGAAACCCTAGCGTATTTACAACACGTCCTACGACACCATCACCAACTTTAATCGAAGCAATCCGTTGAGTTCTTTTTACAGTATCGCCTTCTTTAACACCTTTTGAAGATCCTAACAATACAACTCCTACGTGGTCTTCCTCTAAGTTAAGTACCATCCCTTCCAAATTGTTGTCGAAGGATACCAGTTCGCCATATTGTGCATTGGAAAGTCCATATACACGGGCAATTCCATCACCTACTTCCAGCACTGTACCAACCTCATTCAAGGAATTCCCTGAGCTGTAACCTGCTAATTGCTTTTTTAATATTGCTGATACTTCAGCGGGGTTTACGTCTGCCATGATCAATATTCTTTAGATCTAGTTCTTTTTTGTTAATAATATTTTGATTGCCTTTAGCTGATTCGATACACTTGCGTCAAATTGCTTATCATCAATCTTAAGTATATATCCACCTATTATAGAGGAGTCTATTTTATTCTCTAAAATTACTTTTCTATCAGTAAGTTTTTTTACAGTCTGTAGGACCTGATTTTTCAAGTCTGATGTTAAAGGAATTGCTGTTGTAACAATAGCTTTAACTTCCCCCCTTTGAACCGCATACAACTGCAAAAAATTATCACATGTTGGAGCCAATAATTCCATACGATTGTTTACTGCCAATAATGAAAAAAACTTTCTTGTTGCTTTGTTGGAATTAGGAAAGATTGCATTCATTACAGCCTCTTTTCTTTCTGCCCCTAGCATTGGATTTTCCATTACTTCGCTCAGCTCTAAGTTTTCTGTGATTAAACTCATGAGAGACTTCATATCGTCATTAACTGCATGAGATGAATTGGATTCGTTAGCAAATGCTAATGTTGCCTTGGCGTATCGAATTGAAGCTCGAGTTCCTTTCATTATTTGAGATCAGAATCTTTTAATAATTGACTTATCAGCTGCTCTTGTTTGTCATTACTTTCCAATTCTTTCTGTAAAACTTTTTCTGCAATATTCGTTGCAATAGAGGCAACTTGATCTTTCAATTCGCTAATTGCAGCACGCTTTTCATTTTGAATAGCTTCTTGGGCTTGGATAAGAATTTTTTCTGCTTCCGCTTTTGCTTCCACTTTGGCGGTATTAATCAAATCTGCACTTGTATTACGTGCTTCCTTGAGCATTACTTCTTTTTCAGCACGAGCTTCTTTAAGTATTCGCTGATTATCTGTTTGTAAAGTTTCCATTTCTTTACGAGCAGCTTCTGCTGAATCTAAGGCGTCTTTAATTGAAGTCTCACGTTCGTTTACAGCGCTTAAAATTGGACCCCATGCATATTTCCTTAGGAGAAAAATTAAGCCAATAAAAATCATTGATTGCCAAAAAAACAGACCTATAGAAAATTCACTAATTAGTTTTTCCATTGTTTAAAACTTTATGTTAGGATCTCAAAATGAGATATTGTACTTATACAGCAAATAATGCAGCAAAACCGATTCCCTCAACAAGGGCTGCAGCAATTAACATTGCTGTTTGAATTTTTCCATAAGCATCCGGTTGTCGTCCTATTGCTTCCATTGCACCTCTACCGATGTTTCCGATGCCTATACCTACGCCAATTACGACTAATCCTGCTCCTACTATTAAAGGAATTTCCATATTTATTTATTTTAAAAATTAAACATTCTATTTATTAATGATCATGTTCTTCTGATGCAAAACCAAAATATAAAGCTGATAAAACAGTAAAAATATATGCCTGTAG
>JAQWNN010000024.1 GCA_029268555.1 Flavobacteriaceae bacterium
CTTATGATGGAAAGGCGGTTATGATTGAAGGTACTTGATTATTTAGGTTTAATAGAATCGATCTTCATATTTTTTTCATGAAAAAAGTCAAGCATTGAATTAAATGAAAACACACAATATTGAGGGAAGATATGCTGCAAAATTATTCTTTCATAATAAGAGTTATGAAATGATGAGTGTCGATTAAGTCTCTTGGAGTTTGACTTATGTTCGATATTTCAATAGAGTTATCTACGATTATCCTCAAAAATAATCGATTGTTTTTGGGGATATTTTTTTTCAATTAAGCCAATGAAAATAATCTAAAAATTCCAAGTTTTGTTTCGAAAACAGATCAATTGGGTCTACTAAAACAATAAAGGTTATACTATTATAGTGTAACCGTTTTTTAATTAAAAGACTTCGTTCAAATTCTGTCAAAGATTAACAGTTTAATTATATTTCTTATTTTTTGATAATTATGAAATATCTAGTTTCAATATTTTTTGTGGCAATTTTAGGATGTATTAAATCTAATATTGATAATAATTCTGAACAAACTAGCAGTCCTGTTGAGGATAATGGTATAAGTATTTTTGCTGATGATGATCCAAATAATGATGTAATGATGCAGGCATTTTGGTGGGATAGTTTCAAAGATTTAAAAATATCTAATTACTCATCTTATTACCAATATATAAATAGCCTAATTATTGAGTTGTCAAATGCTAATATTGATGTTATATGGTTTCCGCCTGTTAGCGAGGGGCAAGGTATGGGATATCATCCAAGAAAACTTTTCGAATTTACTTCTTCACATGGAACAAAATCGCAGCTAGAGGATTTACTTGCAAAAGTTAAATCGAGAGAAATGCATGCTATGGCTGATCTAGTTTTCAATCATCGTGTGGGAACTGACACTTGGACAGATTTTACTGAACCTTCATGGTCATGCGAATCGATTTGTATAGATGATGAGGGTTTCGCAAACCCAGATGCTTTTGGAACAAAACCATGCGGTGAAAAAGATGAAGGGTTGAGTTGGGGTGGAGCCAGAGATCTAAACCACCAAAGTGAAGAAGTACAAAAAGGACTTAAATCATACTTAATACTTTTAAAGGATTTAGGATTTGATTCCTGGCGATATGATTATGTTAAAGGGTATCCTGCGAAATATGTAGGTGAGTACAACAAATCAACTTCTCATTATTTTTCTGTTGGTGAGTTTTGGGATAGCGATTTAAATAAGATTAAAAAGTGGATTGATCAAACAGGAACTTCAAATTCTAATCAAAATATTAATAAGACAGCAGCCTTTGATTTTGCTCTTAAGTACAAATTACATGATGCCTTTGTTGATAAAAATTATAGTATTTTAAATAAGAACTATTCGCTTTCAAGTATTAATGGTTATGGAAGTAAATCAATTACATTTCTTGATAATCACGACTCAGGCTGTATAAATCGGGATGATTGTGATAATTTATATTCATCTAATATTAACGAAATTTTAAAAGGATATGCTTATTTGCTAACACATCCTGGTATTCCGATGATCTGGATATTTCACTATTTGTTTTCTGATACTTCTGGTACTTTAAAAAGTGATATTAATGACCTAATTAGAATAAGAAAGGAAAATAATATTAATGCCAACAGTGTTTTAGAGGTTATTGAAACTTTAGATGGAAATAATGGTTATTATTTAGCACAAATAGATAATAAAATACTTGTTAAAATTGGAGATGGTAAATTTAATCCAGACATTCAATGGGAGCTAATCAAAGCCAATACAGGATTAGATATTTGGAAGAAGAAATAATTATAAAATAAATTTTCATCAAAATAAATACCCAATCTAAATTGGATTAAAGTATTAAATGTGGGTTTTAATTACTAGAAGCCTTTAATTTAATTTATATATTAGCTTTTGTAACACATAGATTCTATCACTATTTTACTTTAAATAAGCAAATACTTTTCAAAGTTTAATTTTTGTAATATGAAAAAACCTCTCTTAAAGTTCTGGGATATCTGGAATATGAGTTTTGGTTTTTTGGGTATTCAATTTGGATTTGCCTTACAAGGGGGATTTATGTCTCGAATTTTTCAGACTCTAGGCGCGGCAAAAGATGACATTCCATTATTGTGGATAGCAGCTCCCCTGACTGGACTCATCGTACAACCTATCATCGGCTACCTAAGTGATCATACTTGGCACCCTCGCTGGGGACGAAGACGGCCATTTTTTCTTGTTGGAGCAGTTTTGAGTTCTCTTACACTTTTTTTTGTCCCTCACTCGCCTATACTATGGGTAGCGGTAGGATGTTTGTGGATTTTAGATGCATCTATTAATATTAGTATGGAACCTTTTCGTGCTTTGGTTGCTGATAAATTATTGGACCAACAACGTTCATATGGATTTATAATCCAAACACTAATCATTGGTATTGGAACATGGATTGCAAGTAATTTACCCTGGATAGTCTCTAATCTTGGAGTAAGTGATTCGGCTCCACCAGGTATCATTCCAATGAGTGTAAAGATTGCTTTTTCAATTGGTGCCTTTGTTTTTCTAATTAGCATCTTATACACCGTTTTTACAACAAAGGAATATCCTCCCAAGGATTTAAATGAATTTAAAAAGAAAAAAGAAACTGGAAATCTTTTTGCTCAGGTTTTTGAATATATTGTAACGATGCCTAAAACCATGTTAAAGCTTGGTGTGATTCAGTTTTTTAGTTGGTTTGCTTTTTTTGCAATGTGGAGTTTAGCTAATCCAGCCCTAACTGAACATGTATATAAATCACCTATGCCAATTGAGGCAAAGTTCGACTTAAAAGACCCTTTAGATAAATCACAATTTCAAAAAGATAATACTGCTTTCCAAAAAGCTTCTAACCTTGTTGGCTCTAACATGGGTTTATATGGTCTTTCGTCAATGGCTTTTGCACTTTTTTTAAGTTTCTATACTTCAAAACGCACAATCAATAGGCGTATGATTCATATGAGTTCACTTTTTATTGGAGGTTTTGGATTTATTGCCATGTATTGGTTCCCCAATCCGGGTCTTTTAAAGTATTGGTTTATGTGTGTTGGTATTGCTTGGGGTAGTATTTTGTCGATGCCTTATGCTATGCTTTCGAGTGTGGTTGATCCTGAAAAAATGGGAATTAGCATGGGGGTTTTCAATATATTTATCGTAATACCTCAAATCATTGCTGCACTTAATGGAGTAAACTTTGCTGCAAGTCTTTTTGGTGATGAATCCATTTTTGCATTAGTTGCTGCAGGAGTCTCTCTATTTATATCTGGAATGTGTAATCTTTTAATTACAGAAAAAAATGCCATTAGATATCAAGTCTAAAATTCAAGGGGTGATTTTTGATCTCGATGGTGTAATTGTAGATACTGCCAGGTTTCACTTTACTTCATGGAAAACCATAGCATCAGAATGGAATTATCAGCTCAAAATCGAAGACAATGAGAGACTAAAAGGAGTTAGTAGAATGGATTCCATTAAAAAAATTGCTGAATGGGCAGAAAAACAAGTATCAACTGAAGAACTTCAGCATGCAGCAAATCGAAAAAATGAAATTTATTTAGAATTGTGCTCCAAATTAACTCCAGAAGATATTTTACCAGGAATTTTCGCATTAATTAAAATGCTTAAAGCTAGTGAAGTTCTGATTGCTCTGGGTTCTGCGAGTAAAAATGCACGTTTTGTGCTTAACAAGCTTGGTTTGCTGACAATTTTTGATGTAATTGTTGACGGGAATGATGTTTCAAAATCGAAACCCAATCCTGAAGTTTTTCTAAAAGCCACAAAAAAAATGAACCTTTTACCACGAGATTGTGTGGTTCTTGAAGATGCACCAGCTGGAATAAAAGCTGCTTTATCAGCCAATATGAAGGTGATTGGATTAGGAGATTCCCACGAACTTGAAAAAGCCGATTTGGTTTTAAAAAATGCAAAAATAATATCAATTGAACTTCTTAATCGAATAATAAAAACGACATGAGACTTAATTACGTCAAAACTGATCCGTGGAAAATAATAGAAGATTCTTTTAACCCTAACCAAGTTGAAGCCTCTGAGAGTATTTTCAGTCTTGGTAATGGAGCTATGGGGCATCGTGCTAATTTTGAAGAACAGTATTCGGGGAAAACCTTTCAGGGAAGCTATGCTGCAGGAGTATATTATCCGGATAAAACCAAAGTAGGATGGTGGAAAAATGGTTATCCAAAATATTTTGCTAAAGTAATTAATGCTCCAAATTGGATCGGTATAGACGTATATTGCAACAAAGCTGTAGTTGATCTTAACACGGCAACAATTCATGACTTTCGAAGAACTCTTGACATGCAAAGCGGCTTGTATAATAGAACGGTCACACTGACTACCTCGAAGGGTATAAAACTTACCATAAATTCCTCACGATTTTTAACGCTTTTTCAGGAAGAATTGGGATGTATCAAGTACAGTGTTAAGCTTCATGAACATGAAGCACAAATTAAGATATGTCCATATATTGATTCTAGCATTAAGAATAAAGACAGCAATTGGAATGATCAATTTTGGGAATACATGGGACAAGGGAGTGACGATAATTTTGCAATTCTACATAACAAAACATCTAAGTCTGAATTTGATCTCTGTACTTATCAGGGGGTTTCTTTTTATTTAAATTCTGAGCCTTCCGGAGCATATTCCTGTAAGGAGATTGAAGGAAGAATTGCTTTTGAAATGGAAGTCAATTTAGCACCTCACGAAGAAATTGTCGTTGAAAAAATGGGAGGGTATTGCACCTCACTTCAACAACCTCAAAAAAAACACCAAAATCATGTAAAAAAAATCGTTCAAGTGGCTCTCCAAAAAGGTTTTGATGCCTTACTTGATTTGCAAAAAAAACAATGGGATAAAATTTGGGAAATGGCTGATATTTCAATTGAGGGAGATATTAAAGCCCAACAAGGAATACGATTCAATATCTTTCAGCTGAATCAAACCTATACAGGTAAAAATCCATTACTTAATATAGGCCCTAAAGGATTCACAGGCGAAAAGTATGGTGGTAGCACATATTGGGATACCGAAGCATATTGCTTTCCTTTCTATATGGCTACTAAAAATGAATTGGTAGCAGAAAATCTACTCAATTATCGTTATAATCATTTAGAAAAAGCAATAGAAAACGCATCCAAATTAGGTTTTACAGATGGTGCAGCACTTTACCCCATGGTAACAATGAATGGTGAAGAGTGCCATAACGAATGGGAGATCACTTTTGAGGAAATACATCGAAATGCCGCTATTGCCTTTGCGATTTATAATTATGAGCGCTATACAGGCAAAACGGTATATTTCGAAACTAAAGGCATTGATGTACTTGTTGGTGTTGTAAGATTTTGGACCCAAAGAATGAATTTCTCAGTTCAAAAAAACCAATATGTGATTTTAGGTGTTACAGGACCCAACGAGTATGAAAACAATGTCGATAACAATTGGTACACAAACTATGCTGCCAAATGGTGTTTAGAATATGTTTGCATTAGACTAGCTCAAATTTTAAAAGAAAAACCAAATGTACACAAGGCAATTTACGATAGACTTGGCTTAAGTAAATCCGAAGTTTTAGATTGGAAAGAAAAATCAATTGGAATTTATCTGCCATACGATTCAAGGCACGGAGTGTTCCTGCAGCAAGATGGATTTTTAGATAAGGACTTAAAAAAGGCTTCGTTAATTCCCTCCACACAAAGGCCCTTAAATCAGCATTGGTCATGGGATAGAATTTTACGTTCCCCATATATAAAACAAGCAGATGTGCTGCAAGGATTCTATTTTTTTGAAGATCATTTTTCATCTGATCAGTTAAAAAATAATTTTGATTTTTACGAACCTTATACAGTTCACGAATCTTCATTATCCCCATCAATTCATGCAGTTCTTGCAGCTTCACTTGGAAGAGTTGAGCAAGCATATAATTTTTATTTACAAACCTCTCGGTTAGATTTAGATGATTATAATGCTGAAGTGGATGAGGGACTTCATATTACTTCTATGGCAGGAACTTGGATCAGTATTGTAGAGGGATTTGGAGGAATGCGAATAAAAAATGATGCGATTTATTTTTCACCTCAACTCCCAAAAGCTTGGGACTCGTTTTCGTTTAAAATTAATTTCCGTAATAGTGTAATTGAGTTAAGCGTGTCTAAAAAAAATAGTTCTCTTCGCTTAATAGAAGGGGTTCCTGTTTCTGTTTTTTTAAATAAAAAGCAGGTGATTTTGAACGCTGAATCAAGTATAAAACATCCATGAAAATTTAAAATTGAAAAGGGAAAATATAATTTTAGGAACCTTGTTATCCAACAAGTTTCCTATTAATTATAACTACCTTTAAAAAATTATTTATTTGAAATCGAAAGAGCATAAGTCTGGTTTTGTGAGTATCATCGGGAATCCTAATGTAGGAAAGTCAACTTTGATGAATGCCTTAGTCGGAAAGGAGCTTTCCATTATTACTCATAAGGCTCAAACAACGAGACACAGAATACTTGGAATTGTTAACGGAGATGATTTTCAGATGGTGATTTCAGACACCCCTGGAGTTATCAAGCCTGTCTACGAGATGCAAACTTCAATGATGAATTTTGTAAAAGAAGCATTAGTTGATGCTGATGTATTACTTTACATGGTTACTCCTGAAGAAAGGGAATTAAAAGAAGTCGTTTTTTTCGAAAAAATTAAACGCACCAAAGCACCATTATACATATTGATAAATAAAATTGATCAGATCAGTCAAGAGGTTCTTGAAAAATCTGTTTCCCATTGGGAAAGCTTATTTTCTAATGCTAGAGTTTACCCAATCTCAGCATTAACAGGTTTTTATATTCCAGAGCTTTTAAAAATTTTAATTTCAAAATTACCCTCTTCCCCTGCTTACTTCCCAAAAGATCAGTTGACCGATAAACCAGAACGTTTTTTTGTAAATGAATCAATCCGGGAACAAATATTAGCACATTACTCCAAAGAGATTCCCTATTCTGTTGAGGTTGTTACAGAAGAATTTCATGAAGACTCCAAAATAATTAGAATACGATCCATAATTTTAGTTGAACGAGAAACTCAAAAGGGAATCATCATCGGCCATAGAGGAAATGCATTAAAAAGGGTTGGAATAGGAGCAAGAAAATCTCTTCAACAATTTTTTGGAAAAAAAATTCATTTAGAGCTCTATGTGAAAGTTTCAAAAAATTGGCGTTCAAGTAAACAACAATTAAAAAAATTCGGATACAATAACTAATTTCAAATTTTAATTTAAATATTTTATCTTTAAATAAAAGCATAATAAAATGGTCAAAAAAATCTTTTTAATTGGATTAATGCTAGCTACATTATTCTCTTGTGATTCAAAAATTGAGATACCACCTAATATCGTTTTTATAATGTCCGATGATCATGCCTATCAGGCAATTAGTGCTTATGGTTATGGATTAAATAAAACCCCAAATATTGATCGAATTGCCGATGAAGGAGCCTTGTTTAAAAAAGGTTTTGTTACAAACTCTATATGCGCCCCTAGTAGGGCAGTAATGCTCACCGGAAAGCACAGTTTTATAAATGGGAAAGTAGATAATATCCAAGACTTTAACTGGGATCAAGATAATTTTGCAAAGCATCTTCAAAAAACTGGTTATCAAACTGCTCTCATAGGAAAAATTCATCTTAGAGGTCTTCCTCAAGGATTTGACTATTCAGCTGTCTTACCTGGTCAAGGGCATTATTATAATCCAGATTTTATAATCAATGGAATAAAGGAACGTATTGAGGGTTATGTTACATCTATCACTACAACTTTGGCTTTAGATTGGCTCAAAAATAAACGTAATAAAAAAGAACCTTTTTTACTTCTATACCATCAAAAAGCACCACATAGAAATTGGAAACCTGAAGAAAAATACCTTAGCCTTTTTGATGATAAAACTTTTGACCCTCCAGCCAACTTTTTTGATGACTACTCCAACAGAGGAACAGCAGCCAAAACTCAAGAAATGTTAATCGCAGCTTCCGAGAAACAAATTGCAGTAGCACATGGAAATGGTGGTCATGGTCGCTGGGGACACGATTTCAAAATGCTTGTAGACCCTTATGGAAATAATACAGGGTTTGAAAGAGAATTGGAAAGGTTTAATCTTGATCAAAAACAAGCTTGGCTTAATGCTTATACCCCAAAAAATAACGATCTGAGAAGTCTGAATTTGAATAACAAAGAACTTGCTCTATGGAAGTTTAACCGTTATATAAAGGATTATTTAAGAACCATCCAGTCTGTAGATGATGGTGTTGGTGAAGTTTTGGATTATCTTGATCAAGAGGGATTAACTGAAAACACGATAGTTGTATATACTTCTGATCAAGGATTTTATCTAGGTGAACACGGCTGGTTTGACAAACGATTTATGTATGAGGAGTCTTTAAAAACTCCAATGCTGATGCGTTTCCCAAAGGAAATACCAGCTGGATCTGTAGTGGATAAAATGGTTCAAAATCTCGATTTTGCTCCAACTTTTTTAGACTATGCTGGGGTAAAAAAACCTGAAGATATGCAAGGAACTTCCTTTAGAGAAATAGTTAACCAAAAGGGAGGTGCATGGAGAGATGCGATATATTACACCTACTACGAATATCCTTCAGTTCATATGGTTAAACGTCACTATGGAGTTCGAACAGAGCGTTTCAAACTGATTCATTTTTATTATGATATAGACGAATGGGAATTATATGATTTAGATGAAGATCCTTCAGAAATGAATAATCTTTATGACAATCCTGAATATAAGAGTGTACAAGAACGGCTGCATTTAAGACTTTCTGAATTAAGAATACAGTACGGAGATTCAGATTCGCTTGATCAGATGCATATTGATCGTTATCTCACTGCTCGTAAAAATCGAAAATGATTTCTTTAAAGTTTTACTTAAAAAAAGACAGCATATAAGAACAATAGATCTCCACCTTATTCGTCATAAACAAGCGATAATAAAAGTTAAAGAAGCTTTGGCAGAAGAACAAACTAAAGGTTCTTTTTCCTTAACAATTATAACAGGTAATTCTAGTTTATTACAAAAGCGTATTTTAAATGAAATTCTTGAAGATTCACCATATACATATTACATCCCAAGTTGGAATTTAGGTCAAATCATTGTAGAATATATGGTGTTGTAATCCATACACTTCCTTTACCTTCTATCTATCAGTATATATAATAATTTACATTCTATTTATTTCTTTTTAAGTAGCAAGTTTTATTTTATTGTTTTTTCAATTTTTATTTTGACTTGTCTACTCTGAGAACCCTTCTTAGTTTTAGGATTTTTTTTTCTTTCTATGTTATATCTTTCGTAATAGTTTTTATAATCCATT
>JAQWNN010000025.1 GCA_029268555.1 Flavobacteriaceae bacterium
TTTGATTAGAAATGAAAGTACTTCTTTATTTAATTTATTGAGCATGGATTTGAACAGCTCAAACGCTTCAAACTTATAAATCAATAAGGGATCTTTTTGTTCGTGAACAGCTAATTGAACCGATTGTTTCATTTCGTCCATCTTTCTCAAATGTACTTTCCACGCATCATCAATCAATGCCAGAGTAATATTACGTTCAAAATCATCAATTAGATTTTTCCCTTTGGATTCGTATGCATCCATTAAGTTGGTTACTACATTTAATGACTTTACTCCATCAGTAAAGGGAACCACGATACGTTCAAAACTATTTCCCGGTCGCTCATACACATCCTTTATTATAGGAAAGGCTTGTTGTGCATTTTGAACTTGTTTTTCTTCATAGTAGTCTAGGAGTCTCTGATAGAGTTTTTGTATCAAATCAAGCTCATTTTGTTGTTCAAATTCTTTTGCTGTAATTGGTGCAGTAATTGAAAAATTACTAATGATTTCAAACTCAAAGTTTTTATAATCTTTTGTCTCTTTATTTTGAAGGACGATCTCTTCACAGGTATCGTAAAGCATATTTAGTACATCCAATTTTAAACGAGAACCTTCTAAAGCGTGTTTTCTTCTCTTATAAATAACCTCTCTTTGGGCACTCATTACATCGTCGTATTCCAAAAGACGTTTTCGAATTCCAAAGTTGTTTTCTTCAACTTTCTTTTGGGCTCTTTCAATTGACTTTGTCATCATTGAGTGCTGAATAACTTCTCCATCTTCTAGACCCATTCGATCCATAACTTTAGCAACTCTTTCCGAACCGAATAATCGCATAAGATTATCTTCTAAAGAAACGTAAAATTGCGAGCTTCCAGGATCTCCCTGGCGACCTGAACGACCTCTTAACTGACGATCAACCCTTCTAGAGTCGTGACGCTCTGTTCCAATAATTGCCAATCCACCAGCATCTTTAACCTGTTGAGATAGTTTAATATCTGTTCCTCGACCTGCCATATTTGTTGCAATAGTGACAACCCCTGGATTCCCTGCCTCCGCAACAATGTCTGCCTCTTTTTTATGCATCTTAGCATTAAGAACATTGTGTTTGACCTTACGAATATTAAGCATTTTGCTTAATAATTCTGAAATCTCAACAGAGGTGGTACCAATAAGTATCGGTCTTCCAGCTAAAGAAAGCTCGGTAACCTTTTCAATTACAGCATTGTATTTTTCCCTTTTAGTTTTATAAATGAGATCATCTTCATCATTTCTTGCAATGGGTCGGTTGGTAGGTATTTCGATGACATCCAATTCATAGATTTCCCAAAACTCACCAGCCTCTGTAATGGCTGTCCCTGTCATACCAGACAACTTTTGATACATTCTGAAGTAATTTTGGAGTGTAATGGTAGCATATGTTTGGGTGGCTGCTTCAATTTTGACATTTTCTTTGGCCTCTATTGCTTGGTGCAATCCATCTGAATAGCGACGTCCCTCCATGATTCGTCCAGTTTGCTCATCAACAATTTTCACTTTATTCTCCATCAGAACGTATTCTACGTCCTTTTCAAAAAGAGTAAACGCTTTAAGTAATTGATTCATAGTGTGAATACGTTCACTTTTAACATCGAACTCTTTGAATAATATTTCTTTTTCTTGAGCTTCCTTTTTTGAATCTAGCTCTTGGGACTCAATCTTGGCTATTTCACCTCCAATTTCTGGCAATACAAAAAAGTTTTTATCTTCATTTCCATCAGAGAGCATTTCGATTCCCTTTTCTGTAAGGTCAATCTGATTATTTTTTTCGTCAATCACAAAATATAATGCCTCATCAATTTTATGCATTTCTCTATTGTTATCCTGCATATAGGTATTTTCAGTCTTTTGAAGTAATTGTTTAATTCCCTCCTCACTGAGAAACTTGATCAACGCCTTGTTCTTTGGTAAGCCTCTAAACACCCTTAATAGAAGAATTCCACCTTTTTCATTATCACCAGCTTTTATTTTAGCTTTAGCCTCTGCAAGGATACTCGTTAATAAATTTCTTTGTTGAGACACCAAACTTGATACTTTTGATTTTAAGGCATCAAACTCATGGCGATCACCCTCAGGAGTTGGACCTGAAATAATTAGAGGTGTTCTGGCATCGTCAACCAGAACAGAATCTACTTCATCGACGATAGCATAATTATGCTTTCGTTGAACGAGATCCGAGGCAGTGTGTGCCATATTATCTCTTAAATAATCGAAACCAAATTCGTTATTTGTTCCATAAGTTATGTCTGCCTGATAGGCCTTTCTGCGTTCAGAACTATTGGGTTGGTGGTAATCGATACAATCTACACTAAGCCCGTGGAATTCAAATAAAGGAGCCATCCATGCGCTGTCTCTTTTTGCCAGGTAGTCATTTACGGTAACCAAATGAACACCCTTTCCTGAAAGCGCATTTAAGTATACAGGAAGGGTTGCAACCAAGGTTTTTCCCTCTCCAGTTTGCATTTCTGCAATTTTTCCTTGATGAAGTACGATTCCACCAATGAGTTGCACATCATAATGTACCATACCCCAAGTGATCGGCTTTCCAGCAGCATCCCAAGAATTTGACCAGACGGCCTGATCACCTTTAAGTCGAATATAGGGTTTGGAATTAGCCATTTCTCGATCGTAAGCTGAAGCACTAACTTCAAGAGTTTCATTTTCTTTAAATCGTTTAGCTGTTTCTTTTACAACAGCAAATGCTTCGGGGAGGATTTGATTAAGCATGTCTTCAGATGCATTTTGCGCAGCTTGATTTTTTTCATCTACTTGTTTGTATATATTTTCTTTTTCATCGAGGTCCTGAGTTAATTTTACTTCCTCAAGTAGAGTGAATATTTTTTCGTCAAACTGAGCTCTAGCTGCTGCTATTTGATTTTTGAAATAAGCTGTTTTAGCCCTTAATTTGTCATTCGAAAGTGTTTCAAGTTTCTTTTCGAAATCCTTGATTTCAGTTACTAATGGAGCAATCTTATTCAAGTCTTTTTTGGTCTTGTCACCAACAAAGACTTTCAGTATGTTATTTAAAATACTCATACAATTTATTCGGGATGTCTTAACATATAATTATTTCAAAAGTAATTTAAAAAAAAATCTCATTAAAGAGACTTTTGGAGCTTTACGGTATTTTGTCAATATTCGTCCTCATTCCAAAGATAGTCATCCTCTGTAGGAAAGTCAGGCCAAATTTCTTCTATAGATTCGTAAATATCTTCTTCGTCTTCCATAGCCTGTAGATTTTCTACAACCTCAAGAGGGGCACCAGTACGGATTGAAAAGTCGATTAGCTCGTCTTTAGTAGCCGGCCATGGTGCATCACTTAAATACGAAGCAAGTTCTAATGTCCAATACATATTTCTGAATATTTATTTTGCAAAAATATATTTTTATGAGTAGTATGCAACTTTTTTTATAACTTTTAGTTCCCGCTCCACTTTATCTCTTTAATATCTAAATCCAAAGCAAAAATTCTTGAGAGAGTAAAAAGGTAATCAGAGAGACGATTAACGTAAGCAATTATAGAAGGTGAAATTGATTCTTGGTGGTTTAATTCAGTAATATAACGCTCAGTTCTTCTACAAACTGAACGGGCTAAATGAGTATAGGACACGAGTATGTGTCCTCCTGGGATTACGAAGTTTTTTAGAGGAAGAAGTCTTTTGGTAAGCAAGTCAATTTCTTGCTCTAAAAACCGAACTTCATCTCTTTGAATTGGAACTAAGTTTTCTGGGAAATCTTCTTGAGATTCAATTGCCAACTGAGAAGCAACTACCATCAATTGCTTTTGAATTTTAACTAAAGTAGATTTTGCGTAGTCAAAATCTGAGGAGTCACGAATCAAGCCTAACCATGCATTTAATTCATCAACAGAACCATAAGCTTTTATTCTAATATCATATTTTGGAATACGTTTGCCTGAAAATAAACTTGTAGTGCCATTATCTCCAGTTTTTGTATAAATTTTAATTTCCTCCATAAGAATATTTTATTTATAATTAAAAGGACAATATACAGCATCTATAAGGGTATTAAATAATTATTAGCCTTACATTGACGAATTAACTTTTTGTTTTTTTTTTAATCTGCCACTGAGCGCTAATAAAAAATAGATGACAGCAATAAATATTGCCCAACGACCAATAATATCTCCATAACGAACATAAAAGGTTAAATCTGATCTTGGTGCAATATTTCCTCTGAGTACTGTTTTTGTCCCATATTCAGATTGCAACAAAATCTCACCTCTTGCATCGATAATACTTGAAATTCCTGTATTAGCACTTCTGGCAATGTCACGACGCAATTCAATGGCTCGAAGTCTTGTATAGCTAAGAAGTTGTTTGTGACCTGGGGTGTTGGCCCACCATGCATCATTGGAAATAATGGCAAGAAAATCTGCCCCCTCTTTTACATAACCAGTCATAAATTCACCAAAAATGGATTCCCAACATATAACAGGTCCTGCATTGATTTTAAGATTTGGATGATCAAAAACCGATCTATTTTTTTGAGTTACCCTACTTGCGACTGTTCCTCCTAAATTAAGAAGAACGTCCCCTAAAATAGGTTTTAGTAAAGTTTTAAATGGCATATTTTCTACTCCAACCACGAGTTTTGATTTATGGTAAACCTGTGCTTCTTTTTTGAATTGAAGAGCTAAAGCACTGTTGTAGTAATCAATCCAAATCCCATTTCTAAGCTTATTTGCAGAAAGTGAGGGAGGCTCATTTTGTTTGTAAATATCATAAAACTGAATACCAGTGACCCATTGAACTCTAGGGTAGTCCTTAAACTCTCTTAACATTTTTTGATAGAGTTCAGTTTGATCAAAATCGTCTAGTTTTTCTCCGTATCCTTCAGCAAAATAAGTTTCAGGACTTAATACATAATCTATTTTTTCAGTTAGGTATGGTTTTACTTGTTTTGAAAATTGAGTTAATAATTGTTTATTTGAAAAATTGTATTTTGAATTGTAAGGATCAATATTTGGCTGGTGAAGGATAACTTTAATATTAGGTTCAATATGCTCTACCTTTTGATAAAGAAATAATGAAAATGCGATTGGAAGCGAAATAAAAATCAATGGGGGGACTATTTTTTTCACGAGTTTACCTAAGCCCTCTGATACAGTGTAATTTTTTATTATTGAATACATCCAAATATTGATGATCAAAACCCACAGTGAACCTCCAAAAGTACCTGTATATTCATACCATTGGATCCAGTAAATTTTTTCAGAAAATACATTTCCTAGGTTCATCCATGTCCACGAAAAATCCCAAGTCAAATGAAGTTTTTCAAAGGCAAGCCATAATGCAATAAGAAATAAATAACCACTTCTGTTTGGAAGTCTTCCTTTAGCCCAATAGAACAAACAGAAAAAACTTGAATAAAAAAGACTATTGCATAGGTTGGCAAAAGCCATTCCAATAAATGTAGAATTAATCAGCCACCAACTTGTAATTAGATTCCAAGATAAAAAAGTGAGGTAGGAGTATCCAAACACTCTTAAGCCTTTTTGTTTAAAATTATCTTTTCGAATAGAATTCTCAAGAAATAAAATAGGAATTAAAGCAACGAAAATAAGTAGAGTAAGGCCATTAATTGGCCATGCTAATCCTAGTAAAATACCAGAACTTAGGGCAAGTGATAAATGAAGAGTAATCTTATTCATTTCTGCGAATTTATATTTTTTTGGTGCTACAGCAATTACTATATTGTCAAAAATATCTTTTTCTAGTGCAACTTATAAGAAGAAATATTCCAAACTTTTTCACCGCCTTAAATTTTTTATGTGGTTGTTTTGCAGTTTATCTTGCATTTAAAAATCTTTTTGAGGCAGCTTTTTTGTTAGTTTTTCTTGGAGCTTTTTTTGATTTATTCGATGGTTTCTTTGCACGTCTTTTAAGAGTAGAGAGTCAATTTGGTCTTCAGTTTGATTCTATGGCAGACCTTGTTACAAGTGGTTTAGCACCAGGAATGGTGATGTATAAGCTATTTTTAGAAATTGGGATAAGAGAAATGGATTTAAGTTTTATCTTACTAAGAAATGAATTTACTTTTTCTTTTGCACCTTATGCTTTGGTCGGTTTTTTAGTATCTTTGGGAGCTGGAATTAGGTTGGCTAAATTTAATACAAATTCTGATCAACTGTTTGAGTTTAAGGGTCTTCCTGCACCAGCTAATGCTTTATTTATTGTCTCTTTACCACTACTAATTGAACATCCATTTTTCTCCAGTGTAAAGCCTTTTTTGACAAGTTATCCAACATTGGTGATAATATGTTTTATGTCGGCAATTTTGATGAATATGCGTTTACCCTTGTTTTCTTTTAAGATTAATTCCTTGAATATACGAGAATATGTATATCAGCTTGTATTGCTAGTATTTTCAATCCCTATTTTTTATTTTTTTGAATGGGTGGCGGTTCCAATTTTAATACTGATTTACATGATATTGAATCTAATAAGGAATAGTCTTAATTAATTTTATTTATTCTCTTTTTCTAATCTTAACTTTTTTTCAATGGTATATTAAAAAGATAATTTTTTCTTCCGTAGCTCGAAATTTCGACCTAGATATACTTTTCTAACCATTTCGTCTTCGGCAAGTTCTTTTGGTTCTCCAGCTTTTAGAATGCTTCCTTCAAACATAAGATAGGTTTTATCAGTAATTGCAAGAGTTTCTTGTACGTTGTGGTCTGTAATTAGGATTCCAATATTCTTCTTTTTTAAATGGGCTACTATTCTCTGAATATCTTCTACTGCAACAGGATCAACTCCTGCAAAAGGTTCATCAAGTAATACAAATTTTGGATCAGTAGCTAATGCACGTGCTATTTCAGTTCTTCTTCGCTCCCCTCCAGATAGTAAATCTCCTCTATTTTTTCTGATATGAGTCAACCCAAACTCCTCTAATAGTGATTCCATTTTTTCTTTTTGAGCATTTTTTTTCAAATTAGTCATTTGAAGTACACTTAAAATATTTTCCTCAACACTTAGTTTTCTAAAAACAGAGGCTTCTTGGGCCAAGTAACCAATCCCCTCCTGTGCTCTCCGGTACATTGGAAATTTTGTAATTTCTTTATCATCTAGATAGATTTTACCATTATTTGGCTTTATAAGTCCTACGATCATGTAAAAAGATGTTGTTTTTCCAGCTCCATTTGGGCCTAATAACCCTACAATTTCTCCCTGTGAAACCTCGAGGGATATTCCTTTCACTACCTTTCTACCTTTGTAGGCTTTTTCAATTTTTAATGCACTTAATTTCATAAAACTTAATTGGGATTTGATACAATATACATCCAATTTTCATACACTTTTTAATTTACCTTTTGTAATATAATTCAAATTAGCAATTGATAAAGTTTTTATTTTTTTCTTAATCTTATGTTTATTGATGTCAAAATTGTAAAAATGAATTATATGTTTTCTTGAGATTTGTTTTGATTTCTTATAACCACTTTTGCAATTATAATGCTTACTTCGTATAAAATAAGAATTGGAATACTTACAATAATTTGACTTGCAATATCTGGTGGCGTAATAATTGCTGATAAACTCAAAACAAGTACTAGAGAAATCTTTCTATTCTTTCTTAAGAATTCAGGAGTTACTATTCCTACACGAGTTAAAAAATAAATGATAATTGGAAGTTCAAATATAATTCCTGATGCTAATACAGATGCTCTTAAAAGACCAATATAACTACTTAAATCAAAATCATTAAAAATCTCGCTACTTACAGAATAATTTCCAAGGAAGTTAATAGATAGGGGCGTCACAATGTAGTAACCGAATAATACTCCTATAAAAAAGAGTAAAGATGCAATAAAGATAAATCCTCGAGCATTTTTACGTTCTTTTTCGTAGAGACCAGGACTTATAAATTTCCAAAACTCAAAAATGATATATGGGAAGGAAACTATAAATCCTGCTAAAATAGAGGTCCATAAATGAGCAGAGAACTGTCCTGCAACAGTCCTACTTTGTATTCTAAAAGGTAATTCCTTTATACAAAAACTACTACCTTGACCTAAACTTTGTGAAAGAGAGCAAAACCAACGATATGTAATAAAATCTTTGTTTTTTGGGCCAAAAAGTAAAACATCAAAAATAAAGTCTTTAAATATAAAAGCTATAGTTGCTATAATCACGATTGCAAGAACTGAACGAATCAAATGCCAGCGTAATTCTTCCAGATGGTCTAGGAAGGACATCTCGTCTTTGCCTGTTTCTTTGATCATATTAAATACTATCAGTAGAAACAAAAATATCAAAAACTAATGGGAAGTCTATTTATTTTTTATTTAATCTTTTGTAAAAATAAAAGTTAAAACCTGGCAAGAATTTAATTGAAAAACTTTAATAATTATGGTATATTAGAAATAATAAAGTAAAGATTAACACACTCAAGTTTTAATGAAAAAAGATGAAATAAAAATCAAGCTAAAAGAATATTTTGGCTTTTCATCATTTAAAGGATTACAAGAGTCTATTATTCAAAATGTTTTAGATCAAAAAGACAGCTTTGTTATCATGCCCACTGGTGGAGGGAAATCACTGTGCTATCAACTGCCAGCTTTAATTCAAGATGGCACCTCTATTGTCGTTTCGCCACTAATTGCACTTATGAAAGATCAAGTAGATACCATTAGAGGAATTTCCTCAAAAGATGGTGTAGCACACGTTCTGAATTCATCTCTTAACAAGACTGCAGTTGCCCAAGTAAAGAACGATATTCAATCAGGAATAACTAAACTACTTTACGTTGCACCTGAATCACTTTCTAAACAGGAAAATATCGATTTTTTTAAATCTATCAGAATCTCATTTCTTGCAATAGATGAAGCTCATTGTATTTCGGAATGGGGTCACGATTTTAGACCTGAATATAGAAATTTAAGAATAATCCTTGAGCAGTTTAATCAACACATACCTATTATAGCTTTAACGGCGACCGCAACACCTAAGGTACAGGAAGACATAATGAAAAACTTGCGTATTAGCAATGCCAAGGTTTTCAAAGCTTCATTTAATCGGCCAAATCTGTATTATGAAGTGCGACCTAAAACAAGTCAGGTAGATTCTGATATTATTCGTTTTGTAAAAAAGAATCAATCAAAATCAGGAATTATTTATTGCCTTTCCAGAAAACGTGTTGAAGAATTATCTCAAACTCTGCAAGTGAATGAAATAAATGCATTGCCCTATCACGCGGGATTAGATGCCAAATCACGAGTAAACCATCAAGACCGATTCTTAAAAGATGATTGTGACATAATTGTAGCGACTATTGCATTTGGAATGGGTATTGATAAACCTGACGTTCGTTTTGTTATCCATCATGACATTCCAAAAAGTATTGAAAGTTATTATCAAGAGACTGGTAGGGCAGGACGAGATGGAGGAGAGGGACATTGTTTAGCATTTTATTCTTATAAGGATATTGAAAAGTTAGAAAAATTCATGTCAGGAAAGCCTTTGGCTGAACAAGAAATTGGAATGTCTTTACTTGCTGAAATAGTAGCTTTTGCTGAAACTTCAATTTCTAGACGAAAATATATTCTTCATTATTTTGGTGAAGATTTTGATAATGAAAGTGATGAAGGGGGAGATATGGATGATAATATGCGCTATCCGAAGAAACAAGTTGAAGCCCAAAATGAGTTAAATATTTTGCTTAATACAATTCGAGATACTAAAGAGAAATTAAAAGCGAAAGAGATAGTAAAAACCTTGTTAGGTGAAACAAATGCTCTAATTAGCTCTCATAAAATAAATGAGTTGACTGCTTTTGGAGGAGGAGTCAGTAAAGATAAATTTTATTGGATGGCATTGATTCGACAAAGTCTTATAGCTGGATTTTTAACAAAAGAAATTGAAACCTACGGTATTATTCGTTTGACTAAAAATGGAAAGCAATTCCTTGTAAAACCAAAGAGTTTTAAAATGGCGGAAGATCATAAGTACGAAGAGCTTGAATCTCCGTTAAATAATCAAACCATGTCTAAAGGAGTTGATAATGTCTTGATGAAACTCCTAATTAGACTTAGAAAAGAGGTTGCATCATCCGCAGAAATCCCTCCTTATGCTGTTTTTCAAGAATATTCTCTAGAGGATATGTGTTTGAAGTACCCAATTATAGAAGAAGAATTAGTGAATATAAACGGAGTGGGTGAGGGTAAAGCTAAGCGTTATGGGGGAAAGTTCCTCGAACTTATTCAAAGATATATTGAAGAAAATCAAATTATAAGAGCAGATGATTTGGTTGTTAAAAGCACTGGGATCAACTCATCACTTAAGCTTTACCTAATTCAAAGTATAGATAGAAAGTTCCCTTTTGAAGATATCGCAGCAGCTAAAGGGATGGATATGGTAAAGTTAATTTCTGAAATTGAAACTATAGTTTTTTCTGGAACAAAACTCAATATCGACTATTATTTAGAAGATGTATTTGATGATGACCAATTAGAAGAGCTCTACGATTATTATATAGAATCTGAATCTGACTCTATTGATTCAGCCATGGAAGAGTTTGATGGGGATTATGAAGAGGAAGAACTTAGATTATATAGAATTAAGTTTCTAAGTGAAATTGCGAATTAAACTTTTTGATCTAATTCGGTTTATTATCTTAGCAGCCTAATTTTTTTTTATGAAAGGTATTTATGCAAAGTTTATAACATCAAAAGGGACTATACTTATAGAACTTACTTATAAACAAACACCAGGTACAGTAGGTAACTTTGTAGCACTAAGTGAGGGGAAGCAAGAAAACAACTACAAAAAAGATGGAGAACCTTATTATAATGGCCTGTCTTTTCACCGAGTAATCCCTGATTTTATGATTCAAGGGGGATGTCCACAAGGAACTGGTTCAGGTGGTCCAGGATATAAATTTGATGATGAGTTTCATCCTGATTTAATTCATGATAAACCAGGAACACTTTCAATGGCAAATGCAGGACCTGCTACAAATGGGAGTCAGTTTTTTATTACTCACGGCCCAACAGATTGGTTAAATGGTAAACACACTGTTTTTGGATATGTAGTTGAAGGCCAGGATATCGTAAATAAAGTAGTCCAGGGCGATATTATAGACTCTTTAATAATAGAGCGTCATGGTAAGGAAGCAGAAGAGTGGGATGCTTTAGATGCATTTCAAAACTTCAATACCAAAGCAATTGTTTCACATACGGCGGGAATGCAAAAAACAGCCAGTGGATTATTTTATAAAATTACTAAGGAAGGATCTGGAGCAATACCTAAAAAAGGGTCAAAAGTTTCGGTTCACTATAAAGGGACTTTATTAGATGGAACGGTATTTGATTCATCTTACCAGAGAAAAGAGCCAATAGAGTTTACTGTCGGTATTGGTCAGGTCATTAAGGGTTGGGACGAAGGAATACTTCTGTTAAATAAAGGTGCGGGTGCACGTCTTGTAATCCCAAGTCATTTGGGTTATGGAGCCCAAGGAGCAGGAGGGGTAATTCCTCCAGATGCAACTCTAATTTTTGATGTAGAACTCATAAACTTTTAAGACCATTCTTCAGGACTGTTTCCTTGGTTCCACTTTATATTACATCCCATGCTTGGATACTGAATTTTATTGACTTGCTCCCCCTTAATCATGGAGTGAAAAGCAGTGTATAGATCTTTTCCTGTAATTGGATTGTCATTACCTGGTCTAGAGTCGTCATACCTTCCACGATAAAACAAACTTAAATCAGTGTCAAACAAATAAAAATCAGGAGTACAAGCTGCTCTAAAAGCATGCGCAACCTCTTGGGTTTCGTCATATAAATAGGGGAAAGCGAATTTTTTTTCTATAGCAAGACTTTTCATTTTTCCAGGTCCGTCTTGTGGATGACTGATTCTACTGTTACTCGAAATTGCAATGGTATTTACATCTTTCTTAAAAAATTCTTTTGCAGTTTCATTAAGAGCATCTATTAAATGAATCACATAAGGACAGTGATTGCAAATAAAGACAACTAAAGTACCCGATTTACCTTTGAGTTGATTTAAACTTTCCATTTGACCTGAAACTACATTAGATAACGAAAATTCAGGTGCCTTTGTTTTTAAAGGAAGCATATAAGATTCTGTGAGTGACATAAGAATTCAATTTAAATACTGAATTTAAAAGTAGTATTTTTACGTCAATCAAAATGTACTCATGATTGATTTTAAGACTTTTGAAGGACTAGATATTCGTGTCGGCACGATTTTGAAAGCTAATTATTTCCCTGAGGCTATAAAACCTGCATTTCAACTCCAAATAGATTTTGGCCCACTGGGTACTTTAAATTCCTCTGCTCAAATTACTAAGCGATATAATAAAGAGGATTTAATCGGAAAACAAGTGATTGCAGTAGTAAATTTGGAAGCTAAAAGAATTGCCAATTTTAAAAGCCAATGTTTAGTTTTGGGAGCCAAAAATAAAGATGATATTATTCTTTTAGCACCCGAAACAGAATTACCCAACGGGCAACAAATCTTATAAATCACATCTTATCAGAAAGAAAAAGGGCATTTGTTAGAATTCTATTGGTACCGTACCAAAACGCCCTAAAATTTGTGTTATCTGTTAAAATTATTACCCTACCACGATTCATTTTTTGAGTTTGGAATGGAACAGAGTTTTTCAATAATTCTAAATTTTCTTTAGTGACATAACCACTTAATAGTGGATTGGCTGTGTATTTAATTGGGTTGTTATAGCTCTGCTTATTTGGTTTTATATATAAGTTAGTATTTCTAAAAAAAGGTAAGTTTTCATTTTGAAAACCAAAATTAATTGGATGACTTTTATCTAATTTTGTATTAAATATAGCCCCACTTGTTAATTGTGCTCCTGTAAATTTATCTTTATTTTCAAAACTGATATCTTTTGCTATTAACTCTTTTTTCAAAAATTCAATATCTATAAACTTATTTTTCTTTAACCATTTAGAAGTGTATCGATATCCGATAATTGTACCGCCCTCACGGACAAATTCTTTTAATTTTTCTACCTGCGAATCTAGTCCAGACCCTTCAAAGCTTGGAATAATAAAATGGGTATAACGACTTAAATCCACTTTATTTAGTTCTCGGATGTCGATTTTAGATATTGAAATCTTGTGACGAGTATCCAATAAATGCCAAATTTCACCAGCATCATAACTACGAATACCCTCTCCAACTAGAATTGCAATTTCTGGTTTTTTAACCGTACTAAAATCACGAGATCCTAAATCTATTCCCTTTGTATAACCAGTTTCAGTACCATCTATTGTTATATGACTAAAATCAGCTCCATCCTTAAGTATATTATATAGGTCTTCTTCTGACATATTTTGGTTCTTTACTGGTATCATATAAGTCCCATAATCATATTTTTTTCCGTTCAATATAAACGGAGTAAGGCCAACTTTAACACGAACGTTATGCTCTAGTAAATGATTTATTAATTTTGGAGTTAAGTAATTATGAGCTTCAAATAAATAAGCATAATTTGCTTTTGAAACGACTTTTCCTTTTGATAGTTTAATATCAGTAATCTCTTTACCAATCAGAGTATTACTATTTTCAATACTATAATTGAGATTAAAAGCATAGGGGAATGTCCAAGATGATACGTCATAGAAAAGACTATCTTTATATTTAGTTTGTTTTGTGAACATCGCTTGAATAAGTTGATGCTTTTTTTGCTCTAATGGAATGATATAGCTGTTTTCTGAATTATATTTTTTTCCATCACGAGTTAAGATTCCGTTTAATTTGTGAACTTTAATTTTGTGTCTCTCAAGTATTTTGGCAAATTGATAACTTTTTACGGGATCTTTTCCGCTGCTAAAAATAATAGATTTTTGTTTGCTTTTGGAGGCTGTATTTCTGCTGTTAGAATAGAATTCCTTAAAATAAGTTAAAATTTCTATCCGCATTGAAGTTGCGGCTTTTAAAGTAGTAAATGCTGCAGTTAACTGATTCCGAATTGTAAAAGGAAATGTTAATAATCCATTTTCACTTTCTTGAACATGTCCTCTTGAACTAGCCTGCTCAAATAAAATACCTATACCTCCATTAACATCAGGATATGCTGATCCTTTTCCTAAATAAAAATCATCATAATTTTCCTCAGAGTAATATAGTGAGCCTAATTTATTAAGTCCTTTTACATGGTACGAAGCAATTTTTAAGGTTATTTCTTGATTTTTTGCAGGGATTAAAGGATTTACTCTAGATGATACACCTGGCTGAAAAAAGAACGATGAGTTAGTCCCCATCTCATGATGATCAGTTAATATATTAGGTAGCCAACTACTGAATGTTTTAATCCTTGCTTGGTATTCAGGAAGTTGCGCTGGAAGCCAATCTCTGTTTAAATCAAACCAATAATGATTAGTCCTTCCTCCTGGCCAAACTTCATTAAATTCTCTATCATTTGGATCAGCAGTAAGATTTTGATTTTTATTTGTATTTGCCCAATATGAAAAACGCTGTAATCCATCAGGATTTAAGCTTGGATCAAATAAAATAACAAGTTCATCTAATATTTTGAGAGTTTCTGGTTCTTGACTTGCAGCAAGATGATAGGCCAGCAGAATTCCAGCATTTGAACCACTGGGTTCATTTCCATGAATTGAAAATCCTTGATATACAACTAATGGTTGTTTTTCAATTTCTATTTTATTAGCACCTACATCGGTTAAATCTATATGTCTTTTCTTAATCTCTGCTATCTGTCCATGATTTGAAGGGCTCGTAATTGTTAAAAGTAGAATAGGTCGTCCTTCAAATGTGCTACCCCTATTCTCTATCTGAATCCGATCTGAACTACCAGCCAATTGGATCATATAATTTACCAATTTGTCATGAGAAACATGCCAATCACCTACCTCATAACCCAAAATACTTTTGGGTTTTGGAATGCTTTCGTCGTAAGTGTGATTCGGATCTAGATAATATTCTAAATGGACTTGACCAAATAAAGCGCCACTCATTAATATTGCTAATACAGCGATTGAATTTTTCATAAAAGTTATTTTTTGAATAATTAAAGGTTCAAAATATAAACAACAAAAAAAATTAAATGGATTACTTTTTAAAAAAATATGACTAAATCAAATCTCTATTATGATTCAGATTTAATGTTATTTGGAACATAGTTTTTTTGGTGGCGTTCACTTATAACCTCATGTCCTCTATTTTCAAAAATAAAAGATATTGAGTCTTGTAGAAAATTAGAAAAGTTTTTAAAATCTTCCTTATAAAGATAGATTTTGTGTTTTTTATAATAATATGAACCATCTTCGTTAGTAAATTTTTTACTTTCAGTTATGGTTAGATAATAGTCACTGGCTTTTGTTTCTCTGACGTCAAAAAAGTAAGTACGTCTCCCTGCTCTAAGAATTTTAGAGTGTATTTCTTCAATATTATCCTCTTCGTGATCCCTCATTTCGTTTAGGTTTTTTCTTTAATTCCACAGCAATTTTATTAAAAAAACTAAAGAATTCAAATTATTTAGAGCTCCCAACCTGTTGAATTTCAAATAATTCTTTATAATAACCCATAATCCCTACTAAATCAGTATGTTGCCCTTGTTGAACTATTTTGCCATTTTGGACAACAATGATATTGTCAGCATGTTTTAATGAGGAAATACGGTGACTTACTATAATAGTTGTTCTATCTCTCGTAATTGACTTCAAGTGTTTTAAGATTTCATCTTCAGTATCTGTATCAACTGCTGAAAGACAATCGTCAAGCAATAAAATCTGTGGATATTTTATCAAAGCACGTGCTATAGAGATTCGTTGAATTTGACCACCAGATAGTGTAACACCACGCTCTCCTAACAGCGTTTTATATCCATCCTTAAATTTTATAATGTTGTTATGTACAACAGCTTTTTTAGCATTTTTTTGAATGGCTTTATTTGACGCTTTTGGATTACCAAATCTTATATTATCCTCAATACTTTCAGAAAATAAGAATGAATTTTGAGGCACGTAACCAATAGTGTTTCTCAATTCATCAAGCTTAAATTCTTTTAAGTCATGACCGTCCAGAATTATTTTACCTTCCGTGGGATCGTAAAGCCTAAGAATTGTATCTAATAAAGTTGTTTTCCCCGATCCAATATTTCCTATAATTCCAAGTGTAGTACCCGAGGGTATACTCAGGTTTATATTACTTAAAGCTTTAATTCCTGTTTCAGGATACTTAAGACTAACATTTTTAAACTCTAAATCACCAATGATTTTTTTCCTGACCCCTTTTCCTGATTCAATTTCTGGATCTTCTTTAAGAAATTCATTAATTCTTTTTTGTGATGCCTCTGCTTGTTGAACTATGGAAGTAATCCACCCGACCACAGCTACAGGCCAGGTAAGCATATTGACATAAATTATAAATTCTGCTAAAACTCCTATTTCAATTACACCTTTAATATATTGATTCCCACCCACAAAAATTACAATTAAATTACTACAACCAATCAATAAAATCATTAAAGGAAAAAACCATGCTTGAACTTTAACTAAATCCATATTTTTATTGTAACTCTCTGTCGCAAGTAAATTAAAATCATTAGTTGATTGATTTTGAAGATTATACGATTTGATTACAGCAATTCCGCTAAAATTTTCTTGAGCAAATGACGACATTTTAGAAAGTGTCTCTTGAACGAGTGTGCTCCTTAGATTGATTATCCTGCTTAATTTATAAATAGTGATTGACAATATAGGTAATGGTAAAACAGTGAAAAGAGTTAGTTCAGGAGCAATACTGATCATATATGAGATCACTATTATAAAAAGTGAGATGGTATTAATACTATACATAAAAGCAGGTCCAACGTACATCCTAACTTTACCTACATCTTCACTAATTCGATTCATTAGATCTCCTGTACGATTGTTTTTATAAAACCTTTGAGTCAAACGCTGATAGTGCCAAAAAATCTCATTTTTTAAATCAAATTCAATGAATCGTGATACATTGATAATCGTCTGTCGCATCAGAAAAGTCAAAAACCCAGAAACCAATGTAGTACCAATTATTACTAAAATATTGATTAAAAGAATTTCTTTTATGGATGACAGGTCGGAGCTTTCTGATTCTAGAAAATTTTCTACTGCAGTAAGTGAATTCCCAATTAGACGTGGAGCAACCAAGGAAAATATCCGGGCTATTACAGTGATTAAAAATCCTAATAGTAGTTTAGTTTGATATTTTAAAAAGTACTTGTTTAAGTAATGAAGCTCTTTCATAATTTGAAGTAACAAATGTAATCAAATGAAAAACCCTTACTATTAATGCTTATCGAAACTTTTTTAAAAGTTCTCGCTAGATTCACTTTATTAAATTATTTTTAACCTCCAAAAGTTCTTTAAAATGCTTACAAGACGTCATATTCGAATCAAAGTAATGCAATCTGCCTATTCTTTTCATCATAAGCAAAATTGTAAACTAGAAGAAGAGCTGAAATTTTATGAAGCCAGTGTTGCCAAAACATACGATCTCTATTTATCAATGTTGGGATTGATAAAATCACTTATGGATTTTACCTTTGAACAGTTGAGAACCTACAGAGAACTTGGATCAGATGAAGTAAATTACAAGCATCTTAAATCATTTTCACAAAATAAAGTCTTGCTAATGATTAAGGAGCATCCAGCTCTGAAAAAAAAGCTGAAGTCAAAAAAATCAATTAAGTGGGATCTGGAATTTATTTTTTTAAAGGAACTCCTTCGTGAAATCACTGAAAATATTGAATTCAATGAATACCAAAAAGTTTTAAATCCAAGTTGGCAAGAAGATTTAAAATGGTTCACAAAATTTTTTAAAACTCATATTGCTTCTTCAGATTATCTTTATCAATATTTAGAGGATCAACATATAACTTGGATAGATGATTTACCACTTGTAAATACATATTTATATAAAACCTTTAAGCAACTCACTTCAATAAAATCCGATCAACTTGCTTTTCCTGAGTTTATAAAAAGTGATGAAGATTTTCAATTTGGCATAGAATTATTAGAGAAAACCATTATTAATGACCAAAAATTAGAATTTGAATTAAAAGGGAAAACACCAAATTGGGATACGGAACGAATCGCAATTTTAGATAGAGTAGTTTTAAAAATAGCTATAGCAGAACTTTTGTTTTTCCCTAGTATTCCCTTAAAAGTTACTATAAATGAATACTTGGAAATTGCTAAAGATTACTCTACACCTAATAGCAATAATTTTGTGAATGGTGTTTTGGATAAATTAGTCAGAGAATTTAAAGAAGAAAATAGACTTAACAAAAGCGGTAGAGGGTTGTTGTAATCAGTTTTTTTCTTAATTTTGAAATTCACTAATCCATAGAATTATTATGAAAAAAGTTTTGATATTTTGTTTTACAACAATGATGATATTTTTTACAGCATGTCAAGATACTTCTGCTAAAAAAGTCAACAGTTCTAATTCTGCAACTTCGAGTTCTTCAGCCCCTACTAAAAAAACTACAGGGATGCCCGCTATGACTTTTGATAAAACATCTCACGATTTTGGAATTATTTCTGAGGGAGAAAAAGTAACAACTACTTTTGCTTTTACCAATACTGGTGATTCAGATTTGATCATAGTTGATGCAAGAGGGAGTTGTGGGTGTACTGTCCCTGAGTATCCTAAGAACCAACCTATAGCCCCTGGAGAAACTGGATCTATTGTAGTTAATTTTGATTCAAGCAACAAGCCTGGTGTTCAGCAAAAATCTGTAACACTTTCTGCAAACACTTCTTCAGGTAGAGAAATGTTGAGAATAAAGTCTAACGTTACTCCTGACCCAATAAAACAAAAAGAAAGAGAGGCACAGGCTAAAGCACGTCAACAAAACTAAATTTTTAAACTATGTCAGAAGGTCTTTCAGGTCAATTACCATTTTTGCTTTTAATGCTGGTTGTTTTTTTCTTTTTTATCATTTTGCCTCAGCAACGTAGACAAAAAAAAGAGAAGAATTTTATGCGAGATATGAAAAAGGGAGATCGAATTATCACGAAAAGCGGAATCCATGGAAAAATTATGGAATTGAATGATAAAGATAATACCTGTATAGTTGAAACCATGGCTGGTAAGCTTAAAATTGAAAGATCCGCCATATCATTGGAAATGAGCTCTAAACTGAATGCTCCTCCAGCCAAAAAGTAATTCACCCTACCGCCATATTTGGCGGGATATTTTTTGATATGTATAAGAAACTAGTGCAACCTTTTTTGTTTCTTTTTGACCCTGAGAAGGTCCATTATTTTTCCTTTTCAATGATAAAGTTATTCTCCTCTATTCCAGGACTCCCATATATTATTAGATTTTTATTTAAAATAAAACATCCAAAATTAGAACGAGAAGTTTTTGGTATAAAGTTTCCAAATCCTGTTGGTTTGGCAGCTGGTTTTGATAAAAATGCTGTTTTATATAAAGAGCTTTCAAATTTTGGCTTTGGATTTATTGAGATTGGTACTCTTACTCCTAGAGGTCAAACAGGTAATCCAAAAAAGAGACTTTTTAGGCTAAAGGATGATCAGGCGATAATAAATCGTATGGGCTTTAATAATGATGGTGTAGATCACGTGGTAAGGCGATTAAAGAAAAACACTAACGTTGTAATAGGAGGAAATATTGGAAAAAATAAAGATACTCCAAACGAAAGGGCTGTTGATGATTACATATATTGTTTCAATGCTTTATTTGATTATGTCGATTACTTTGTTGTCAATGTAAGTTCGCCTAATACTCCTAATCTGAGAGCATTACAGAACAAGGAGCCATTAACTAATTTACTTTCTACCCTCAATGTTTTAAACAATAAAAAAAGAAAATCTAAGCCAATCTTATTAAAGATAGCACCAGACTTGACAGATATTCAGTTAGATGATATCATTGACATTGTCATATCCACTAAAATAGATGGTGTAATTGCAACTAATACTACATTGAGCCGAGAAGGATTAAACTCAAAAAATAGATCTGAAATGGGTGGATTAAGCGGAAAACCTTTAAGCTCGAGAAGTACAAAAGTGATTCGTTATTTAGCTACTAAAAGTAATAATGCATTTCCAATCATTGGAGTAGGAGGTATTCATTCTCCCGAAGATGCCCTTGAAAAAATTCAAGCAGGTGCTTCACTAGTTCAGCTCTATACTGGTTTTGTATACGAAGGACCTGGTGTTGTTAAGAGTATTAATAAACTTTTAATTAGTCAAAATAACTAAATTTCTTCTTAGGATTAATAGTTAAAAGGCTCTCGTAAATCAAGCGAATTACATTTTCCACATCTTTTTTATGTACCATCTCTACTGTGGTGTGCATATAACGAAGTGGTAACGAAATAAGCGCAGAGGCAACCCCACCATTGCTGTAAGCAAAGGCATCAGTGTCTGTTCCTGTAAAGCGTGATGAGGCCAAGCGTTGAAAAGGAATTTTATTAGCTTCGGCGGTTTCAATAATATGTTCTCTCAATAAATTGTGAACAGCTGGTGCGTAAGAAATAACTGGTCCATCACCAATTTTAGTCAAGCCTTCTTGTTTTTTATTTATCATAGGAGTTGTTGTATCATGACATACATCTGTAACAATTGCTATATCAGGTTTGATGTTTTGGGTAATCATTTCAGCACCTCGAAGGCCAACTTCTTCCTGTACTGAGTTGGTGATGTATAATCCAAAAGGTATTATTTTTTTATTTTCTTTTAATAGGCGCGTTACTTGGGCAATCATAAAACCACCTGCACGATTGTCAATTGCTCGACAAACAAACTTGTCTTTATTTAAAATATGAAATTGATCAGGGTAGGTAATGACACAGCCCACATGAACCCCTAATTTTTCAACTCCCTTTTTATCCTTGGCACCCACATCAATAAAAATGTTATCCAATTTTGGAATCTCTTCTTTTCCATTTTTACGTGTGTGGATAGCAGGCCAGCCAAAAACTCCTTTTACGATGCCTTTTTTAGTGTGAATATTGACCCATTTTGAAGGTGCGATTTGATGATCACTTCCTCCATTTCGTATTACATATATTAAACCATCGTCAGTAATGAAATTTACATACCATGAAATTTCATCAGAATGACCCTCAATAACAACTTTAAATTTGGCATCAGGATTGATAACCCCTACAGCTGTTCCATATGTATCTGTGATAAAAGTATCTACATAAGGTTCCAAATATTTCATCCATATTTTTTGTCCATTACTTTCATAACCAGTAGGTGAGGCATTATTTAAATATTTTTCTAAAAATTCAATTGCTTTTTTATCTAATAAACTCATAAACGAAAGTTAATATTTTAAAGAATTTCAAAAGTAAGAATAATCCTAAAGAAAAAGGCCCGACCTAAATATTTTGTATTTTTAAAAATTGAGTTTGTTCATACACTTTTAATCAAATCGAAAAAACAGTTCCTTGTATTATTCTTTTTAAAATGCACATTATTCGTAATATTCTTTTCACCTTTTTGTTTTTGCCAACTTTTCTTTTGGCTCAAGAAAAAGATAGTTTGGATATTTCTGAACAGTTACTATATAAGTTTGAAACCGATTCTATTCCTAATTCAGGTATACGTTTAAAAGAGGTGGTTCTCTTCCAGCCCTTACGTTTTAAAAGTATGAAGGAGTTGCGCGACTATGTTATTCTAAGGAATAGGACATTACGTGTATATCCTTATGCTAAATTAGCAGCTGATCGTTTGGATACTTTGACTTCAAGATTGGAAGAAATTAAAAAAAAACGTCAAAAGAAAAAATATATTAAGCGTATTGAAAAATTCATATATGATGAATTTGAAGTTGAACTTAAAAAACTATCTCGTTCTCAAGGCCGTATCCTCATTAAATTAGTTCACAGGCAAACCGGTGCAACCACACATGAGCTGATTAAAGAATTAAGGAATGGCTGGAAGGCAATGATTTACCAGACAACAGCATCATTTTTTAAGTTGTCATTAAAAGAAACTTACGACCCTGAAACTATTTATGAAGATTTTTTGATCGAAGACATACTTCAACGTGCTTACGGTGATGGTTTGATTGAACTTGACCCCACAGCATTATCATATGATTTAGACAGTCTTTATACCCTATGGAAAGAAGAGAAAAATCCACTAACAAGGGATTAGAAATTTTCATAAAACACTAATTTAAAATTATATAATAGGTCATAAAGTAATTACAATAAGCAAATTCCAAATCTATTGACTTGAAAAAAATATATCAATTTTTTTGATGATAATTAAACAATTAGAATGCAAATGTTTATTGTTTGGAAAGTTTATCTCAATTTTTTAAAATACTCCAATTGAAATAATGGGCTAATGATATAAAAGATGAACCAATTACTGTATTAGAAATCTCCCAGATCTCAGTAAAATCTAATTTTCCAGCTAAAATTAACACAAAACCCAAGGAAGCAAATATTAGTGGTTTTAGTTTGCGATGCTCTTTTTTATAACAAGGCCATAAAGAGGAAATGACAAAAAACAATCCAATAATGATAAAAGTCCACTCTAAGTATTGATTATCTAGAAAGCGTAAAACATTAAGTGATGAAAATGAAAGAACTACTGGTACACTTATACAGTGAATAGCACATAAAAAAGATGATGTAGATGCAATAATATCAAGGGAGTAGTTTTTTGATTTCATAGATTATTTTTCTTTATTAGCTTGCCATAGTTCCTTCTTACCTGAATCAAAATCTTTAGTAATTATAGCGCGGTCGTATTCTTCCCCTAATGCAGTATATGCTATATAAGTTAATTTGTTTTCAGCTACAGTAATAACTTGGAAAAATTGTATTTGCTCTGCAGATTTATCTAACTGATAGCCTTCTTTTGAGTAGGTTTCAATGTGCTCTTTATCAATGTAATATTGTTTGGGGCCACTGACTGAGGTAACATACATAGTTCCTAGGTTTTCATCTTCTTTGTCAGTAGAAATTTTCGGAACATGACCCCTTGCATAGGTATGGTCATGACCGTTTAGCACCAAATCGACATTGTATTGATCAAATAGCGGCTTCCATTTTCTTCGTGCATATTTAAAATCACGCCCTACAGCAGGTGAAAAAACCGAATGATGACATGTAATAATATTCCATTTTGCTGTAGATGTTTTTAATTGCTGCTCAATGTAATTAGTTTGTTTTTCTAGTAAACCGTTTGAATTGAGAACAATAATTCTGATATCTTGATAATCAACTGTATAAACAGTCTCGTGCAATTTTTTATTTAATTCTTTTTCTACAGGTAGTGTAAATTGAGGTTTCCACTGAATAGCTAACTTTCTTTCATCTCCTTGAACTAGTGGTATAAATTCATGGTTTCCAACTACAGGAATTGCCGTCCACTGGCTGTGAATGAAACCTCCTGCCTTATACCATTGTGCCCATTCATAATCACTGTGAGCACTATTTATTAGATCACCAGCATGTATTACAAACGATGCATTTGGGGCCGTTTGATAAGCCATACGTATGACACGTGACCAATGTGATAGCACATCATTTTGGGCATCTCCAAAATACACAAATTTAGTAGGTGCATATTCTTCTTTAGCTGTTTTAAACTGAATCCATTCAGACCAGTATTTAGTGCCATCTCCAACACGATAAGCGTAAATTTTATTAGGTTGGAGCTGTTTAAAAACTACACTATGGTAGTGAACATTTAAATTATTATTTGCTTTGTAAATCCCCAAATCAAATGGCTCTGTAATGGCTTTATAACGGATAGTCTTTCTCTTAAAACTCGAGTTAACTCTTGCTTCTGCAATTTGGGCGACCCCATTCTTTATACTGCTATCAGTTCGCCATGTAACCGCTCTTGATGTGGCAGGATTCCCATTAAATGTTAATATGATACGGTCTGGATTTTTACTTGGAATTTCCCAATGTTGAAGCCCCTCGTGGTCATGATCGTGTTGAGCAGCAACATTTAATGCAGTTAGAATCATGAAAAAACTTATAATGAAAAACATTACCGAAAAAAACTTTTTGGCCACTGACTCACTCAGTGAAAGTAAATTGGAATCTGATTCTAAATCATTTATTAGGGGCATAGCTTTTATCTAACTAATTTTAAAATTTAAAAAAACATGTTATTTATAATGCATAAGCTTTTTCTACTGGCCAGTCATCTTCATATCCTAATTTCCAATCAGAAGTTTCTAATTCTTTATTATTTGAAAGACATGCTTCTAATTGTTTGCAAATTAATATTTTATCCATATTTTAACCAATGAATACAATTTCATTTTTTCCTCGCAAATTTTTCAAATTTTGATTACTTAAGGCATCAAGAATAATTCTGTTATTTTCTGATATTACAAATATTATTTTAATAATTCCTTCTTTTTCTATAGTATGGCCAATTTCCTCCAATATTTTTTTATCAAGAGCTAAATTATTTCCAAATGATGAATAAAAATAATTCAATTCATCACTACTAAGGTCTATTATAGGTTCTAGAAAATCCGTAGGGCAAGCCATATATAGACACTTCGACGTTTGTTATTTATCTATGGGTTGTAAGGAAATGAAGAATGGTGTAAATCAATTTTTAGAACCCCTTCTATTAGTTGGTACCCAAATGTATATTCGACCTTAGCTTCATTTTCCTCTAAATCAGTAAAAAAATAGTTACCCATTGCTAGTGCTCTATTTTCTTCCAAAATAAAGCCTGTATTTTCAAATCTTACCTTTGTCCAAGGGTTTATAGCAAATCCTTTATCTTCATTACATGCTCTATCATCACCCGCAATAAAATAAGAGGTGGCTTCATCTTTGGTTGGTCTGAATTGTTGTTGAGCACATTTTGTTGGTTTGAATAAAACAGTACTTTTTCCAAAACAATAATGTCTGTCTAAGAATTCGCTTGCAAAAGTTTTACATTCTGTCCTATTATTTCTTAAAATACCAATTTTAACAACACCTGCTCCCCATTGATTTTGAATATTTATAATCTGTTCCTCAGTTATCATAACAATAATTTTTATTAATATATATTCAGTAGAATAAAATCTTATTTTATATTTGTTATTGCTACTGAGTTGCAAAGATAAAATCTTTAATCATTTACTGCAACCCAGTTGCAATATTATTTTTTCATGGGAACAATTAGAAAGACAAAATCAGTCAAGGCAATACTTGAAATCTTTAGTGAAAAAGGCGAAGCTTTAGCTGCAATTGACTTGATAGAGCGTCTTCAGCAAGAAATGAATAAGACTACTGTATACAGAATTTTAGAGCGTTTAGAGGAAATTGGTATACTGCACACTTTTAAGGGAAAAGATGATTTTCGATGGTATGCTATGCGAAACAATGCCTCATCACACAACCATTCAGAATCACACCCTCACTTTCAGTGTTATGATTGTGGTAAGACAATGTGCTTAAATCAAGAACTTCTGATTCCAACTATCCCAAATCATAAAGTTCAAAGCGCAGAACTTTTTCTTACTGGCCAATGTGAGGATTGTCTTTCTTAATTTTTTTAAATAATATTCAGCGGTAAAAATCTAAGAAAGAATTTTTAAAGTATATTAGAAATTCCAAACCCTAACAAGACAACAACTAACTTTTTTATATTAAAAACGTGATCTTTATTACTCTCAAAAAGAATAGTAGTTGCGATATGGAGCAGCATTCCAATAACGATTGCAATTAATATATTTTTCCAAGAATCTAAACCATCACTGTTTGCAAGAATAAAACTTCCAGCTGGACTCATAGTAGCAAATAAAAGAAGACATAATATTTTCATTAATATTGAAATTCTAACCTGTGATATCATTAGAAATAAAACCATCCCAATTGGTATTTTATGTATAAAAATTCCCCAAACTAAAGCTTCTTCAGTGCCCATAGGAATCCCCTCAACAAAAGCATGAAGGCAGAGACTAAAAAATAATACCCAAGGGAGTTTTACTTTTGAATTAGAACTTGAATGACCGTGTTCAGCACCTTCAGAAAGGTATTCCAAAAAAATTTGAAAAATCAAGCCTACTGCAATCCATATGCCAGCGTCAAAATTTGAAATCTTAAATATACTTGGTAGTAGGTGAAAAATCGTAATACCCAATAAAAAGGATCCACTAAAAGCTAAAACCAGCTTCAGTCCTATGGGTGATTTAGGTTTGACAATAAAGGCTGCTCCCATACCAAAGATAGCACCAAAAAAAGGTAGTAGATAATTGAATGAAAAGCTTGACAACATAGAAGTTGTATGGAAGTAAATTAGTGACAAAATTAAAGTAATTTTGAGGATTAAGTTTTAGTATGGAAGAAAATTTTAAAATGGTAGCCAAAACCTTTTATGGTTTTGAAGAAATTTTAGCTAAAGAGCTTCAATTGTTAGGCGCTCAAGAAATCAAACCAGGAAACCGTATGGTCTCTTTTGTTGGGGATTTAGGATTTTTGTACAAAGCAAACCTTAGTTTACGAACCGCTTTAAAAATTCTTAAACCAATTCATACTGGAAGGGTAGCAAATGAAGAAGCACTATATCAATTATTTTATGACTTTACATGGGCGGACTATTTAGACGTAGACTCTAAATTTATCATTGACAGTGTGGTTCATGGATCTATATTTACTCACTCCCAATTTGCATCTCAAAAAGCCAAGGACGGTTTAGTTGATCAATTTAGAGACCGCCATAATCAACGACCCAATGTTGATCTAAATCGCCCTGATCTTCGAATCAATCTCCATATTCAAGAGGATTTTTTTACTATTTCATTAGATAGTTCTGGAGCATCCTTGCATCACAGAGGTTATCGAACAGCTACTAATATTGCTCCTCTTAATGAAGTTCTAGCAGCTGGACTGATTCAATTATCTGGTTGGAACGGCAATACAGATTTTTTAGACCCTATGTGTGGTAGTGGAACTTTGGTCATTGAAGCAGCGATGTTTGCCTGTAATATTCCTGCTAATATCAATCGAAAATTATTTGCCTTTGAAAAATGGACGGATTGGGATGCTGATTTATTTGAAAAAATTCAAGAAAGTCAACTCAAAAAAATAATAAATCCATCAATCCAAATCAAAGGTTCCGACAAATCTCCTTCAGCTATTGAAAAGGCCTTAGTAAATATTAAAAACACAAATCTGAATGATTTTGTTATAATAGAAAAAAAGGATTTTTTTCAATTGGAAAAAGAAAATACAGAACCATTACATTTAATAACCAATCCTCCCTATGGGGAGAGACTTGATGGTGATATTAATGTCCTTTATCAAGGTATTGGAGATGCTTTTAAGCAGAGTTTTCCTAACACTCAAGCATGGATTATAAGTTCTAATATGGAGGCTATTAAATGCATTGGACTACGACCCAGCAGGAAAATAAAACTCTTTAACGGTAAGTTGGAAACCAAATTGATGTATTACCCTATTTATAAGGGTACCAAGAGGTTTCACAAGCTGAATAAAGAATAGTTGCTTTTAAAACTTAAAAGGAATCCTGTAAGTTATAGTATAATTAAAACCAGCTCCAAACTTGTTTTCCTCCGTCTTTTTATTAAATCCAGGAATATAAATATTGTCGAAATTTTCAGGTTCAGTATCGCTCAATAGACGATTCAGTCTAAGGCTTAAGCCAAGGTAAATATTATGAATTAATTGAACTTTGAAACCTGCAATGAATTCCATCCAAAATGCATTTAAATTTGGACGCTCACCCGTTTAAAATCCAGAATTGATATTTGTTCCAGAATCTTCCCAAAATGGATTTCGGTTTAAAAGAGTATAGGAATTTAAAAATTGATTATGACTACTGGATGCTAATCTTAAACCTAATACAACTTGATTATCCATCCCCTTCCAATTATCAAACATATTGAAGTCAAACCCTAATTTATAATAGGTCCCATTAGTAGTAAAATTAACTTGCTCGACTTGTTTGATAACTTTTTCATTTCCAACTTCAACAGCAATGTAGAAATCTTCGCTAATTCTCAAATCTGTAACAGCTTCAAAACCTTGGAAGTCATTACTGGCTTGAGACTTTATTATTCGGAATAAATCTACTCCAAAGCGAAAACTAAGTGGCGGTTTTTCTTTAAGGTCTAAGCTGTCTGATTGATTTAGAACAGTTATAACTGTTTCTTGTCCTTTGACAGTTAGCATTCCTATGAAAAAGCTAATGCAAAATACCCAAGTGTGCAGAAGTTTCATCTGAAATTGTGTCTTTAATGATTACAGCTCCCTTGATCCAATTATTTTCTGAATTCAAGATCAAAATTGGTGATTCATCTAAAATAAAGTTAGCTCGATAGCCACAAGCCCCATTGATAAATTGATCGCTTCTTTGATAATTTATTTGTAAGGTATCAATATTTTCATTTGCATCACCGTTATTAGTAATAAACTCAAATTGCGTGATTGAATGGGTCAACTTGAGCGGAAGCGTAAGTGAATCGGCTGAACTTTGAGAGAGTTGTTTTTCTGTTCCTATTGGTCTAATTAAAAATCCTGATGGATTTCTACGTTCACCACTATCTTTATCTAGCATTAAAATCACCATATTGGAATTTCCTACGACAGAAGAAATACAAATATCATCTTTTTCACATTGGGTAAAAACCCCAAAAAAAATAAATGTAGAAACGATTATAAACCTATGTGAGTTCATTAGAAGCTTTAGAATGTAAAAGTACAACATTTTCTACATGATGAGTTTGAGGAAACATATCAACAGCCTGACTTTTTACTACCTTATAGTTTTTTCTCATGAGTTCTAGATCTCTTGCCTGTGAAGCACTATTACAACTTATATAAACTATCCTTTTTGGAGCGAGTTTGAGTAGCTTAGCTACCACATCTTTGTGCATTCCATCGCGAGGAGGGTCTGTAATAACTACATCGGCCTTTCCATATTTTTTAATAAAAATATCATTAAAACAAGTCTTCATATCACCCACCTCAAAAAATGCATTATCAATTCCATTGAGTTTAGCATTTTCATTTGCGGCTTTAATAGCATCAGGAACAGATTCAATACCAATGATTTTTTTACATTCGTGGGCTAAAGTCAAGGCAATGGTTCCTGTTCCAGTATATAAATCATATACTGTATCTTGAAGTTTGAGTTGAGCAAAATCTTTGGCAATTGTATATAGTTCACCTGCCTGTTTTGGGTTTGTTTGATAAAATGATTTAGCAGTAATTCGAAATTGTAATCCTCCCAAATTCTCAGTTATGTATTCATTTCCACTGAAGCATTTAATTTCCTGATCATATAGGCTATCATTTCCTTTAGAATTTATGCAATAAAGTAAAGAAGTAACTTGGGGGAAATGATCTTTGATAAAGCTTAAGAGTAGCTCAATTTTCTCTTTTAGTTCTTCGAAAAACTGGATTAATACCATTACCTCACCCTCCAAAGTATTTCTTATCATAAGGGTCCTCAAAAATCCCTTTTGAGCTCTTAAATCGAAGAAAGGCATTTCTTTTTCAATAGCAAACCTTCTTACTGCATTTCTAATTTGATTAGATGGTTCTGCTTGTAAATGGCATTTATTTATATCCACAATTTTATCCCACATTAGAGGCTTATGAAATCCTAAACCATTTCGTTCAATTTTATTTTCTTCTGCAATCTCTTCTGAAGTCAACCAGCGTTTATTGGAAAAAGAAAACTCCATTTTATTTCGATAAAAATATGGGTTTTCAACACCCAAGATTGGAAGAACATCTGGCGTTGAAACTTTTCCGATATGAAGAAGGTTATTTAGCACACCTTTTTCCTTAAAGTGAAGTTGTGCCTCATAAGAAAGGTGTTGCCATTTACAACCACCACATACTCCAAAATGTTCGCAAGGAGGATCTGTCCGATCTACTGATTTTTCAATCCAGTTTATAGGTTCTGCTTCAAAAAAGCCCCTTTTTTTTTTGTAAACTCGAACATCGACAATATCACCAGGGACTACATTTTTAATAAAATAAACAGCACCCTGTTCTGATTTGGCAACCCCCATTCCTTTGTTGTTGATATCAATAACTTTTAATGCATTTTCAGTTCTTTTGATTTTTTTTATTGGCATGCTGCAAATGTAGGAGGCTTAATAAAATAAATCACTATCTCAATTGGGTTTTTGAGACCTATATTTATTACTTTTGAATGATTAGTTATACTTCTTTAAATAGCTTAAAATAGAACCTGTATGCAGGCAACATTAACGGCATCTAATTTTATCGATCTTGAACTTGAGTATGGGGCTCATGATTATCATCCTATACCAGTAGTATTGGAAAGCGGTAAGGGGGTTTACCTTTGGGATGTTGAAGGCAAAAAATATTTTGATTTTTTATCAGCTTATTCTGCAGTAAATCAGGGACATTGCCACCCTCGAATTATAGCCGCATTAAATAAACAAGCGGAAAATTTAACCCTAACTTCAAGAGCTTTTCACAACAACAAGCTGGGAAGCTATATGAAGTATGTAACGAATTACTTCAACTATGAACGCTTATTACCATCAAATACAGGTGCTGAGGCAGTTGAAGCTGCAATAAAAATTACTCGTAAATGGGGTTATACAGTTAAAGGAATACCTAATGACAAGGCTGAAATTATTGTTTGTTCACAAAATTTTCATGGTAGAACGTCTACTATCATATCATTTTCTTCTGATCTAGGCTCTAAAACAAATTTTGGGCCGCATTCTAATGGATTTGTTACGATTCCTTACAACAATATAAAGGCACTAGAATCAGTTTTAAAAACCCATCACAATATTGCTGGATTTTTGGTAGAACCCGTACAGGGAGAAGCAGGCGTCTATACACCAGACAGAGATTACATTAGAAAAGTTAAAGCATTATGTTCCAAATACAATGTATTGTTTATTGCTGACGAAATTCAAACTGGTATTGGAAGAACTGGTTCTTTACTTGCCGTCTGTGGTTCATGTAGTTGTGAAGGACATTGTGAACAACAAGCCAAAACGTTCACACGGCCTGATGTATTAATACTTGGTAAAGCCATTAGTGGAGGAACCTACCCTGTATCAGCCGTTTTATGCGACTCTAAAATTATGGATGTTATTCAACCAGGACAACATGGAAGCACTTTTGGCGGAAACCCAATGGCATGTTCTGTTGCAATGGAAGCTCTTGAAATTATACGTGATGAAAAGTTAACACAAAATGCTCGAAGGCTTGGAGAGCTCTTTAGGTTAGAAATGCAAGCTTACATTGAAAAGAGTTATATAGTCTTGAGAGTTCGTGGTAGAGGATTGCTCAATGCAATAGTAATCAACGATAGTCAAAAAAGCAATACAGCATGGAATATTTGTTTAAAGCTTAAGGAAAAAGGCTTGTTGGCAAAACCGACACACGGAAATATCATTCGTTTTGCACCTCCTTTGATGATAAATGAAGATCAACTTGTAGAGTGTATTAAAATTATTACTTCAACATTCAAATTATTTGAACCCTAATTAAGCTCTATTTAAAATGAACATCTATTTTGATAATGCGGCAACAACTCCAATAAGAAAGGAAGTGATCACAACTATTTCTGACGTAATGGAAGATTGTTTTGGAAATCCATCTTCAACTCACGCGTATGGTAGAAAAGCAAAAACGCACATAGAAACAGCTCGAAAAGTAATTGCTAAGCAAATAAATGCTGTCCCAAATGAAATCATTTTTACATCAGGAGGAACTGAGTCAGATAATATGATACTTCATTGTGCAGTAAAAGATCTAGGTGTTAAACGAATTATTTCTTCTCCAATTGAGCACCATGCAATTTTGCATGCGATGGATGCTTTAGATAAATTATTGGGAATTAAAATATCTTATGTAAAAATAGATTCAAATGGTGTTATTGATCTGGACGATTTAGAATCGTTACTTAAAAATGATGAGAGCAAAACCTTAGTTTCCTTAATGCACATAAATAACGAAATTGGAAATATGCTCGATTTGGTGAAAGTTGGTAATCTATGCCATAAATATGAAGCTTTTTTTCATACTGATGCTGTCCAGGGTATAGGACATTTTACATTCGACATGGAATCACTTCCTATTGATTTTTTATCTGCTGCAGCTCACAAATTTCATGGGCCTAAAGGTGTGGGCTTTTCATTTGTAAGAAAAAATTCTGGATTACAACCTTTCATACATGGAGGAGCTCAAGAACGTGGACTGCGTGCAGGTACTGAATCAGTTCATAACATAGTTGGAATGTGCAAGGCTTTAGAATTGGCTTATGAAAATCTAGATATTGAAAGGCAAAAAGTATTAGAAGTCAAAACTTATTTTATCGATCAAATTACTTCTTTATTTCCAACAGTTAAGTTTAATGGGATGTGTAATGATCTTTCAAAAAGTACTTATACTTTGGTTAATGTAGCTTTACCAATACCAAAGGATAAGTCATTGATGCTTGATTTCCATCTGGATTTAAACGGAATCGCCTGTTCTAAAGGAAGTGCATGTCAATCTGGAAGTCAATCTGGCTCTCATGTACTCAAATATGTTCGTTCTGAACAACTTGAAGATTGGCCTTCTTTACGTTTTTCGTTTTCAATCCTAAACTCAAAAAAGGAAGTTGACTACTTGATTCAAGTGCTCAAAGATTTCTAATTACTCTATTTAATATTTTTGGTATTCTCTGTTTTTTCTGATTTTCTATAGAATTTTAGTTCTAGCTTAGTCAAATTGCCAACCGCATCCTCAGCTTCTATTTTCAATTGATGTAAGGATTCATCGAAAGATAAATCATTAAAATCATAAATTAAAGAGTTGTTTTTAGGTTCGTGTTCTAGAAGAATCCACCTTCCATTAATTTCTCCCCTAAAAGATTTAATTCCAGAATAATCGTCTGTCAACTTTACTTTTAAGTATTTAGAAGAACTTAACCATTGATCATTTTTAAAATTTAATGGTTTGATAGTTGGAGCTAGACTATCACGACTGATTATAAAAGTTCCAAATGTTTTTGATTTCCCAACCCATTCCCCCTCTTTTTTTTGATTACTTAAAAAGTAAGGATCTCCTTTTGAATTAAGCATTGCAATAAAAGATTGACTTGTTATTAAACTGTCTTGATTAGGAATTTTAAAACGAACTTCAAAAGATTTTTGAAGAGGATAATTATTTTCCCCTACGAAAAGTTTTTCTTCACGATTTTCAACAAGCAATGGGATCGATTCGAAGAAACTGTTTTTAGGAAAGTATACCGTTTTGTTTTCAAAATCAAATGAATGATCATTTTTAGGATCAAGAAAATCTTTTTTTGGAGACACTATTTCAGTTCGCTCTGTTCCTGTAATGTAGGCTTCTATATAACTTATGTTTCCATTATAATCACTCACTTCAACTAATATTTGATAGGACTTTCCAGCGGTGATTTTCATTTCACCATTGGATTTAGTCTCCTTCAGAAAACTTACTTTTTGAGCTGGATGAGAAATAAAACGTTGAATTCTTTTCTTTTTTTGAGCATACTCTTTGTAATCAATTAAGAGGTTGATGAATTTAGAATCGTTGAATGTTATTTTATCCATTCTATACTCAAATACAAGAACTCCATTCAGTCGAATAGTGGCTTTATAAATTCCATTTTTATTATATGATAAATCTTGCCGATCAAACAAATGCATTCCTATGTTGACCTTCCCTCCTGAATGTATTCCAGCTGTAGTATATACACTATCGTTTTTTCTTATGAGAGGATATTCTTTCCTTTTACTGTCGAGATTAATTCCGCTATAGAGATAAAAATTTTGAATTTGAGGTCGCTGACTATCTTTAATTTCAAGAGTGTAATCCATTGGATTAATAGGATTTTGACTACTTGAATTTCTTACCTCAAAATGTAAATGGGGACCATTAGATCCGCCTGTATTTCCTGAATATCCAACTAACTCTCCTGCTTTAACTTTCAAAACTTCCGATTTTGGAAATGTTTGGATGGTATACGATTCCTTTTCATACTGCTTTTCTTTTATATATGCCTCAATTTTGGGAGCGAATTTTTTGAGATGTGCATACACTGATGTAGTTCCATCGTAGTGTTGGATATAGAGGGCTTTTCCGTATCCGCTTGTACTTACTCGAATCCTGTTAATCCATCCGTTTTGAATACTTTTAACTTTTAATCCCTGTCTTCCCTGTGTACGAATATCAATACCTGCATGAAAATGATTGTTTCTATACTCTCCAAAAGTTCCAGAGAGCTGAAGAGGGATATCTAAGGGTGGTACCCACTCATTAATTTGTTGACTTAATATAACATAAGGTAACCCACAAAAAAACAATAATAACCTAAGAACTAGATTTCGAATGTTAGTTGGCATAGTCTGCAATATAAAAATGAATTTTTTTTTAATCTAATTTTAAAATCTAAATGTGCTATGAAATTAAATCATCTAAAACAGTCGTAGTGTGTAAGTTCAATAAGAAAAGATTCTATAAATTTACAATAGTAAGTTATTGTATTAATTTTCAATATGGCAATTAATTCTTCAGACATATCACTTTTAGAGTCAAAGATCATTATCCTGCTTAATAAGCTAAAAGATAATCATCTTGATTTACAAACACTAAAAGAGCAAAATAAGCTTTTGGATTCACAAAAAGAGCTACTTGAAGACCAAATTAAAAACTTTAAAGAAGAGAATAAATCTCTTAAAATTGCAAATAACTTATTAGGCAGTAATGAAGGAAAAAAGCAAACGAAAGCTAAGATAAATAGTTTAATCAAAGAGGTTGATTACTGTATTTCACAGCTATCAGAAATGAATTGATATGAGCGAACAACTAAAAATTAAATTGACAA
>JAQWNN010000026.1 GCA_029268555.1 Flavobacteriaceae bacterium
GCTTTTTTTAGACCACTTAAATAGTCCGCAGTTACATCATCGGGGTTAACCTCTAGTGTTACCTCAAGATGATCTTCTAACTTTAAATGTAATTTTATCAGTTTAATTAAATCCCCAATTGCTTTGGGGCTTAATAAAGAAGGTGAACCCCCTCCAAAATATATACTTTCAATAGGTTCACTAATTTCTTTAGACCTTAATACCAATTCCTTTTTCATCGTTTCCCATAAAGTGTCTTTATTTTTAGAATTTGTGGAAAAATGAAAATTACAATAATGGCACGCTTGTTTACAAAATGGATAATGAAAGTAAAGATTTGACATTTTAACTGCCCAAATTTAAGAATTGATTTTCTTGGGATTTTGATTTACATAAGCGCTCCATCCTTTATAACTTTTTTTAGTATTTAGTTTACCCATGTTGTAATAATGACATACAGCTGCAGCTAGACCATCAGTAGCATCTAAATTTTTTGGTAAGGTTTTTATTTTCAATAGCTGTTGAAGCATTTTTGCTACTTGTTCTTTCGAGGCATTACCATTTCCAGTAATTGCCATTTTAATTTTTTTAGGAGAATACTCTGTGATAGTCAATTCTCTAGATAAACCTGCTGCCATGGCAACTCCTTGAGCTCTTCCTAATTTGAGCATGGACTGCACATTTTTTCCAAAAAAAGGGGCTTCAAGGGCCATTTCATCAGGATTATACTCGTCAATTAATTCAATGGTTCGTTTAAAGATGTGATGCAACTTTAGAAAATGATTATCATATTTTTTGAGATGTAATTCATGCATTTGAATCATCCTCATAGAATTTTTATTTATAGCTATTATGCCGAAACCCATAATTGTTGTTCCGGGATCAACACCTAAGATAATTTGCTCTTCCTGCATTAGTTTGGCTGCTGAGCTGAAATGATAACTGGTAGTTGGAATTGCGTAGCTACGAAAGCTCCCACATTTGATTTAATTGCTGGCTTGGCCTGTGGAAGTTGATAAATTGCTTCTGAAAAAATATTTTCTATATCGGGAATAGCATCTATTAAATTATTCGAAAAATCCAGATCTCCAAATGAAATATTACCTTCTTGGTCTATTTTAATCACTAGGGTCAATTCTTCCTCAATACTACTATTTGACTCAAGGATTGAACTGGTGAAATATTCTATTAAGGTAGACGATATAATGTCCTCGAAACAATTTGATAATCCCTCCCCTTCAAGATTGTCACATGCATCAAAAGATGGTCCTATATCATTAGAAGACCACTTAGATGCAGTCTCAATTTCTTGACTTGAAACCTTTGTGGATTCAAAAAAATGACAGCCTGTTAATAGAAATGAAATTACACAAACAAAAGATAAAGTAGTGAGTTTTGAAAAGGCTTGCATTTGTTTAAAATTATTAAATAAAGTTACAATTTTTATTTATTTTCGGCCTTAACATGCCTTATTTTACTAATCTAAATCAATAATAAAGCTTATGGATCTCCTTTTGATTTGCTTGGCAGGGTTTTTTATATTACTTGGAATAGTAGGTAGTTTTCTTCCAATTATTCCTGGGCCAATGACCTCATGGATTGGTCTTTTTACACTGAGTTTTGTGTCATATATTAGTATTTCGACTAGTTTTCTTATAATTAGTTTTTCGATTGCACTACTTATTTTTTTACTAGATATTTTCATCCCAATTATTGGAGCAAAAAAATTTGGTGGGGGGAAAGGAAGTACATACGGGGCTTCATTAGGACTATTGGTTGGGATATTATTTTTAGGGCCTTTTGGCCTATTAATTGGTCCTTTCTTAGGTGCTTTTTTAGGAGAACTTATTGTAAACAAAAACAATAAAAAAGGTGCTCTAAAAGCTGCTATGGGATCTTTAATTGGCTTTTTATCTGGTGTTTTTCTAAAGTTTATCATTGGACTTGCGTTTGGTTTTTATTTTATAAGTTATATCTGGAAAGCACGATTTGAGTTTTTTTTAAACGCCATCCAAAGTTGACAATAAGTCAACTCACCATATATCATCAATAATAAATGGAATAAATAAAATTATCTCGGGTCAATTAAATCTGATTAGCAGATTTTCTAAAGAACATTCATTTGTCATTATTTAATTACAAATATGTTTCTCAAACTAGATTCAAATAAAGATTAGTATTTTTGTAAAACAATTACAAATTCATGGAATTATTTTTAATCACTTTTGGTCTTTTATTTCTTGCGGTTGCTGGGATCTCAATTAAAATATGGGCTAAAAAAAATGGAGAATTTGCAGGCACCTGTGCAAGTCAAAGTCCCTTTTTAAATAAAGATAATCAACCATGTGGTCTGTGTGGTAAAATGCCTGAGGAAACAGAGTGCAAAAACACAGCTGCTTTCAACAATTAAGTAATTACGCGATTTAATGTATCGGGAAAAAGAAGTTATTGAAAAAGCAAAAGCAAATGACCAAATTGCTTTCAATACACTTTTCAATAAATATTGGGATCCTGTTTATGCATTTTTAATATCTAGAACTTCAGATCCTAATAAAGCAGAAGAGTTAGCCGTTGAAACATTCTCAAAGGCATTTGATCGAATTGAAAGTTTTGATAATAAGCTGGCCTTTGCTTCATGGGTAATGACCATTGCAAAAAATCATCATATCGATAAGTTTCGAAGTTCAAAAAAACATTCTGAAAACACCGATCAAGTTTCTGATTTTAATTCTCGTGAAATATATAGCTTCGAACCCTCTCCAGAAGAACTTCTGATTTCCAGTCAAAACTTAGATCATGTTTTGATTCAAATTAAATCTTTAAAAAAAGAATACCGAACTATTCTAAAACTGCGCTATTTTGATGATTTATCACTTAAGCAGATTGAAAAAACTTTAGATGAACCTTCCTCTACAGTTAGGGTTAAGCTCTTTAGAGCAAAAAAAATGTTAGCTAACAAATTAGATCGTGAGTAAGTTTAATTTATCCAAATTAGGCCCAGGACTTTTGTTTGCGGGAGCCGCTATAGGTGTTTCTCATTTAGTACAATCTACTCGTGCTGGGGCAGATTTTGGTTGGGGACTAGTGTGGGCTCTTTTACTAATTAATTTATTTAAATATCCTTTTTTTCAATATGGCCCTCGTTATGCCCAAGCCACAGGAGAGACTCTATTAGATGGATACTATAAATTAGGGAGGGGTTATCTGTGGGCATATTTTATTTTAAATATTGCGACGATGTTCACCATTCAAAGTGCAGTCACAATAGTTACTGCAGGTCTGGCCTCCACTTTATTTGGATTAACTTCCAATATTGTTATCTGGGGGATTGTTATTACCCTGTTATGTAGTGTAATTCTTGTTCTTGGTAAATATCAATGGCTTGATAAGTTGATCAAAGTAATTATGGTAGTGTTAGCTATCAGCAGCGTCTTAGCTGTAAGTGTTGCTTTGTTAAAAAATGAGACTCCTCTTTCTTTCCAACAAGTTTTTCCAGAATCCTCTGGCCTGCTATTCTTAATAGCCTTTTTAGGTTGGATGCCTGCTCCACTTGACATTTCAATTTGGCATTCGATTTGGACGATTGAAAAAAATAAAACCCAAACAAATAGTTCGTTAAAAGAGAGCCTATTTGACTTCAATGTCGGCTATATAACTACTATTATATTAGCACTTTGTTTTTTAGGTTTAGGTGCACTAGTGATGTTCGGCTCAGGTTCCCAATTTTCAAACCAAGGTGGCGTCTTTGCACAACAACTCATTCAACTCTATACTTCCAACTTAGGTCAAGCAGCTTATGGTATTATTGGGATTGCAGCATTTACAACCATGTTAAGTACTACCCTAACTACTTTGGACGCCTCTCCTAGAGCGATGTCCAGAACGATCCAATTACTATTTCATAAAGAAAAAAATTATTATTTCCCCTGGATGGTAATCCTTACCCTAGGAACTGCAGCAATTTTTCTTTTTCTTCTCTCTGAAATGGGACAGTTGGTTCAAATTGCTACCGTTTTATCGTTTATAACTGCACCTCTTTATTCTTTTTTAAATTATCGATTAGTTATCAGTAAAGCTATGCCAAAAAAATATCAGCCAAAAAGAGGCTTACGCTTTCTAAGTATAGTTGGAATTTTATTCTTAACTGGATTTACCCTCTTTTATCTTTTGAGTCTATAGAGAAGAGTTTGTATCTTTGTACAAAAGGAAGGAAGATGGAGGTACAAGAAAAAGAAATAAAGCATCAAAAAAAACCAGACTGGATTCGTGTTAAGCTCCCTACAGGAAAAAAATATACTGAACTTAGAGGCCTTGTAGATAAATATAAATTAAATACGATTTGTACCTCAGGAAGTTGCCCAAATATGGGAGAATGTTGGGCAGAAGGAACAGCTACTTTTATGATTTTAGGAAATATTTGTACTCGTTCATGTGGTTTCTGCGGAGTCCAAACTGGAAGACCAAATGCAGTGGATTGGGCTGAACCTGAGAAGGTTGCCAATTCTATTAAAATAATGAATATCAAGCATGCTGTTATTACTTCAGTAGATCGTGATGACCTTAAAGATATGGGTTCTATTATATGGGCAGAAACAGTTAATGCAGTGAGAAGAATAAGTCCCAAAACAACAATGGAAACACTAATTCCTGACTTCCAAGGAAACACTAGAAATATTGATCGAATCGTCAAGGTTGCACCAGAGGTAGTTTCACATAATATTGAAACCGTTAGAAGATTAACGCGAAAAGTACGTGTTCAAGCCAAATATGACACTAGTCTTGAAGTACTTCGCTATTTGAAAGAAGCTGGAATTGAAAGAACTAAATCTGGAATTATGTTAGGCTTAGGTGAAAAAGAAGACGAAATCATGGAATCGCTTCATGATTTGAGAAAAGCTAATGTTGATGTTGTTACTATTGGTCAGTATTTACAACCTAGCAAAAAACATCTACCAGTTAAGCAATTTATTACTCCCGATGTTTTTAAAAAGTTAGAGGTTTTTGCTTTAGACCTTGGGTTCAGACATGTTGAAAGTGGACCTTTGGTAAGATCTTCTTACAAAGCACACAAGCATATCGCTTAATTGATTTGAATTTTTTTCTTTAAGTAATCCATAAATTTTATTTCCATCTCGAGATTAAGAAATTCCATCTCTATTGGAATGTAAAACAAAGATTCCTTTTCTATTAATGAAGCTAGGCGAGTAAAATCCTTTTCAGTAGTTATAACTTTACTACTCTTTCGTGTTTTGTTAATTTTTTCTAAATCATTTGCAGAAAAGTAATGGTGGTCTGAAAATTTGAGATGTGTGAAAATCAATCCCTTTGTCTTAAAATATTTTACCAAAGGATCAGGGTCAGCAATTCCAGTTACTAGAACAAAATGCTCTTTTATGTTTTTTAATTTAATATTTACTAACTCATTTTGAATAATTGGACTGTACTTAATTTTTGTAAAAAATAGTTGTTGAATAGAGGTGAGGTTAAGTTTTTCTGAAATTACTTTAATCTTATCCTCTGATAATTGATCAGGACATTTTGTAACTAAAATAATCTCCGCTCTTTTAGCGCCAGATTTTATTTCTCTAAGATTTCCAACTGGCAATAGCTTATCTGAAAAATAGGGTTTATCGTATGTGGTAGTTAAAATTAAAATGGAGGGAGAAACATAACGATGTTGCATCACATCATCTAACAATAAAAGTTCTAATTTAGGATTCATTTGGGTCAATCTTTTAATCGCTTTCAAGCGCCGTTCAGCTACTACAATCTGAACATCTTTGTGTTTCGAAAAAAATTGAAATGGCTCATCACCAATTGTAGCTGAAGAACTAATTTGATCAGCAACAAGGACTCCTTTGGTTTTTCGCCCATAACCTCTGCTCAATACGGCAATATCATACTCTTTTTTAAAATTTGTGATGAGAAAATCTATGAAAACTGATTTTCCAGTTCCTCCAACTGATAAATTTCCCACTCCAATACTGGAAAGTTGGATTTGATGAATCGGTATTATACCCCAATCAAATAATTTGTTTCTAATTATGGTAATTATTCTATAAATAAGACTAAAAGGAAAGAGTAAAATTCGCCACTTATTCATGCCCATGAAGATAAATATTATATTTGTCTCTTACTGGTTCTATGTCAACGATAAAAAACATAATTAATTTATTGGATCAATGGGCGCCTGCTGCCTATTCGGAAGATTTTGATAATGTAGGTCTTTTAGTTGGGGACGCTTCAAAAAAGTGTACTGGAATTCTTGTAAGTTTAGATTGTATAGAAGAAGTATTGGATGAAGCAATAAAGGAAAAATGCAATTTGATTGTGTGTTTTCACCCCATAATTTTTTCAGGATTAAAAAAAATAACTGGTAGAAATTATGTAGAGAAAGTAGTAATAAAAGCTATTCGAAATAACATTGCTATTTTCGCTCTTCATACGCGTCTAGATAATCACCCTGAAGGGGTAAATAAAATACTAATAGATAAAATTGGTGTAGTCAGTAGTAAGGTATTAATCCCTAAACCTTCAGGAATAAAAAAACTAAGTACCTATGTCCCTTCAGAGCAGAGTGATGCTATCCTTGACGCACTACATAAGGCAGGTGCAGGAGCAATCGGTAATTATACAGAGTGTAGTTTTACTTTGGAAGGGACAGGACGATTTAGAGGAAAAGATTCTAGTAATCCCCATCTTGGAAAGCCCCTAGAAAAAAAACAAATTAGTGAAGTACAAATTCAAGTAGTCTTTGAATCACACTTGAAAAATTCTATTGAAAATGCTTTAATAGAGGCCCATCCCTATGAGACTATTGCTTATGAAATTTATACCCTTGACAATACTTTATCTAGTGTAGGTATGGGAAGAATAGGTACACTAAATAAGCCAATGAAAGAAGATGAATTTTTAAGTTTTATTAAAAATAAATTTAATCCTGAATCTATACGCCACAGTCCTTTGATCGGAAAAGATATTAAAACTATTGCCGTTTTAGGAGGGTCTGGAAGTTTTGCGATAACTGATGCTAAGCAACAAAATGCGGATGCATTTATTACTGCAGACCTTAAGTACCATCAATTTTATGAGGGAGAAAAAGATTTATTACTTATAGATGTTGGACATTATGAAAGTGAGCAGTTTACCAAAAAACTGATATTTGATTATCTTATCAAAAAAATGCCTAGTTTTGCAGTCGTTTTATCACGTTCAAAAACTAATCCTGTTAACTATTTTTAATTATGTCCAAAAAGAAACCATTATCTGTCGAAAAAAAATTGAGAGCTCTTTATGACTTACAATTAATTGATTCTCGTATTGATGAAATTAAGAATTTGAGAGGAGAGCTTCCTTTAGAAGTTGAAGACTTGGATAATGAAATTTCGGGTCTTAATGAACGATTAGATAAAGTTCAAACGGAAATTAAAGAAGATGAGCATCAAATTTTAGATCACAAACAAACTATTGAAACAGCTAAAGAATTGCTCAAAAAATACGAAGAAAAACTTAAAAATGTTCGTAATAATAGAGAATACAACTCAATTGTAAAGGAACAAGAATTTCAAGAACTTGAGATACAATTAGCAGAGAAGAAGATTAAAGAATCTAAAGCTCGGATAGAACAAAAACAAGAAGCTCAAAATGAAATCAATGAGCGACTAGAAGAGCGAAATGCTCATCTGAAAGCAAAGAAAGATGAATTAGATGCCATTTTAAAAGAGACCCATAAAGAAGAAGACATACTTCAGATAAAATCCTCTGAATTTGAAAAACAGATTGAAGAAAAACTTATTACAGCATATAAACGCATAAGAAGTAATGTCAAAAATGGTTTAGCTATTGTCCCCGTTGAAAGAGGAGCATCAGGAGGTTCTTACTTTTCTATACCACCTCAAACGCAACTTGAGATTGCCTCAAGAAGTAAAATCATTATGGACGAACACAGTGGAAGAATTCTTGTTGACCTAGAATTGGCAGAAGAAGAGCAGGCGAAGATTAAAAAGTTAATCGGTGCCTAGACTTATTTTACTCCCAATAGTCATATACTAATACCGATTCTGTAAAGGGTACAAATAATTTTACGAATTTTTGATGAATCTGATGTGGCAGGTATATACTATCTCTGTCTTCTGCCTTATTAAACTTCATAGTTAGACTATGAGTATAACCTTTATTGAGTCCTTCTGGTGAAGTATTTATCCCAAAATTAAGTTCTTCTACCCCGTCGATTTGTTGCAAACTATAAGCACCATCAGAAATCAATTGTAAATCATTTGAGCTCATTGAGGACTGAAACTTTATTAGTACTAAATGGATTAGTTTTTTGGAATTGGCGAGTTCTTTCTCTTCTTTAGTTTTAAGATCTGAAATATTGAGATATCCAACTAGTAATGTCGAACTATAAAAAAACCCTATAATTAAGAAAGATAGGCGATCAGTAACTCCAATTTTTTTCAATGAATAAATTTTATTTAAATATATCGTTTTTAAATCTAAGAAAAATTGAGAGAAAAAATCTACCCTATATCCAAAAGGATTTTACAAACAATATCAACTAATCATCATAATGAAAATAAATAGGGTAGATTACTTAAACTAATTCTATTTAATAAGACTATTCAAAACTCGAATAGTTACATGGAAGAACTATAAATTTCTGTTAAATTATTATCCCTAAAGACAAAAAATAAATTTTATAGATCTACACTAGATAATTAATCTCAGATTAAAAAATTTAGCGAATAATAAGTATAAAAAAAGAGATATAGGTTATATATCTCTTTTAAGTGTGTGGGCGCTGAGGGATTCGAACCCCCGACCCCCTCGGTGTAAACGAGGTGCTCTGAACCAACTGAGCTAAGCGCCCATAGTATTAAATTGAGATGGCAAATATAAAATATCTCAACTAATTCACTACTATTGATGACTATAATTTAAAGCTTTTCGTCCTTTAAGAAGGATAAAATCTCTGCAACTACAAAAGTACTGCCACATACCAATACCAGATCATTCTTATAGACTTTAGAATTAGCATATTGGAAGGATTCTACGACTGTATCAAAATAGTTGATTTTACGTTTACTATCCTTCAAATCAGCTTTTAGAATTTCTAAAGGATATCCCCGTTGGATTTTTGGGGTAGATAAGTAAATTGAAGCTTTTTCGGGAAAAAGTGAAATCAATTCATTTACATTTTTACCTTTTACAAATCCTAATACAATGTGTAAATTATTGAAAGTCAAATTTTGTAATTGTTCTACGATCAAAGAAATTCCCTCCTTATTATGCCCTATGTCTAATAAAATTTTTGGCTTTTCTGAAATGAATTGCCAACGTCCCTGAATCCCTGTATTTGAAATTACATTTTTGAAACCTTGTTTAATCGATTTATTATCTATTTTTTTGTCTGACAGATGATTTAAGGCTGTTAAAGCCGTGTGTAAATTTTTAACTTGATAACCTCCTTTTAAATCAGTTTCCCATTCCATATGAAGAGATTCAGCAAAATATAAAGGTGCAGAATTCAACTTGGCTATTTTCTCAAAAACGAATTGAGTTTCTTCATCCTTTTCTCCAATAACAACTGGTATTGAGGGTTTAATTATTCCTGCTTTCTCAATGGCAATTTGGGGGCGAGATGTACCTAAAAATTCAATATGATCTAATCCTATATTTGTAATTACAGAAAGTACAGGTGTAATAACATTAGTTCCGTCTAAACGTCCTCCTAATCCAACTTCGATAACTGCATAATCAACTTTAGCAGATTTAAAGTAACTAAACGCCATTCCTACTGTCATTTCAAAAAAAGATGTCCTTTTAAGCTGAAAATAATTTTGGTGTTGAGTTATAAACTTAATTACATCTTTTTTCCCTATCAGTTCTCCGTTAATTTTAATTAGTTCTCTAAAATCTAGTAAATGTGGTGAGGTATAAAGTCCTACTTTATATCCGGCGCTTTGTAAAACTGAAGCTATCATATGGGAGGTGGATCCTTTTCCATTAGTTCCTGCAACATGAACTGATTTAAAAGATTTATGTGGCCTACCTAGATAAGTATCTAGATTCAACATACTTCCCATACCAGGCTTATAGGCTGCTTTACCTTCTCTTTGATACATTGGAAGTTTTGAAAACATCCAATCTAAAGTTTCTTGGTATGTTTTCAATACTTATTCTCCTAATTTAAATTTAATGACTACAAAGCCGATTTGTTCCCTTGGTGCTTTACTGTCTGCATACCACTTGTGAAGTAGAGCTGTTTTTCGCGCCGGCTCCAGTAGACATGGATGGGTATTTGTACTCCCCTTTACTCCTGGTTCCGTTTGGATTACTTCACCTTTATTATTTACTGTGATACGCACCACAACTGTACCTTCCTGATTGCATTCTTGCTCAACCTTACCATTGGTTTGAAGGTTTCTTCCGTTGAGGCCGTATTCTTTTCCTTCACCACCTAGACCCAAATTGTTATAATAACTACTAGAGTAAGGATTACCCACCATTTTACCTTTATCCCCTTGGATTAAATCATCTCCTTCGCCTTGTATGTCATCACCTTCTTGGGTTTTATTCTTTAATAAATTTGAAACCATACTTTTGGTAACTTCAGAAACTTTTGGAACCTCCTTAACAGGTTCTGGTTTTGATTGAATTTCCTTATTTTCAGTTATTGGTTGTAAGGATTTTTTTTTCTCTATTTTCTCAGGAATTGATACGCTAGATTTTTTTTCTGTAATTACCTCTTTAACGGGTTCTGGAATACTTTCCTCGGATGGAGTAGATTCCTCTTTTTCCTCAACTTTTATCGATTTTTCTTCAGCTTGCTTAATAGTTTGGGTACTTTTTATAGGCTGGACATTACCACTACCTTGTGTTAAGGTGCCAAAATTAACTTCCATTCCATAACTTACAGGTGGATCGTAATAAGTAAGCCCCAAAATAAAAAATAGAAGCAAAAGAAGAACTCCAATGATTGCAGTAAGTCCGGCTGATTTTTTTTTATGTGGTGTATCCAGTATTTTCATCTCGACTGACTAAGGAGTTTCAACAGCCAATACGACCTTAATCCCATTTTTATTTGCGATGTTCATTACATAGACAACCTCTTGGATGGCTACTTTTTGCTCAGCTCTCAAAACAATTGAAGGTATTGTTCCGTTCCCCAGAGAATTGATCAATCGTGTTTCCAAACTATTTTTAGGAACTCTATCCTCATTGATGTAAAATCTTCCTCTATCGGTAATTGTCACTGCAACTGTATTTCGGTTTTCAGTTTTGCCTTCACCCTGAGGTAATTTTACTTCAATGGTATTTAATTGCTTTGCTAGGGTAGAAGCTATCATAAAAAAAATCAATAACAAGAAGACAACGTCCGTCATTGACGACATATTGAATTCAGGTTTAATTTGATTTCTACCTTTGAGTTTCATGACTTAAGCAGGTTCGTTGAGTACGTCTAAGAACTCTAAACTAGAAGCCTCCATTTGATAAACGGCTTTATTAATTTTTACTACCAGATGATTATAACATATGTATCCAACTATTCCAACGATTAATCCAGCTACGGTAGTAGTCATTGCGGTATAAAGTCCGTCTGCTAGAAGTTGCATATTTATGTTACCTCCAGCATTTGAAATTTCAAAAATAGAGAGAATCATTCCAATCACTGTCCCTAAGAAGCCTAACATTGGTGCTGCACCCGAGATCGTAGCTAAAATACTAATGTTTTTTTCTAACTGATACACTTCCAGTCGTCCAGCATTTTCTATTGCGGTATTTATATCATCCAGAGGGCGACCAATTCGAGAAAGTCCTTTTGAAATTAAACGCGCTACAGGAACATTTTCTTGAATACATAATTGCTGGGCTCCGTCTAGTTTTCCATTCATAACAAACGAACGAATTTGAGGCATAAAGTTAGGGGTTACTTTTACTGCTGATAGTATAGCAAATAATCTTTCAAAATAGATATAAGTTACTATTAATAGTAATACAAACAGGATACCAATAATGAGCTGACCTCCAAGACCTCCATTTTTTATAAGCTCAAGTAAAGAGAGAGTCTTTTCTGTTTGTAAGGGAGTTGGGTTTTGAAAATAAAAGGTTATCATAGGCTACAAATTCTTTTATATAGTTTGAACGAAAATTTGAACAAAAAATTCTATACCTCGGTAATTATTAAAAAGTCACGAATAAAAATTAAGGTAATAAAACCACCTAAAAAACCTATAAAAGCCAACCAAGTAATCTTTTTTAAATACCAAAAAAAATCAATTTTTTCCATTCCCATTGCCACAACACCTGCAGCAGAACCAATAATTAGCATGCTACCCCCAGTTCCAGCTGAATAAGCTATTAGGTGCCAAACGGGATCATCTGCCCCCATAGAGAACATTCCCATACTGGCTGCTACTAAAGGAACATTATCGATAATTGCTGAAATAACTCCCAAAAAAGCAATTACTATGTCTGTATTTGGTATGGTATGATTTAATCCTTCTGCAAAATTAAATAACAACCCCAATGATTCTAGAGCAGCTACAGCCAACAAAATTCCAAAGAAAAATAAAATACTTGGTAATTCGATTTTTGAAAGAGATCGATGCACAGGGCTTGCTGTTTGATTGGCGTCACTTTCTTCATCGAAAGAAGTAATATTAATTTTTGCTTTACTAAAAATTTCAGCAAATGTTGCTACAATTGCAAGAGATAACATCATTCCTACATAGGGAGGAAGATGTGTCAGTGTTTTAAAAACTGGCACAAAAATTATAGCAGAAAGACCTAAGTAAAGCATAGTTGCACCTCGCTTGTGAATCTCAATATTTGGATCCTCTTCTATTTCGTGAATCTCGCCCTGAAAGGCGGGAAGAAAAGTTGCAATGACAACGGGCAATATAAAACAAATGATTGATGGAATGAGTACATAACTGATCAATTTAAATGTGGTTACCTTGTCTCCAATCCAAAGCATTGTAGTGGTAACATCTCCAATAGGAGACCAAGCCCCTCCAGCATTGGCACAAATAACGATAAGAGCTGCAAACCACAATCTTGTTTCACGGTTATGAATTACTTTTTGTAAAATGGTAATCAAAACAATAGTCGCTGTGAGATTATCAATAATAGCTGATAAAATAAATGATAGTATCCCAAAAATCCAAAGTATACCTTTTTTGCTTCTTGTTCTTATGAAATTTTTAATGGTGTAAAAACCGTTGAAATAATCGATAATTTCGACTATTGTCATAGCTCCAAGAAGGAAAATTATTATTTCGGCGGTTTTCCCAAGATGATGTAATAAGATCGTATTTAAATTAGATGGTTCAAGTTCCTTAAGTTCAGTATTTACTTCAAAAACAGGTAGGTGGGCTAAAGAGATAATTGCCCACATTAGTGTCATCATCCCCAAAGCTGGAATCAATTTATCTACTTTTAAATTATGCTCGAGTGTTATAGCTAGGTAGCCCAAGACAAATATTAAGATGATAATTGATTCCATTAATTCAATTTTGCTTTGTGGCTAAAGTATAAAAATCCCTGACGCTTATTTCATTTCCCTGGATAAAATATCTTACCGCTGCAGTGGTCCCTTGAACTTCCTGTAACAGAGGATAAACAATTAATTTTTTTTTGAAATCGTAAAATCCCAAGAAATGCAAAAATTAAAGCTTCTTTAAAATCGATGATTTCAGAATTAGGAATGATAAAATTGGCATCGCTGTAAAGCCTTAAAAGGGAAATCAAAAATATATTTTTTGTACCACCGCCACTTAAAAGAACTTTGTCATTTTTTGAAAAAATTTTCCCAATTTGTTTTCCTACGTGATGGTTATAAGTATGAATACGATCCTCAAGAGCCTCATCATTAAATCTTTCGAAGATTGGAAAAATTTCTTGGGACACCCACTCAATCCCAAGTGATTTAGGAAATTTTTTAGTGTAATAGTCCAATGATTCCAGAGCCTTAAAAAGTTTTGGGATTTTTTTTCCTGATTTTGCCAAGGAACCCTGAGGATCATATTCAAGCCCTTTTTCACCTGCAAGTTTATTAAGAACCGTGTTTAAGGCACAAATATCATAGGCGATAATATTCTTCTGATCAATCTTGGATACATTTGCAAATCCGCCCAAATTTAAACAGGCTGAATAAGACTTAAACAAATGCAAATCTCCAACAGGAACCAAGGGTGCTCCTTGCCCCCCTAAGGTAACATCTTGAGTTCTAAAATCACAAATTACAGGAAGATTTATTAGCGTTGATAAATTAGCAGTATTTCCGATTTGTAATGTAATTCCTTGATCTGGTTTATGAAAAATAGTGTGCCCGTGAGAACTTACAAAATCGATGTCATAAAAATCATTTGTGAAATCTAGAATATTTCTTGCCAATAAACGAACGTATTCATACTCTATCTCTCTAATTTTATTTGGGGTTTGGTAATATAGTTTGGCTAAAGTATTTTTCCATTTAGCAGAATATGAATAAGTGTTTGCTTTTAAAATTTTAAACTCCCATTCATCCTTTTTTTCAAAAGTAGCACAAACCAAATCCAAACCATCCAAAGAAGTTCCCGACATTATCCCAACAACTTTATATTTTGATTTCAAAATATGATTTCAATTTTACCTAACAAAGGACGTGAAAATTAATTTTTATACAATTTTTATATTAATAAATACGAATTCAAGCTTAGATATTAAGTTTAATTGCGAAATCATTAAGTGGAGGTATTTTGATCATGCATTAATGCAGTAGATGTAAATGGATTCTTATTTTTGTAATCCTTCAAAAACATTTTTTATGCTGCCAGCGAAACAAGGACTTTACGATCCGGATAATGAGCACGACAACTGTGGTGCAGGATTTATATGCAGTCTTAAGGGAAGAAAGACAAACGATATAATCCATAAAGCTCTAGATATTCTAGATTGCCTTGAACATCGTGGTGCTGTGAGTGCCGATGGTAAAACTGGCGATGGTGCGGGTATTCTTATAGAAATTCCTCATGATTTTTTATTAGGACAATGTGAATTTAAATTACCTGAACTTCATCAGTACGCCGTTGGTATGGTTTTTTTGCCAAAAAAAGAAAATCAAAGAAGTTTCTGTATAAGTGTTTTAGAAAATGAAGTAAAAAAACAAGGCCTGGAGGTTTTAGGATGGAGAAAAGTGCCTGTAGATCGAACTGTAGTTGGTTCGATAGCTGTATTGACAGAGCCTGTAATAATGCAAATTTTTATAGGTAGGGGATCTGAATCTTTATCAGACCATAAGTTCAATATAAGACTATTCTGTGCTCGAAAAATATCCGAACATACAATTTCACAATCAAAGCTTTCCGAGGCTAGTTATTTTTACCTGCCTAGCCTCTCAACTCACACCTTGATATATAAAGGTTTATTGATTCCAGAAGATATCAAAGGATATTATAAAGACCTTGAAGATCCTGCTGTAGTTACCCGATTAGCCCTAGTACATCAACGTTTTTCCACAAATACCTTTCCTACA
>JAQWNN010000027.1 GCA_029268555.1 Flavobacteriaceae bacterium
TTCATAGTCCCTTGAGCTGACTCTTAAAAAGTAAGCTACATCTTTCCATGATCCACCTCTAACTACCTTTTTTGGTTCGTTAGGTAAAGACATACTTGGGTTCAATGAAGCTACATACTCATAAGCTCCACTATTATGTGAAGAATTGGTCCACTCAGCTACATTACCAGCCATATTATATAAGTTGTAGTCATTTGGTAAATATGATTTTGCTTCAACTGTATAGACTGCTTGGTCAGAAGCGTAATCTCCCCTCAAGGGTTTAAAATTAGCAAGGAAACATGCCCTGTCATTAAGAAGATATGGAGAACCCCATGGATATGTTCCAGATGGTATACCTCCACGTGCAGCATATTCCCACTCGCCCTCATTGGGTAAACGGAACCTACTAACGCTCGGGTCTCCTTTCGATCTCTGATAACCATTTTTAAAATTAGTTCGCCAATTGCAAAAGGCCACCGCTTGATTCCAAGAAACACCTACTACAGGGTAATCTTGGTAGGCAGGATGCGAAAAATAGTCATTATGCATCGGTTCATTGTAAGAATACATGAAATCTTTAATCCAAACCGTAGTATCCGGATAGATTTGAACTTCTTCCTTTTTAATAAAAGGAGTTCTATCAATAAATTGTTTTTTAGTTCTTTTAGATTCTGCAGCTGCACTTTCTGCATCAAACCAGGTATATGAGTAAACTAATTTTGCAACATCGAGTTTTATCTCACCATTGTACCATTGTTCAGGAGGTAAATATAATGAATCCATTACCTCGGCATAATTCTGATCTGTATAATCTTCTGTCTCCCATGTCAAATCTGCATCCCAATTTAATGCTCGTCCAGCATAAAGGTCTTCATCGAGATCATAATAATTTGACCGCATGTATTTTTGGAATTCACTAAGTTTTGATGTATCTGCATCTTGGAAAGCGAATTCACCTATTCCATCTTTGTTATCTTCACCAAGTTCAAGTTCATCAGCTTTTCTTGCAAGCATTGAAAGAGCTATAGAATCCTTTACCCAATAAACAAATTGACGATACTCACTGTTTGTAATCTCAGTTTCGTCCATGTAGAAAGAGGGGACTGTTACGGTTCGTGCTGGCGCATTTTGGAGTTGAGCAATATCTTCATCGGATTTACCCATGATATAGGCTCCACCCTCAATTAAAGTCATACCAAAAGGCTTTTCACCAAACCACTTCTTTTGTTTAACACCGATGAGCTCGCCTCTATTCTTACTTCCGCAAGAAGCAATAAACAAGCTTAGGGTCAACAGAACTAAATATCTTTTCATTAATGTTATAATTAGAACTTGTATATACCTCTAATAGGACATAAAACTAGTTATTTTTTCACTATATATAAAAACTTCTTCCTTCTTTACTCAAATTAACATTAAAAAAATACGAATCTGTACAATTAATGCATTCTTCTAACCGCGTTATACCATATTTCAGGAACAACATCATGAGTTGCAGACTCGTAATCATTTTCCGTGCATGCTATTAACGTAGCTTTCTTTATTTTATTATTCAAACGCGAATCATTTGTTAATTCTATCCACCAACGCTGGCTTTTCTCGCTTTTATAAAATATAATTATTTGATTGGATAAAGTAACTGAATATTTTATAAATCCTTGATTAACAGCAACAGGGTATTCGTTAAAACGAATAGAGAATCCTTCTATAAAATACCAAACCATCTGTCCTAAGAGTTGATCCATCATTGGAGTAGAGGGCAATTCGTATACACCCATAAAGCTTACTCGATCACTTAACCCAGCATAACGTGTCAATGCACATATTGTTCTTGAATCAATCCCATTAGGATGACCCTTTAACGGATCTGCACTAGCCTGCCATGACAAACATTTCATATCCAATCCTACAATATCTGCATCTCTAAAAACAGGCTCAGTGGCGGATAAATTACTTAAAACCTCCCCTAAACGAATGTTATCGAAATATAGTTTATTCATCAAATCCTTTTCTTCAGTAGCACAATAATAATTTTGATAGCCTAAATTGGTATAATTAAAAAGTAAATTTGGTTTATTCATGATGATTTTACTCATGTATGATCGCCCTGATATTAACTCATCCTCTTGAGAAAAGTCAAAAGATCGGTCTACTGAAACCACATTTACTAATTGTTTGAAATCTTGAAAAATCTGATAGAGTGGAAATATCATATCATGACTTCCACCAATAAAAATTGGAATAATATTCATCTGTTTCAAATGATACCCAATTTCTTTAATCGCAAAATAAGTATCGTTTATATTAGATCCTTTGGGTAAATCTCCTAGATCAGCAATTTTGACTGACCAGTTACCAGGATAAAGTCCATAAAATTCTTTTCTAAATGCATTAATGTCATATTCCGAATTTGTAAAAAAACTATTCCGATACTCATTTAGCCCTATAATAACTATATCAAGACCCTTTAATTCGGGTAGTCCTTTTGATTCGGTATGTAACTCGATATTATTGCCCATAACTTGCTTGGGGAATAATGACATACCGATAAGAGATTCGTTTTCTATGGGGACAAGTAACTCGAGGCTCATCGTTTTTTAGCTGCTTTCTTTTTAGATTTTGTTTTTATCTTCCCAAGATATTTCTCTGCATCCTCGAGTGAAAGCTTTGAAGCATCAACCTCTTTGCCAATTTCTACCTTTTGTTTTCCACGTATAATATGGTGTCTCCCCCAACGTGCTTTTTCAACTCGGACTCCTGCATCACTCCAATCATGTAGGACCTTATCTTTTTCTTTTTGGATTTTTTCCTCAATTAAATTGACTATATCTTCATCACTTAAATTATCAAAATCATATTTTTTATTGACATTAATAAACATCCCACTCCATTTTAGGAAAGGTCCAAATCGACCTACTCCCTTGGTAACAGCTAAATCCCTAAATACGTATACAGGTGCGTCAGCTATTTGTTTTTCTTTTATTAAATAAATTGCAGCATTTAAATCTAGTTCTGTCGGCAACGTTCCCTTTGGTAGAGAAATAAAAATACCATTATGCTTTATATAGGGCCCAAAACGACCATTATTTACAACAATTTCATTGTCTTCATAGAAGCCTATTGTTTTAGGCATTTCAAATAATGTCATAACTTCTTCAAAAGTTATATTTTCTAATTGTTGATCAGGTCCTAAACTCGCATAGGTTGGTTTTTCTTCTTCATCCGGATCTCCAATTTGAGCCATTGGTCCAAATTTTCCAAGCCTTACTTTGACTGGTCGTCCGGTTTTTGGATCAACGCCTAATGTACGCTCTCCGGATTCACGTTGAGCATTTTCTTTAACGTGTTCGACCGTTGAATGAAACTGATTATAAAATCGCTTTAACATATCAGTCCAATCCTTCCCCCCATTAGCTATATCGTCAAAACTTTGCTCTACCTCAGCAGTAAAATTGAAATCCAAAATATTTTTAAAATTTTCAACTAAAAAATCGTTGACTATCATTCCTATATCTGTTGGAATTAATTTCCCTTTATCGGCTCCAACTTTTTCGGAAAGCACCACTTTTTCAATATTGTTCTTTTCTAACGTGAACTGTTCAAATCTTCTTACAATTCCCTCGGAACTGCCTTTTTCTACATACTTCCTGTTTTGAATAGTTGAAATTGTCGGGGCATAAGTAGAAGGTCTCCCAATACCAAGCTCTTCCATTTTTTTAACTAGAGAAGCTTCAGAATACCTATATGGAGGTCTAGAGAAACGTTGAGTAGAAACCATTTTTTGAAGTGATACTGACTCCCCTTCAGTAACTCTGGGCAGCATTCGATTCTCTTCTTCATCCTGATCATCCATCCCCTCCAAATAGAGCTTTAAAAAGCCGTCAAAGGTGATTACCTCTCCCTTGGCGACAAAGGATTCACTATTTGCATTAGTAGATATATTAATTTGTGTTCTTTCTAATTGTGCTTCACTCATTTGAGATGCTACTGTTCTTCTCCAAATTAAGTCGTACAATCGGCTTTGATCTCGATCAATATCAAGACGGCTATTTGAAAAGTTTGTAGGTCTAATGGCTTCATGTGCCTCTTGTGCACCTTTGTTTTTTGTTTTAAAATTTCTTTGCTGAAGATATTCCTCTCCGTAGTTTAAAGTTATTTGATTTGCAATTTGCTTTTGTGCTTCACCCGAAAGATTAACACTATCAGTTCTCATATATGTAATATGTCCTGCCTCGTACAGTCTTTGTGCAAGGGTCATAGTTTTTGATACAGAGAAAAATAATTTTCTAGAAGCCTCTTGCTGAAGAGTGGATGTCGTAAAAGGTGCTGTTGGACTTTTTTTAGCTGGTTTCTTATTGATTTTTTGAATTGTAAATTCAGCATTAATATTTTCTTTCAAAAAAGCGTTTGCAGCTTCACTTTCTTTAAATAACTTTATTAATTGAGAGGGAATTAGTTTTCCTTTAGAAGTCAAAAAGATGGCTTGAGTCTTGAAACTTTGCGAAGGATTGAAATTTCGAATAGCTCTTTCTCGTTCAACAATTAAACGAACGGCTACAGATTGAACTCTACCAGCTGATAATCCTCCTTTTACTTTGCGCCATAGTACCGGAGATAATTCGTAGCCTACCAAACGATCCAAGATTCTTCTTGCCTGTTGGGCATTAACTAAGTTGTAATTAATTGATCGTGGTTTTTCTATTGCTTTTATTATAGCGTTTTTTGTTATCTCAGAAAATACAATTCTCTTAGAGTTTTTTTCATTTAAGTCAAGTAAATTTGCCAAATGCCAAGCAATTGCTTCTCCCTCACGGTCTTCATCACTCGCAAGCCAAACTGTGTCAGATTTTTTAGCTAAACTTTTTAGCTCACTGACTAATTTTTTCTTGTCTTTGCTTACAACATACTTAGCAGAAAAATCACCTTCAACATCAACACCAAGTTCTTTCGATGGGAGATCTGAAATATGACCAAAACTTGAAGCAACCTTAAAATCCTTACCCAAAAACTTTTCAATTGTTTTTGCTTTTGCTGGTGATTCTACAATTACTAAATTTTGAGCCATGGGATTGAAATTAGACTTCAAAAGTAGTTAAGTTTTTTTGGAACTTTCAAATTTTAAAGGGATGTTCTCACAAATTATTGATTTAATTCACAATTTATTTTACCCAATTTAAATAATATCAATAGTTTATTTATAATTTTTAATAAATTAACATTTTCTGTTTTATTTTTAAAAAAAATAAATTTCTGAAAAATTATTTTCCTTTTTTGAATTTGATCTCGAACTATAGTTCAGGGTTTTTAAAACGAGACTTATTTGCCGGTATTACTGTTGCAGCATTATTGATTCCTCAGGGTATGGCATATGCTCTTATTGCTGGGCTTCCACCTATTTACGGTTTATATGCAGCCTTAACACCTCAAATAATATATGCGCTTTTAGGAACGTCTAGACAGCTGGCAGTAGGCCCAGTAGCCATGGATTCATTGTTAGTTGCTACAGGTCTAGGAGCGCTTTCTATCGATGATCCTTCTCAATACATATTAATGGCAATCTTTCTGGCATTTCTTGTTGGTGCTATACAATTACTTATGGGTTTATTTCGAATGGGTTTCATTATCTCTTTTTTGTCTAAACCGGTAATTATCGGATTCACTTCAGCAGCTGCTGTTATAATTGGCCTAAGTCAATTAAAACATATCCTGGGAATTGAACTTTCTCAAAGCAATCAATTACATATTTTCATACAATCTCTCATTAATTCGAATTCTTCATTACATTTTATGACCATTATTATAAGTATTACAAGTCTTGTATTTATATTACTGATTAAAAAATTGAACCGTAAAATTCCTTCTGCATTAATCGCTGTAATATTAGGAATATTATGGGTCTATTTTAATGGATTAGATAAACAAGGTGTTTCGGTTGTTGGTGTAATCCCTGAAGGGCTTCCTTCATTTCAAAGTCCTTCTTTTGAAGTAGGGAGTCTTAAGAAACTTTTCCCCACAGCATTTACTCTAGCTCTAGTTGCATTTATGGAAGCCATTTCTATTGGAAAAACAATGGAAGAAAAACATAAGAATTATGTTATTGATCCCAATCAAGAACTTATTGCCTTAGGAAGTGCAAATATAATTGGATCTTTTTTTCAATCTTATCCAACTACAGGCGGATTTTCAAGAACTGCAGTTAATGATCAAGCTGGAGCTAAAACAGGAGTGGCAGCTATGGTCACAGCCTTCTCTGTTGCAATCATATTAATGTTTTTCACCCATTGGTTTTATTTTTTACCAAAGGCAGTACTAGCTTCAATTATCATTACCGCTGTGATAAATCTAGTTGATTTCAAGTTTGCAATTCGACTTTATAAAAAGAGAAAAGATGAATTCGTAATATTAATAATTACTTTTTTAGCTACTCTTTTTTTAGGAATCACAGAGGGAATTTTATTAGGTATTTTGATTTCTCTTCTTTTATTAGTTTACAGAGCCTCTATGCCTCATTATGCCTTTTTGGGTAGAATTGGAAATACAAATTACTTTAAAAACGTTAATCGCTTCCCAGAAGAAATTATTCAAAGAGAAGATCTAATTATTCTTCGCTTTGATGCACAACTCTTTTTTGGTAACATTCAATTTTTTAAAGAACTTGTCTTAAACACTATTGAAGAAAAAGAAAAAGTAGTAAAGGGTTTTGTAATCAATGCACGTGCTATAAATTATATAGACAGTACTGCTTCAGAGCAGCTATATGACTTAATTCTTAGTCTCCAAAAAAAAGGAATTCGTGTTATGGTTGTTGGAGCAATAGGACCTGCTAGGGACCTTATTCTAAAAAGTAAAATCATTAAAATTCTTAAAAAACAAAATCTTTTTATTACCTCTGGAGATGCAACAGATGATTTTGACGGGATTACGAAAAAAACTCCATTACAAAAGAAATTAAGTAGACAAAGCAATACTTAAATAACTGTAACAAATAAAACATAATTCAAATTATATATTTATTAATTTTGTGTTCACAAATAAACTAATGATAATTGAACAAATTTATACTGGATGTCTATCTCAGGGTGCTTATTATATAGAAAGTAATGGGGATGCTGCAATCATAGATCCTTTAAGAGAAGTTGCTCCTTACATTGAAAAAGCAAAAAAAAATAAGGCTGCAATAAAATATATTTTTGAAACCCATTTTCATGCAGACTTTGTAAGCGGACACGTCACTCTGGCAAAAGAAACAGGTGCAACAATAGTATATGGCCCAGAAGCTAAAACAAGTTACGATTCACTAATTGCAAAAGACCATCAAGAGTTTAAAATTGGAAATATTACTTTAACTGTTTTACATACTCCAGGGCATACTATGGAAAGTACAACCTATCTGCTTCGTGATCAGAACGAAAAAGAAATTGCCATCTTTAGTGGTGATACATTATTCTTAGGAGATGTAGGAAGACCAGATTTGGCTCAAAAAGCAGCTAATATTTCTCAAGAAGAATTAGCAGGTATTCTTTACGAAAGTCTCTGGGAAAAAATTATGCCTTTGCCTGATGATGTTCTTATTTATCCGGCACATGGAGCGGGTTCTGCATGTGGTAAAAATTTAAGTAAAGAGACCGTAGGAACACTTGGAGAGCAAAAGAGAAAAAATTATGCTTTGAGGGAAGACATGACTAAAGAAGAATTTATAAGTGAAGTGACTAAAGATCTTCTCCCTGCTCCTCAATACTTCCCCTTAAATGTAAAAATGAATATGGAGGGCTATAAGCATATTGATACTGTTTTAGAATCTGGCACTAAGTCCCTTTCTTTAAATGAATTTGAGGCAATAGCAAATGAGAATGAGGCTATTATTCTTGATGTTAGACATCAAAATGAATTTGCTAAAGGGCATATTCCCAAATCTATATTTATTGGGATTGACGGGGGTTTTGCACCTTGGGCTGGATCAATAATTGGGAATATATCACAACCTATTTTATTGGTAACTCCAAAAGGGAGAGAAAAAGAAACAGTAACACGACTAGCCCGTGTAGGCTTTGATAATACTCTTGGATACTTAGAAGGTGGAACTGAAATTTGGGATAAAGCAGGTAAAAATCTCGATAGTGTTAATTCAGTAGATACTGATGCCCTTAAACAATTAATGGAAAGAGATAATATTAAGATTTTTGACGTTCGCAAACCACAAGAATATCAATCTGAACATGTTACTAATGCCTTCAGCACACCCCTGGACTTTATTAATGAACATTTGAGTGAATTCCCATCAAATCTTCCTTTTTATATTCATTGTGCAGGAGGTTATAGAAGTATGATTGCCGCTTCTATTCTAAAGAGAATGGAAATCCATAACATAATTGATATTAAAGGTGGCTTCACAAAAATTAAGGAAGCTGGAATTGAAGTGTCTAATTAAGTTTGTCATGAGACATTATAAAACAATATCTGATGACTAAATAATTGAATAAATTTTATGCAACCTTATAAATCTTTAAACTAACTATGATCGTTCAGTTTAAAAAATATTTCTCTCTCTAAAAATGATTAAGACTGACAAAATGACAATACAAATTTGATTTTTTGTATTTTTGTGTTGCATTAAATATATCAAGGAGATTCGTTATGCCGGTTAAAGAAATAGAAAAAGACTCCACCCATCACAATGGGACACTGATAAAAAAAGTTTCTTCAGTTCAGAAAACAAGATTAAAACTTGCCTACATCGAATCTTATGGATGTCAAATGAACTTTGCTGATAGCGAAGTTGTTGCCTCCATCCTAGATAGGGATGGATATCAAATTACTGAAAACCTTCAAGATGCTTCTTTGGTATTGGTGAATACCTGCTCTATTAGGGAAAAGGCAGAACAAACGGTAAGAAAACGATTAGAATACTTTAATTCAATCAAAAAAAGTAAGTCTGAAATGACTGTGGGTGTTTTAGGCTGTATGGCAGAAAGATTAAAACACCAATTTCTAGAGGAAGAAAAAATTGTGGATCTAGTAGTTGGCCCTGATGCTTATAAAGACATTCCTAACCTGCTTAAAGAAGTGGCAGAAGATAGAGAGGCAATCAATGTACTCTTATCAAAAGAAGAAACCTATGGAGATATAGCCCCGATTCGTTTGAATTCCAACGGAGTATCAGCTTTTGTTTCAATAACTAGAGGCTGCGATAATATGTGTACTTTTTGTGTTGTCCCTTTTACCAGGGGAAGAGAGCGTAGTAGAGATCCAAAAAGCATATTAAAAGAAATCGATGATTTGGTTCATAAAGGATACAAAGAAATCACCTTATTAGGTCAAAATGTAGATAGTTACCTATGGTATGGAGGAGGACTCAAAAAAGACTTTGATAAGGCAACGCCTCTTCAACAAAAAACTGCACTCCGCTTTGAGAATCTTTTAACACTCGTTGCGGAGACACAACCCAAAGTTAGAATTCGCTTTTCTACTTCCAACCCTCAAGATATGTCCTTGGAAGTACTCACTGTAATGCAGAAATACGAAAATATTTGCAATTACATTCATCTTCCTGTACAATCTGGGAGTAACAGAATTTTAAAAAAAATGAATCGCCAACATACGCGAGAAGAATATATGAAACTTATTGATAATATTCGCAGATTGATCCCCAAATGTGGAATTTCGCACGATATGATTGCTGGCTTTCCATCCGAAACAGATCAAGACCATCAAGATACTCTCGGTTTAATGGACTATGTTAAATATGATTTTGGATTTATGTTTGCATATTCTGAAAGACCAGGAACTTTAGCTGCTCGTAAAATTGAAGATGATGTCCCTGACGCGATCAAAAAAAAACGTCTAAGTCAAATCATTGAAAAGCAACAACAGCATAGTCAAATTCGAACAAAGGCATTTCTAGGTCAAACAGTTTGTGTATTGATTGAAAAGGAATCTAAAAAATCAAAAGAGCATTGGAGCGGTAGAACATCTCAAAATACTGTGACTGTTTTTGCTAAAAAAGAATTTCAAGTAGGTGATTTTGTAGAAGTTAAAATTACCAATTGTACATCAGCAACACTCATAGGTGATGCCTTAGAACTTTCAAAAAGAGTATAGTATGGATTCATTACAAAGTGTAAAACAACGTTTTGGAATAATAGGAAATAATATTGGCTTAAATAGGGCTTTAGAAAAAGCCCTCCGTGTTTCGACTACTGATATCTCTGTACTTGTTATTGGTGAAAGTGGGGTTGGTAAGGAAAATATTCCAAAAATCATCCATCAATATTCCCACCGAAAGCATTCGAAATATATTGCTGTAAATTGTGGAGCTATTCCAGAGGGGACTATTGATAGTGAATTGTTTGGTCATGAAAAAGGTGCTTTTACTGGTGCAACCCAAACGCGTTCAGGATATTTTGAAGTAGCTGACGGTGGAACTATTTTTCTGGATGAAGTTGGTGAACTTCCTTTACCGACACAAGTTAGACTGCTGCGAGTACTTGAAACCGGTGAATTCATCAAAGTAGGCTCCTCTAAAGTTCAGAAAACGAATGCACGTATTGTAGCAGCGACAAATGTCAATATGATTGAAGCTATAGAAAGAGGTAAATTCAGGGAAGACTTGTACTACCGTTTAAGTACAGTTGAAATTAACTTACCACCACTACGAAATCGAAAAGAGGATATTGTACTTCTTTTTAGAAAGTTTGCATCAGATTTTGCTCAAAAATATCATATGCCTCCTTTACAATTAGACGAGCATGCCCAAATATTATTGACAGAATATAGATGGAGTGGAAATATTCGTCAACTTCGGAATGTTGCAGAACAACTTTCTGTACTTGAGAAGGAAAGAAAAATTAATGCTACTACAATCAGAACATACCTTCCAGACCGTTCCAAACAACTACCCGCGCTAATCGAAAGAAAAGAAAAGGATAGTGACTTTTCATCTGAAAGAGAAATATTATACAAGGTTCTTTTTGATATGAAAAATGATCTAAATGACCTCAAAAAATTAACTTTAGATCTCATGAATAATGGGACATCAGAAAGTGTACAAGAAAAAAATCAAGGGCTTATAGAAAAGATTTATGGAAAAGATATTGATGATTCTGAAGATACAGCAAATGATTCATTAGATGTAGCGACCTTGAATCCTCCTGTTACTCAAATTTCCAAAGCAGAAAACATAGATAAATACACCTACGCCGAAACTATAGAGGAAGAAGAACCTTTATCACTCCAGGCAAAAGAGTTAGAAATGATCAAACGGGCATTAATTCGATCTAATGGCAAAAGAAAACTTGCAGCAAAAGAATTGGGTATTTCGGAGAGAACCCTATACAGAAAGATTAAGCAATTTGACCTACATGAAATTGAGACAAAATAAATTTTTCGGTTATATACTTATTACATTTGCTTTCTTAGTTGAAGGTTGTGGAATCTATTCTTTTACTGGTGCTTCTATTCCCCCTGGAGTATCAACCTTTCAAGTAAATTTCTTTGAAAATCAAGCAGGGAATAGACCTGGATCTACTGTTGAACCTGGGCTGGATAATGAATTCACAAATGCTTTACAAGATCTAATTATGAATCAAACCAATCTTGATTTGGTTACTTCTGACGGTCAACTTATTTATGAAGGTGAGATTACAGAATACAGTGTTACGCCAATGTCAGCTACAGCTCAAATTACTGCAGCACAGAATAGATTAGAAATGTCTGTTGCTTTCCGCTTTATAAACACTAAATTAGAAGAAGATGATTTTTCTAAAACCTATTCATTTTTTTATGACTTTCCAGCTGAGCTTCAAGTTTTTGATGTAAAAGATACAGCACATAAAGAAATTTTTGATCGTATTACACAAGATATTTTCAACGATACTCTAGCTAAATGGTAATTAAAAATGCTTATGAATTAATTTCTTTTTTAGATGATTTCGATCCTCTAAAAGAGAATTATTATAAGACATTGAAAAAAATTGTGAAAAATCATCCACATTTTCACTTAGTCCAGCCGTATTTTCTAAAAAGTATTGAACGGCAGCGTCCTGAAAAATTTGATCAAATTTTATCACAAACTGCCATTGCAACATATGATCGTCAATTACTCTATGAATTTCTAGAAAAACCAAAAAATATACTAGACAAAAAATATTTAAAGAAAGAATACAAAAAAAGAGAAGTTGAAAAAAGTAAAAAAGTAAAAAAGGGAATTAATCTTAACACAAAATCTAATGAAAATGACAAGGTTCTAACTAAGAAGTTATCATATTCTGAATGGGCAAAGTACTTAAAACAAAAAAATATACCTGAAAATTCTAATGAAATTACTCAAAAGTTTGAATTATTTGATTCTTTTATAAAAAAGAAAAGTAGCGATGTTAAAAACATAAAAGAACATACAAATAAAGATGATTTAAGTGAAAAAAGTTTGGCTTCTACGGATGAACTAATGACTGAAACCCTAGCCAAGGTATTTGTAAAACAGAAGAAATTTATAAATGCCATTCAAGCCTATCAAGTTTTGAGTTTGAAATATCCAAAAAAAAATAGTTTCTTTGCAGACCAAATAAAAAAAATTAAACTTTTACAGCAACTGAAATAAATATACACATGAGTACATTTTCAATATTTATCTTACTTATAGTCTTGGTATGTTTCTTGCTCGTTTTAGTGGTTATGGTTCAAAATCCAAAAGGTGGCGGACTTTCATCTTCTTTTGGTGGTGGATCACAACAAGTTGGGGGTGTTCAAAAAACATCAGATTTTCTTGATCGAAGTACTTGGATACTTGCAAGTTTGCTGTTAGTTTTAATTTTGATTTCTAATGCTACCCTAACACCCAATAATAAATCTCAAGATTCAAAACTACTTGAAGAAGGTGCTACTGAACAAAATATCCCTGATAATTTTCCTGAGATTCAAGAAGTAATGCCTGAGGAAATTCCTGATATTCCTGAAGTAACTCCATCTGAGAATAATTAAAATAATTTTACTTTGTTGCCTACTGACATGGTGACATTATTTTGATAAATTTGTCATATCTTATTATTATGGCATGATTTCTGAAAAATTTAATTTAAATAAAAATAAATTATGAATAAATTAGGTATTAAGCCTTTAGCAGATAGAGTTCTCATTGAACCTGCTGCTGCAGAGACCAAAACTTCCTCCGGTATTATTATCCCAGATACAGCTAAAGAAAAACCTCAAAAAGGAACCGTAGTAGCTGTTGGGGCAGGAACCAAAGATAATCCTATTACCGTATCAGTTGGTGATAGCGTTTTATATGGTAAATATGCTGGTACTGAATTACAACATGAGGGTAAAGACTATCTCATCATGAAAGAGAATGACATATTAGCAATTGTTTAAACTTATTAACTAAAACATAATGGCAAAAAAAAATAGAATTTGATATCGAAGCAAGAGAAGGCATTAAACGTGGTGTTGATGCACTTGCCGATGCAGTAAAAGTTACATTAGGTCCTAAGGGTCGAAATGTGATTATTGGAAAAGCTTTCGGGGCTCCTCAAGTTACTAAAGATGGAGTTACGGTAGCCAAGGAGATTGAATTAGAAGATGCCCTAGAAAATATGGGTGCACAAATGGTCAAAGAAGTTGCTTCTAAAACCAATGATCTTGCTGGAGATGGAACAACCACAGCAACAATATTAGCTCAAGCTATCGTAAAGGAAGGTTTGAAAAATGTTGCTGCAGGTGCAAACCCTTTAGATCTTAAAAGAGGAATCGATAAAGCTGTAAAGGCTGTAGTAGAAACATTGGAAAAACAGGCAGTTGCAGTTGGTGACTCTTCTGAAAAGATCAATCAAGTTGCAAGCATTTCTGCTAACAACGATTCAAATATAGGCTCCCTTATAACAGAGTCTTTCGAGAAAGTTGGTAAAGAAGGTGTTATTACTGTTGAAGAAGCTAAAGGTACTGACACATACGTAGACGTAGTTGAAGGAATGCAATTTGACAGAGGTTACCTATCTCCATATTTTGTAACTGATTCTGAAAAAATGGAAGCTGACCTTGAAACACCTTATATTCTTTTGTATGATAAAAAAATATCTACAATGAAAGATTTACTACCTGTGCTTGAGCCAGTTGCTCAGACAGGTAAGCCTTTAATTGTAATAGCGGAAGATGTAGATGGTGAAGCATTGGCTACATTAGTGGTAAACAAACTTAGAGGGTCACTGAAGATTGCAGCGGTGAAAGCTCCTGGGTTTGGAGACCGAAGAAAAGCCATGTTGGAAGATATTGCAATCCTTACTGGAGGTACAGTGATATCCGAAGAGCGTGGATTTACTCTTGACAACACTACTATTGAAATGCTTGGTACTGCCGAAAAAGTTACTATAGATAAAGATACTCCCACTGTAGTAAATGGAAACGGTTCAAGTAAGGATATAAAGGCTAGAGTTAATCAGATTAAGGCACAAATCGAGGCAACAACATCTGACTATGATAAAGAAAAGCTTCAAGAGCGTCTTGCAAAGCTTTCTGGTGGTGTTGCTGTCCTGTATGTAGGAGCACCTTCAGAAGTAGAAATGAAAGAAAAGAAAGACCGTGTAGATGATGCGCTTCATGCGACAAGAGCTGCTGTAGAAGAGGGAATTATAGCTGGTGGTGGTGTTGCACTTCTAAATGCTAAGAAATCTCTTGCAAAACTTAAGTCTGAAAATGCAGATCAAGCTACAGGAATTCAAATTATTACAAAGGCAATTGAATCACCACTTCGTATCATTGTAGAAAATTCTGGAGGTGAAGGTTCTGTTGTTGTTTCTAAAGTAGACGAAGAAAAAGATAACTTTGGTTATAATGCAAAAGATGGCACTTATGTGGATATGTTAAAAGAGGGAATCATTGATCCTAAAAAGGTAACGAGA
>JAQWNN010000028.1 GCA_029268555.1 Flavobacteriaceae bacterium
GCGAACGACTGAATAGTCACCTATCTTTGCTAAAGAGTCCTCGCCATTAAATTTTAAATCCTGAGGTACAGCAGAAATTACTGCTCCTGGGAAAATTTTACAATTTGCACCTATCCTTGCTCCATCCATAATAGTCACATTAGACCCAATCCACGTGTTTTTTCCAATTTTAACATTTTGATGTATCATGGTGAAAGGGTCAATAGTAACGTTTGATCCTATTTTCGCATTAGGATGTATGTAGTTTAAGGAATTTAACATTTATTTTTAAGTATTTCGCCTAGAAATTTGGGCCATAAGGTCACCTTGACTAACCAATTGATTATTAACAAAGGCATAACCTCTAACATTGCAAATTCCACGTCGTATTGGGGATAAAAGTTCAATTTTAAAAATCAAGGTATCTCCAGGATAAACGGGTTTTTTAAATTTTACATTATCAATCTTCATAAAAAATGTGAGATAATTTTCAGGATCAGGTACTGTGCTTAAAACAAGAACACCACCAGCTTGCGCAATTGCCTCAATTTGGAGAACACCAGGCATAACTGGTGCACCTGGAAAATGTCCTTGGAAAAAAGATTCATTTACAGTAACATTTTTTAATCCTACTACATGGTGATCAGAAAGTTCAAGTATTTTATCTACTAATAAAAAGGGAGGTCTATGGGGAAGCATATCCATAATTTGATTTACATCCATAATTGGCGGCTTGGATAAATCTATCGTGGGAGCAACGGATTTCCGTTGCTGTTTGATCATTAGTAAAATCTCTTTTGCAAAATCAGTATTAATTTTATGCCCAGGTCTAGTTGCAATTATTTTCCCCTGAATTGGCATACCCACTAAAGCCAAGTCTCCAATCAGATCTAATAACTTATGACGAGCTGCTTCGTTCGTATAGTTCAACTTAAGATTATCCAAAATACCATTTGGTTTTACTGAAATTTGATCTTTCCCAAAAATCTTTTTCAAACGTTTCATATTAGCATTTGCCAAAGGTTGATTAACATAAATAATTGCATTATTTAAATCTCCTCCTTTTATCAATCCATTATCGAGTAGGTCTTCCAATTCATGAAGAAAGCTGAATGTCCTCGCAGGAGCAATTTCCTTATGAAAATCTTTAATTGTTTTAAGAATGGCATTTTGAGTTCCGAGAACTTTAGTTTCAAAATCAATCAATACACTAAAGGATATATCATCCGAAGGAATTATTAAAATTTCACTACCTGTTTCATCATCAGTAAATTGAATAACTTCTTGAACTACAAATACTTCTTGACTTTCACTTTGTTGTACAATTCCAGCCTTCAAAATAGCATCGCTAAATGGTTTTGAAGAACCATCCATTATTGGTATTTCAGCCCCATTAATTTCAATTTCACAATTGTTAATTGAAGAGGCAAAAAGTGCTGCCAAAAGATGTTCAGTAGTTTTTATAAATTCACCATCTTTCGTTAGAGTTGTTCCCCTATCAGTTCTTGAAACAAAATTAGAGAGTGCCGGGATTTCTATCTTTGGATTAAGATCTGTTCTAATGAATTTAATACCACTATTTTCAGGAGCAGGGTTTAAGGTAAGCACTATCTTTTCTCCTGAATGCAAGCCAATACCATTAATTTTGAATGACTTGGACAAGGTTTGTTGAGGTTTTAATTTTTTTATCATACTATTTAATTTTTTCTAAACGTGATAGCCTAGTTTCAATTTTAGGTAAACTTTTAAATAAAACATACGATTTATAAAAGGATTTATAATCAATAGCTGGAGTACCTTGAACGGTACCTCCGTCTTCTATATTACTAATAACACCCGTTTGGCCTTGAATATGTACGCCATTCCCTATTTTGAGATGACCTATAATACCTACCTGACCTCCAATAACACAATGAGAACCTATTTTTGAGGAACCAGCCACACCTGTTTGTGCAGCAATAACAGTGTGAGAACCTATTTCAACATTATGCGCAATCTGTATTAGGTTATCTAATTTAACTCCCTCACCAATTATTGTAGCACCCAATGTAGCTTTATCGATAGTCGTATTTGAACCAATCTCCACGTTATCCATGATTATAACTTTTCCTAAGTGAGGAATTTTTAAGTAAACCTGACTTTTTTGTGGTACAAAACCAAAACCATCAGAGCCTATGACCACCCCAGGATGTAAAATACATTCTGATCCTATCTCGGAATTATCAAGAATACTCACCCTTGGATTTAGTATAGTATTTTTTTTGATTTCAACTTTATTGCCAAGATAACAATGTGATTGAATCTGAACACCATCTTCTATCTTTGTGTTTGATCCAATAAAAACATAAGGCCCAATAAAAACCTTAGCACCAATTTGGACTGATGGATCAATAATTGCGGTAGGATGAATACCTTCTTTTTTGTCTTTAGTTTTTTCATTTGACCACTCAATCAATAGCTGGGCGAATGAATTATAAGCATCATGAACTCTAATTATCGTTGTAGATTCATATTCACTTATCTCTATATTCTTTGATATAAGAACTGCGCTTGCTTTTGTTTTTTTAAGAAAAGGAAGGTACTTTTCATGGGCTATAAATGATATTGAGCCTTTTTCAGCATCTTCAATTCTTGAAAGGCTTTGAATAATTACCTTATCATCACCAAATACTGAACCTTTAAGTTTTTTTGAAATTTCTAAGGCCGATAAATTCATTCAGTAAAATTACATAATTATAAAGAATTATTATCTTTTGGATAACATAAATAATACTTAGTGACAGGGGTTGAAAACTGCTTAAAATCGAGGTATGAGATTGCATCAGCAATTGAAAAAACAGAATCCTTTTTATCAAATATTAAAATCCGAGATTCATCTGAAATATAAGTTTGATTTGAAATACTTCCACTAAATACATAATATTGACCAATATCATGATCATATTCATTAAATCTGTTTATAACTTTATCCATATCATCTTTAGTATAGGCATGCTCTCGTATCTTAATTTTGGGCAATTCACGATTAAGTAATTTCCTAGATAATGAGCTCAAAACATGATCATGATGCTTCTCCCATAATTTAAGGAGCTGAATGATATCAGTATCATCCATACTTAAGTAGTGAATGAGTACTTTATTTTCTAGCTGATTAATAGTTTTCATTTTCGAAAGAGGATATAAAATATGATTTTTATTTAGCTGCTCCTTTCTTTGTTGAACTAAATCTTGAAATCTTTGGATTATCTTCAATAAAATCATCTCAGCAGCTAAACTTGTCTTATGTAAATAAACTTGCCAATACATTAATCTTCTTGCAAGAAGAAATTTTTCGAGGGAGTGGATTCCTTTTGACTCAAAAACAAGTTTTTCATCTTTAACATACATAGTTGCCAGTATACGATTGGTATTTATATTACCCTCTGTAACACCAGTGTAAAAACTATCTCGTTTTAGATAATCGAGTCGGTCAACATCTATTTGACCAGAGATCAACTGGTTTATAAACTTTCTGGGGTATTGTCCAGTAAAAATCTGTTTTGCTAAATCAAGTTGTCCATCAAAACTTTCATTTAAGAGTTCAAATATTCTTAGTGAAATTGTTTCATGATGCACCCCTTTTAATAAAGCTTTTTCTGTAGCGTGAGATAATGGTCCATGACCTATATCATGTAATAGAGTTGCTATCTGAGCAGCTTCGCGTTCTTCAAGACTGATTTCGATCCCTTTTGCAATTAAAACTTTAATAGCTTTTTGCATGACATGCATTGCTCCCAGTGCATGTTCAAAGCGAGTATGATTAGCTCCAGGATAAACTAAACTTGATAAGCCCATCTGAGAGATTCTTCTCAGGCGTTGAAAATAGGGATGATTAATAAGTTGTAAAATCAATTCTGTTTCTATGACAATAAAACCATAAATTGGGTCGTTAAATAATGTACTTTTTCGGTTTGCCAAAATCACTGAATGTAAGCAACAAATATAACAAATGAATTGGATCAAAATTTTATGGGTAGATGATGAAATTGAGATGCTTAAGCCCCACTTTTTATTCTTGAAGGAAAGAAGTTACGATACTACACCTTGCACCAATGGATTAGATGCTATAAGCCTAATAGAAAGTAATGATTTTGATATTGTTTTACTTGATGAAAATATGCCTGGATTGAATGGTTTAGAGACCTTAGATCAAATAAAAAATAGAAAACCCGACTTACCAGTGGTAATGATTACTAAAAACGAAGAGGAGCAAATAATGGACAAAGCAATAGGTGCAAAAATTTCTGATTATTTAATCAAACCTGTGAATCCAAATCAAATTTTATCATCCCTCAAAAAAATTCTTGATCATAAGAGTCTGATTGCTAATAAGATAATGTATAATTATCAAAAACAATTTAGAGAAATATCACAATCACTGATTGATTTAAAAAATCATAATGAATGGGTTGAGTATTTTAAAAAACTCATGTATTGGGAGTTAGAACTTCAAAGCCTAGAAGACCTGAGTATGTTTGAGACTTTTGAAACACAAAAGCAAGAAGCCAATATTCAATTTGCAAAATTCATTGAAAACAATTATCAAGATTGGATTGAAAGAAATAGTGGTCCAATACTTTCACACCAAGCTTTTGAAAAGTTAGTAGTTCCAGAACTTAAAGAACACAAGCCGAGCTTATTAATTATGATTGATAATTTACGATTTGATCAATGGAAAACCATACTCCCTGAAATAAAAGATTATTGTAGAATAGAAAGTGAAAACAATTATTTCAGTATTTTACCTACAACAACTCAATATTCAAGAAATGCATTTTTCGCTGGACTAACTCCTCTTGAGATTAGCAAAACTTATACTCAATGGTGGAAAAATGACATGGATGAAGGAGGAAAAAATCAGTATGAGTTTGATTTTTTAAAAGAGCAATGTGAACGTTTGGGATTTAATCGCCCTTTAAGCTATCACAAAATTACGCAGTTAAATAAGAGTCAGCAGCTAATTAAAAACTTGCAAAATCATGCCCATGAGGGACTCACCACGATAGTTTATAATTTTGTCGATATGATATCTCATGCTAAAACTGAAATGGAAGTTATAAAAGAATTGGCCCCTAACAATAAGGCTTATCGCTCATTGACTGCAAGTTGGTTTAAAAACAGTCCTTTGAAAGATATAATTAAAAAGGCTTCAAGTATTGGATTTCAAATTCTATTAACCACAGATCATGGAACGATCAATGTTAGATATCCAAGCGAAGTAATTGGAGATAAGGAAACCAGTATAAATTTACGCTACAAGTCAGGGAAGAGTTTAACCTATGAAACAAAAGATGTAATTTCATGTAAATCTCCAGAAACCTTTAAGTTACCATCTTTTTATGGACTCAATAGTAGCTATATTTTTGCAAAGAGCGACTCCTACTTTGTGTATAAAAATAATTTTAACCACTACGCTAAATTATTCAATAACACTTTTCAGCACGGTGGCGTATCTTTAGAAGAAATGATTATCCCATTTGTTGTATTAAAGCCACGATAATCTTACTTTTGAAGATGCAACTAAGCTTCAAATTGGACGAAATAAAGGTAGCTGCCAAATATCTTTTAGATCATTCTAATACTTCAATCATACGAATTGATGGAGAGATGGGAGCTGGCAAAACAACACTTATAGCTGAAGCTATTAAATTACTGGGAATAAAAGAAGCTATAAACAGCCCAACGTTTTCACTAGTAAATTCTTACAAAAAAAATGACAAAATATTTTTTCATTTTGACTTTTACCGCCTAAATCATCCAGATGAAGCATTAGATTTTGGTTTAGAAGAATATTTGGACTCTGGCAATTTATGTTTTTTAGAATGGGCGGAAAGAATAATTCCAAATCTACCATTGAAATACGATCATTTTTTAATAAAAAATCAAAATAATGGAGCTAGAATTATAGAAAAAATAGAGATTAATAAAAGTTAATACATGAAGATTCTTTATCGATTAGGATTTTACTTTGGTGGCTTTTCTATAGGCTTGATTTTCTTAGCTTTTATTTTAAATGGAAAAAAAACAAGTTGCAATTATACTCCAAATGCAAGAGTGATAGACAATTTACTTCAAAAAGAAATTATGATCTCTGAAGACGTTAAAAGAAACAAACCCCAACTTTCCACAAATAAAATTAAAGAACTTATCAGAAATGGTAAAGTAAATTTTTATAAGAGCGATACAAAAAGAGATTCATGCAGGTTATATCACATTGAGATTGAAACAAGTAAATCTGAATTTTTTGAAGTTCTTAATTGCTCCAGAACTTTAAATGTTATTTCATTTAATTTACCCTAGCTTTCCTCTGCGTACTAATTCCTTTTTAATTAAATTCAATTCTCTTGGGGTTTGTCCCTTAACAGATGTATTCTCCTCTGCTCTTCTTATCAAGTAAGGAACAACTTCTTTTATTGGACCGTAGGGGACATATTTAATAACCTGATAACCAGCAGCAGCCAAATTAAAAGAAATATGATCTGCCATACCATATAGCTGTGAAAACCAAATTCTTGAATGATTGACTGGAATTTGTTTTTTGTTCATCCAATCAATTACCCTTAATGTACTTTCTTCATTATGTGAACCTAAAAATAATTCGCACTGATTTAGTTTTGATAAAATCAAGTCTAATCCTGCATTAAAATTTTTATCTGTAGCTTTTTTTGAATTACAAATCGGAGATGAATAGCCCATTTTAACAGCTTTTTCATTTTCTTTTTCTAGATAGGCTCCTCTCACAAGCTTGATTCCAATTTGAAAACCTTCTTTTTTTGATTTATGAATTATTTTTTTTAAATAAGATAAACGATCTTTTCGATACATCTGAATTGTGTTAAAAATGATTGGTTGTTTACCAATATTATACCTTTGCATTAGCTCTAATGCAACTTCATCTATCGCATCTTGTAACCATGACTCTTCAGCATCTATCAAAAGACGAACATTTACTTTTATTGCAAATTCACAACATTGGGTAATTCTTTCAATAGCACGAGACCAAGCGGATAAATCTTCTCCAATTAATTTTTCACCTCTAGTTTTCTTTTCAAAGAGTTCTACAGGGCCAAAAGCTGTTGACTTAAATACAGCAAAAGGGAGCGAATCATTTAGTTTTGAAATGGTTAGAGTTTCTAAAACTCTTTTTAGACTCTCATCCATACCCCTCTCAGTTTTTTGACCTTCTGAAGCATAATGCAGATATGAATTTACATTTAACTTTGACAAAGAGTTTACTTTTTTGAGTGAATCTTTTTGATTGTCAGCTGCGCAAAATTGATAAAAAACAGTATGCCTAAATAAACTGTCAAAGGGCAGCCCTAAACGGATTACAAGAAGAGCAAGCTTACCGCCAATATAAACAAGAAACTGTTTTGAAAATATTTTAAAAAGAAAATAGGCTTTGTAAAGTTCTCTATCTGTTCTAAGAGAATAAGCTGTTTTTGTATCATCAAATCTCACCGGCGATTAATTTTAAAACAAATTTATTTAGTTTTTATTTTCTAATAATGGCACAAAGCGAAAGCGTCCAAATTTTTCCTTATCAAACAAGTTAGGACCTGTTTTAGTAAAGCGCATCATAAACTGATCTTTCTCTCCAAGGGGAATTATTAACTTACCACCTATTTTTAATTGATTTAATAAAACCCTAGGGACTTCTGGTGCAGCTGCTGTAACAACGATACGATCAAATGGTGCAGCTTTCTCGTAGCCTAAATAACCATCTCCAAAAAGGTGTTTTTTTGGACGTAATCCCATTTTTTGGAATAGAAGTTGAGTTTTTTTAAATAATATCTGCTGACGTTCAACAGTATAAACTTGTGAAGTAATTCCTAGTAATATAGCTGTTTGATAGCCTGATCCTGTTCCAATTTCAAGCACTTTATCAAATTTACTCAACTGTAATAATTCAGATTGATATGCTACGGTATAAGGCTGAGATATTGTTTGATCTGCAGCAATTGGGTAGGCATTGTCTTCGTATGCAAAATTTATCAACCCAGGATCCATAAAAAAATGACGAGGTACAGAGCCCATTACTTCTAACACTTTGGTGTCTATAATCCCTTTATCCTTTAACAATTCAATTAATTGTTTTCTTAAACCTTGATATTTTATAGTGTCTTGCATCAGCCTCAAAAATAGTTTAGTTTAATTAATTTATCATGAATTTGATTGTACTTTTGAATAAATATAATTACTATGATTAAAATTGGAGTTTTCGGTGCAGGACATTTAGGTAAAATACATTTAAAAGTAGCTGAAGCTTCGAATATATTAGATTTAGTTGGCTTTTATGACCCTGATCCAGAGGTAGTAAAAAAAATAATTTCAGAAAAAAAATATGTTGCTTATAGAAATCCTGAAAAGCTTATAGCAGCTGTTGATATTGTTGATATAGTAACCCCTACTGTTTCGCATTTTCGTATTGCAAAAAAAGCAATTAATGCAAATAAAAACATCTTTGTTGAAAAACCTTTAGCGAATTCGATTAAGGAGGCAAATAGTTTAGTTGATATGGCAAAAAAACAAGATGTTTTGGGACAAGTGGGCCATGTTGAGCGTTTTAATCCAGCTTTTCAAGCTGTATTAACTTCAATCAACAATCCAATGTTTATTGAAACACATCGTCTTGCAGAATTTAATCCCAGAGGAACTGATGTTTCTGTAATTTTAGATCTGATGATTCACGACATCGATATAGTCTTGAGTATAGTAAAATCATCTATCAAAAGCATTCATGCTTCTGGTGTAGCTGTGATAAGTGAAACTCCAGACATAAGCAATGCAAGAATAGAATTTGAAAATGGATGCGTTGCCAACTTCACTGCAAGTCGAATTTCATTAAAGAAAATGCGCAAATCACGTTTTTTTCAAAAAAATGCTTATATCTCATTAGACTACTTAACAAAACAAGTTGAAGTTGTCAAAATTAAAGATGCAGTTTCAGAAATAAATAAAGACTTAGATTTGTTGCTTACTAATGCGGAAGGAGAAAAAAAACAAATTTATTTTGAAATTCCCACAATTGAAAACACCAATCCAATTAAACAGGAGCTTGAACATTTTGCCAACTGTATTCAGAAAAAAATAACTCCAAGAGTATCATTAAAAGATGGCGCAAGGGCTTTGGAAGTTGCTCATCAAATCATTGCCAAAATAGGGTAAGTTTTTAAAATATAATTTCACCAGCTCCCTCTCGAATCAGTTGATATGGATAGATACTCAAATCTAGAACCGTGGAAGGGATATTGCTTCCATAACCGTCTGAAATCATTAGGTCAATTTGTGATTCCCACTGTTCAAAAATATTTTCAGGGTCAGTAGTGTAGTCTAAAATCGCATCTGGATCATGGAGTGAACTCGTAATTAAAGGCGCCTCTAATAGCTGTAATAAACCATGAAGAACTGGATGGCTTGATATTCTAACTCCAATAGTTTTTCTCTTTTGAAAAGGCTTGGGAAGTTTTCGAGAAGCATTCATTATAAGAGCGTAGGGTCCTGGAAGCAGACGTTTAACCAATTTAAACGCCCTAGAATTCATTGGCTCGATGTAAGTAGAAAGAGATTTAATGTCCTGAAATAAAAAACTCAAGGGTGCTTGTTCTAATTTTACCCCTTTAATTTTCGCAAAACGTTCAAGAGCTTTTGAATTTGTACTCAAACAACCTAGTCCATAAACCGTATCTGTCGGAAAAATAATTACTCCACCATTTTTAAGAATCTCGACGGCTTGCTTCAAATCCTTAGGGTTAGGTTCTTTTGAATAAATGGTTATATAATTTGCCATTAGACTATTTAGCTTTAAGTTTCGCAAAACGCAATAGAAGATTTTTCACTCCAAATCCTTTAAAAGCTATTGCTGCCTTTTTATCATTTCCAATTCCTTCAATAGATTTAACGATCCCACACCCAAAACGAGCATGTTCTACCTCCATCCCCTCTTTTAAAACAAAGTTATCAGGAACACTTGCAGCGGTTTTACCGATATTAATTTCCCGTAACTTTGTTAGCTGAGAAGGTGTAGGGTTAGTGATTGTTTTTTCTTTCGTATATATAGGTTTTAAATTTCTTTTTTCCATCATTTGATCTCCAAATATTGATGTATCCACTAAAGGTTTAAACTGATAATTGTCGTTGGGTATTATTTTGTTGATGTATTGGGGATCAATTTCTTCTATAAATCGACTCGGTTCAGCATCAATTAATTTCCCCCATCGGTATCTTGACAATGTATATGAAAGAAAAGCACGCTCTTTAGCACGAGTTAAAGCTACATAGAACAAACGACGTTCTTCCTCTAATTCTAAGCGAGTATTCAGACTCAGTGCAGAGGGGAAAAGATCTTCTTCTAACCCTACAATATAAACATAGGGAAACTCAAGGCCTTTAGCTAAATGTATTGTCATAAGTGCAACCCGATCACTATTGGGATCATCGTCTTTATCTAAATCGGTAGCTAAAGACACATCTTCCAAAAATTCAGAAAGACTTCCTGAAGTATCCGCAAGTTCTTGTTGCCCTTCAGTAAAGTCACGCATTCCATTTAACAATTCCTCTATATTTTCAATTCGGGTAATTCCTTCTGGAGTAGCGTCTTTCTTTAATTCTTGAACCAACCCAATTTTTTTGGTTATTAGATCAGCAATTTCAAAAGCATTTAAGCCCTCATTTTCAATCTGAAAACGCTTTATTAAGGTTGTAAAGTTCGATAACTTAGTTAAGGTTCCTGAATTGAGAGGGATACCCAATTCCTTGGCATTAAAAGCAGTATCGAATAATGATAGCCCATGCTGCTTCGCATTTACTACCAACTTATCTACAGTAGTTTGTCCTATGCCTCGAGCGGGATAGTTAATCACTCTTTTTAAACTCTCCTCGTCTTTTGGATTAACAATTAGCCTTAAGTAAGCCAAAACATCTTTAATTTCTTTACGCTGGTAAAACGACAACCCACCATAAATTCTATAAGGAATATCTCTTTTCCTAAGTGCATCTTCCATTGCTCTTGATTGAGCATTTGTGCGATATAAAATTGTAAAATCAGCATTTTTAAGCTGTTCTTGCATTTTAAACTCAAATATACTTGAGGCCACATGTCTTCCTTCTTCTGCATCTGTTGCAAGTCTATTTAACTGAATAAGAGATCCCTCAGCATTTGAAGTCCAGACAATCTTATCTATTTTTGTTTTGTTGTGATTGATGATGGAATTAGCAGCATTAACTATCGTCTTTGTCGATCGGTAATTTTGTTCCAATCGATACATGGCAACATCATCATAGTCCTTCTGAAAATTTAATATATTATTAATATTTGCCCCTCTGAATGCATAAATACTTTGTGCATCATCTCCTACCACACAAATATTTTGAAAGCGATCAGATAATGCCCTAACAATAAGATACTGCGAATGATTGGTGTCTTGATATTCATCCACCAAAATATAGCGAAAACGTTCTTGGTATTTGGCTAAAACATCAGGATGTCGATTAAGTAGTTCATTGGTACGTAATAATAAATCGTCAAAATCCATGGCTCCTGCCTTAAAGCATCGATTAACATATTCTTTATAGATAGCTCCCATTTCGGGACGCTTGGACATTGAATCCGCTTCTTGTAAATCAGTATTGTTAAAATAGGCTTTTACAGTAATAAGGCTGTTTTTAAAAGCCGAAATTCGGCTTCGAATTTGTTTGTATTTGTAAATATCTTTGTCTAGCCCCATTTCCTTAATAATTGAAGAAATCAATCGATCAGAGTCTTGAGTATCGTATATCGTAAAATTGGAGGGAAAACCGAGCTTATCTGATTCATGTCTTAAAATACGTGCAAAGACAGAATGGAAAGTACCCATCCATAAATTTTTTGCTTCACTTTCTCCAACTAATTTAGCAATCCTTCCTTTCATTTCTCGCGCCGCTTTGTTCGTAAAGGTCAATGCCAAAATTGAAAATGAATCAATACCTGAGGACATCAAGTGGGCAATCCTGTAGGTAAGTACTCTTGTTTTTCCAGAGCCTGCACCAGCGATTATAATTAGAGGTCCCTCCTTGTGAATTACAGGTAATTTCTGTGCTTCATTGAGGGCGTTTAGGTAGCTTTCTGAAACTTTTTTCATAGAGGCCTAAAAATAGGGATTATCTAATTTCATACCTCACAATAAAGAATTAATTATAAACATCTATATTTAAAAAAATAAAATCATGCGTTCATATTTACTAATTAGTTTTTTGTTGCATTCATTATGTATTTTAGGGCTTAAAGCTCAAATTGATGAATCTTTATTTAATGAAGTTGAATCTAAGGTCATTGAATGGCGGCATCATATTCATCAAAACCCAGAACTATCTAATAGAGAATTTAAAACTTCAGAATATGTTGCTAAACATCTAAAATCATTGGGTATTGAAATTCAAACAGGAGTTGCTCATACTGGTGTTGTAGGAATCTTAGAAGGAAAAATGGAAGGAAAAGTAGTTGCACTTCGAGCTGACATGGATGCTCTACCAGTAACTGAAAGAAATGATTTAAGTTATAAATCGAGGGTAATCTCCGAATTCAACGGGCAAAAGACAGGCGTTATGCATGCCTGTGGTCACGATACTCACGTCGCAATTTTGATGGGAGTTGCTGAAGTCCTCGCAAAAAGCAGAAATTTTCCAGGAACAATAAAATTTATTTTTCAACCTGCAGAGGAAGGACCACCACCAGGCGAAGAAGGTGGAGCGTTATTAATGGTGAAAGAGGGCGTCCTTGAAAATCCAAAAGTTGATGCAATTTTTGGTTTGCATATAAATTCTGGTACTCATGTTGGTAAAATTACATACAAGCCAGGAGGTATGTTGGCAGCATCACAGCGTTTTGTTATTAATGTTAAAGGAAAACAAGCACATGGTTCAACTCCTTGGCAAAGTATTGATCCTATTGTTGTAGGTGCGCAAATTATCAATGGTTTACAAACTATCATCAGCAGAGAATCAGAACTTACAAATGAAGGTGCGGTAATTTCTGTAGGATCAATTCACTCTGGTATTCGATTCAATATAATACCCGAAAACTTAGAGATGATCGGAACTATTAGAACCCTAGATCGTGATATGAAAGAATTAATTCGAAATCGAATGCAAGAAATTGTTCCTGCTATTGCTGCTGCATATCGTGCAGAAGCAACAATTAATATTGTAGATGGTGCAGATATAACTTTTAATGACGAAGCCCTGACTAGAAAAATGATTCCTACTCTTCAGCGAGTAGCTGGAGAAGATAAAGTATTCGAAATAAATGCCATCACGGGTGCTGAAGACTTTTCTTACTTTCAGAATAAAGTCCCTGGTCTCTTCTTTTTTCTGGGAGGAACACCCTTAAACATGGAAGAAAGAGATGCCCCATCACACCATACACCATCATTTATTGTTGATGACTCAAGCATGCAATTAGGTGTAAAAGCATTATCAAATCTTGCCATAGACTTTTTAATGTTAAACTAATTTACTTGAGTAATTATATCATAAATTATATTTTTTTTGATTTATATTTTGCATGTTCAAATCCCATTTTCCACCATTTTTTCATTTGATATTTATTGAACACTAATGAATTATTTGTTAATATTTTAGGGGTGTAAAACATCCTTAATTTAGCTTTGTAATCTTCAGCTACCAAATTGCCTATATGCATATTTTGAACAACAATACGTTCAGAGATAAAATTAAATACAGTGCTCAATACATCAAATGGATTTCTTGAGTGAGATCTATGAGTTTGTTGAAACTCTGTATCCAAAAGAATCGCATCAACATGAGTTGCACCAAGTGTGATTGCTTTTTCTATGGGAATAATACAGCCCAAACCACCGTCAGCATATTCACAATCGTCTTTAGTGGCTAATGTCATAAAAGGTACATAATTACAAGAAATCCAAACCCAATCGATAAAATCTGAATAGTTACACTCTTTCAATTTTTTGTACTCCACACTATTACCCGTCAAATTTGCGACACACACTATAATCTGTTTATTACTCTGTTTTAAAGAATTAAAATCCTCAGTAGTAACCTGTTGCTCAATGAGTTGCCTTAAATTATAACTTTCACCAAAGGTTTTTCTGCCTCGAATAAAGTTTTTCAAAACATTAAAATGATTTATTTTAATCCGATCAATCCCATTTTTATTTACTATTACAAATGGATTATTACTAAAAATACTGGATTGATTGACTTGGGTGAATGCCTTTTTTATACTTTCTAACTTTCCTAAAGCAAGGTGAGAAATCAAGAGACTTCCAGTAGAAGTGCCCAAAAATAAATCGTAGGATTGTTTTTCCTCTTCTAATAAATATTGAGCTATTCCACCTGCAAAAGCTCCTTTACTCCCACCTCCAGAAATTACTAATGCGCGCATGTATTAATATTCAGGTTTACTAATTAAATTTACACTTTAATTTAACTGAATAAAAATAAAAATTAATATGAATTTGATGCAAACCGCACTAGTTTATTTAAAAGGTGTAGGTCCCGAGCGTGCGCGTTTGCTTAAAGAAGAATTACAACTTAGAACCTACCAAGACCTTTTACATTTTTTCCCAAATCGCTACATCGACAGAAGTCGTTTTTATCAAATCAATAAGCTTCCTCAAAACAATGCAGAAATCCAAATCAAAGGTCAAATTACTTCAGTTACTTATATTCAACAAAAACGAGGAAAGCGAATGATTGCAAGTTTTGAAGATGAAACAGGAAGCATTGAATTGGTTTGGTTTCAGGGGCATAAGTGGATTCGAGATCAATTAAAAATAAATGAAGCTTACATAATTTTTGGACGTTTGAATTGGTTCAAAGGAAAGGTAAGTATGCCTCACCCAGAATTAGAATTAGAGCGTAATTTTCAGAAAAACTTGGAGATTTCATTTTATCCTATTTACCCTTCCTCAGAAAAACTTATAAATAAAGGCCTTTCACAAAAAGTGACACAAAAGATGGTCTTTCAACTATTAAATCTCCAGACTACCCCTTTTTCTGAAACCCTCCCTTCAGTTTTATTAAACCAATATAAATTAATTCCAAAAGATACTGCAATACGTCAAATCCATTTCCCAGCAAATCAGCAACTCTTAACTCGAGCACAGATGCGCTTAAAATTTGAAGAGTTTTTCTATATGCAAATTCAATTATTGCTCAAAAATCAACAGCGAAAACAAAAGATTAAGGGACATAATTTCAAGAAAGTAGGAAAGAATTTTAATGATTTTTTCAGACATCACCTCTCATTTGAATTAACTAATTCACAAAAAAAAGTAATTAAAGAAATTAGAATTGATTTGGGTACTGGTAGACAGATGAACCGAATTCTTCAAGGAGATGTGGGTTCAGGAAAGACCGTGGTAGCTTTGCTCATAATGTTGATTGCATTAGATAATGATTTTCAAGCGTGTCTTGTAGCTCCTACAGAGATTTTAACACAACAACATTATCAATCTTTAGCTGAGCAACTCAAAAAATTAAATATCTCCGTTGCTTTATTAACAGGAAGTAGCACTAAAAAAGAGCGTCAAGTTATCCATAATGGACTAAAAAGTGGTGAATTGAATATTTTGATTGGTACTCATGCTATTTTTGAGGACACAGTTCAATTCAAGAGATTAGGTTTAGCAATTATTGATGAACAGCATCGATTTGGGGTTGCACAAAGAGCTAAACTTTGGCGAAAAAACGAAGTCCCACCTCACGTATTGGTCATGACAGCTACACCTATCCCAAGGACACTAGCTATGAGTCTTTACGGGGATTTAGACCTTTCTGTAATTAATGAACTTCCCCCAGGAAGAAAAAAAATTAAAACCTTACATCGTAACGATTCCAATCGCCTGAAAGTCTTTACATTTATAAAAAAACAAATTGCCTTGGGTCGGCAAGTATATATTGTATATCCTCTCATTCAAGAATCTTCAAAACTGGATTATAAAGATTTGATGGATGGTTTCGAGAGTTTGTCAAGGAGTTTTCCCATTCCAAAGTATCAAATCAGTATTATTCATGGACAGATGAAATCCGAAGATAAGACCTATGAGATGGAACGATTCGTCAAAGGAGAGACTCAAATAATGGTTGCCACTACTGTGATTGAAGTGGGAGTGAATGTACCGAATGCTTCTGCAATTATTATTGAAAGTGCAGAACGATTTGGATTATCCCAACTTCATCAGCTAAGAGGTCGTGTAGGCAGAGGAGCTGATCAGAGCTATTGTATACTCATGACGGGGTCAAAACTTAGTCGAGAGGCCCAAACACGAATGGAAACAATGACTAGAAGTGATGACGGTTTTGAAATTGCGGAAGTAGATTTAAAGCTTCGTGGTCCTGGAAATATTATGGGAACACAACAAAGTGGAATTCTTCAATTTAAAATTGCTGATTTAATTAAAGACCAGTCAATTCTAAAAGCAGCTAGAGAAGGGGCTTTACGAATATTAAAACAAGATTCTTCATTAAAAGATTCTGATCATCAATGCATTAAGCGAACTCTTTCCGAATTAAAATTTGATTCTAATATTTGGAATTTCATTAGCTGAAAATCGTGAGATAGATTCTTATATTTGCACCAACAATAATATAAAATTATTTTTCTTGAAAATATCTTACAACTGGTTACAACAGTTTATAAAATTAGATCTTCCTAAAGAGGAAATTAGCATGATGCTCACAGATTTAGGCCTGGAAGTTGAGAACATGCAAAATTTTGAAAGCATTAAAGGAGCTCTTGAAGGCGTAGTTGTTGGAGAAATATTAAGTTGCATACCTCATCCCAATGCTGATCGTCTTAAAAAAACAGAAGTAGCTTTAGGTGGTGATGTTGTGGTTCCAATTGTTTGTGGAGCACCCAATGTTGCAAAAGGACAGAAAGTATTGGTGGCGACTTTGGGAACTGTACTCAATTTTCAAGACGGTAAAGAACTCAAAATAGCCAAGAGTAAAATTCGAGGAGAAGTCAGTATGGGTATGATCTGTGCTGAAGACGAATTAGGATTAGGAGAAGATCACGATGGAATACTTGTTCTAGATAATTCAGAATGTATAGGAACACCTGCTGCAGCTATATTTAAAGTTGAAAAAGACACTGTATATGAAATTGGTTTAACACCAAATCGTGCGGATGCTATGAGTCATTTTGGTGTAGCAAGAGATCTAAAAGCCTTATGCATGCACCGTCAGATTCCCTTTGAATGGTCTTTTCCCGAAACCTCTTCTTTTCAAGTCGATAATAATCAAAAGGTAATACCTGTAAGTGTAGAATCCACCGAAAAATGCAGTCAATACTATGGATTGACAATTTCTAATATCGAAATAGCTCCATCTCCCCTTTGGCTTCAAAATCGACTTAAGGCTATTGGGATTAATCCGAAAAACAACATAGTTGATGTAACCAATTACGTCATGCATGAATTAGGTCAGCCATTACATGCTTTTGATGCAAATAAAATTCAAAATCAAATTATCGTTAAAACTTTTTCTGAAGGAACTGCTTTTTCCACTTTAGACAATGTAGAAAGAAAATTACAAGCTGATGATTTAATAGTGGGTGATGAAAAAGAAGGACATTGTATTGCTGGTGTCTTTGGTGGAATAGATTCTGGAGTAAATGATAACACCAAATCTATTTTCCTTGAAAGTGCTTATTTTGATCCTATCAGTATCCGCAAAACGGCTAAATATCATGGACTAAATACCGATGCTTCATTTCGATTTGAACGTGGAATTGATCCTGAAATTGGGATTACGGCTTTAAAACGTGCATCAATTCTAATCAAACAACTTACAGGAGGTACTATTTCTAGCGAAATTCAAGAATTTTCTAATCCACTAAACGAGGCTGTTCAAATTTTTCTCAGCTATGAAAAGTTAGAAAAAACTATAGGGCAGAAGATTGACGAAAAGGATTTAAACACCATTTTAAATGGATTAGAAATTAAAATAAATAATGTGTCTGAAACAGGTATTGGAATGACTATTCCTAGATATCGGGTAGATGTAACACGACCGGCTGATGTTATTGAAGAAATATTAAGAGTATATGGTTATAATCGATTAGAAGAAAAACCCTTGACTTTTGAAGCCAATCCAGAATATCAGTGGAAAAGTGTTAATAAACTTGAAAATACTGCTGCTTTAAAACTTTCTAGCCTTGGATTTTATGAGATCTTAAATAATTCTCTGGCGTCTCCAGATTATAAAGCTGATTTTTACGATAGTATCTACTTAGTTAATCCATTGGGTAAAGAATTATCCAAAATGAGACAGTCTTTAATTCATCAAGCATTAGAAGTTGTTTCCTTCAATTTAAACAGACAAAATAAACAGCTCAAATTATATGAATTTGGAAATGTTTATGGTAAAAATAATGATGAATTTATTGAAGAGAAACGTCTGAGTATTACCCTCTCAGGATCAGTATTTAATGACCATTGGGAAAGAAAAGATCAGACGGACCCCTTCTTTTACATGAAAGGAATGCTAACTGATTTTTTTCAAACCTTAGGCTTTCATGATTTACAATTTGAAGCAGTAAATAACTCTCATTTTGAAATGGCTTTTTCTTTAGTTAATCATAAAAAAACCTATGGAACCTTTGGTTTGATATCTTCAGAATTAAAAAAAGAATTTGGAATTGATCAAAATATTTATTTGGCAGAGCTAAACTGGCGTGAACTCACTCAAAATGCTTTTTCTATGCCTATTTTATTTGAAGAAGTTGCCAAATTCCCAACTATTAGTCGAGACTTTGCTTTAATGCTCGATCAAGATGTTGCGTTTAAAGAACTTCAGGAGATCGCCTTTAAAATAGAACGGAAAATTTTAAAATGTGTAACTCTTTTTGATGTTTATGAAGGAAAAAACATTCCTGAGGGGAAGAAATCATATGGGATAAACTTCACCTTTCAAGATAGAAATAAGACTTTAACAGATAAGCAGGTGGATAAAGTAATGGAAAAATTTTTGAAAAACTTCAAGAAAAACTTTCAAGTAGAACTCCGTTAATTACTTATTATTAAAGAATTATTTATTTTGACATTTTTTGTTTTATTTTTGTAAAAATGAAACATGATGATGAAGCTGAATTTTTTAAATAAAACAAATATCGAAGAGGTATTATCAAGTGAACGCGAAAAATATTTTACGAACACTCAGTCCTCTGAATCCCTTTCAGATCTATTTGATAAATTAGACATCAAAACACAAAATGATTTTGATTTTGATGAACTAGAAAGTAAACACATTTACCATCTGGATCAAATCCGTGTAGTTTGTATTCACTACCGTTTGCGCTTTTTAGATATTAAATACTTCAAAGGAAAACTCCCCGAAAGTGCTCATGAAGCAATCGATTCCATTGAAAAAACACACAATACAGTGCTATCAGATTTTAAAATTATGGCTCCATCGGTACTTTTTAGATTAGAAAAAAAAGATGATCCCCTCCTTTTTGTACCCTTAGGTAATAGTTACTTTTATTTAGTTCATAAATGGGGCAATGATTTACATCCCTTTCGAAAGATCATGATGTGGTCATTTAAAAGTATTCGGAATCTTCTTTTATCTTTGCTGGGGTTAAGTTGGATTGCAACTGAGCTAACCCCAATGGGATTATTTACTAAAAATCCTGATTCAGCATCATATTGGATGCTTTACTTCTTCATGTTTAAAGCCATTGCTTCAATTGTTTTATTTTATGGTTTCGCAATGGGCAAAAACTTTAATCCTGCAATTTGGAATAGTAAATACAATAAATCTTAAATGAAATTATGTCACGTAAAGATTTTTATCATTTATTTACTGGCTCTTCAATTGAAGTACTTAGGATTAAAGATCTCCTTATCCAAGAAAATATTATTCCTGTAATTAAGGATGAGGAAGAATCTGCAAGACTTGCCGGTTTTGGATTAACCAATCTATTTACCCAGGACGTTTACGTTCATATTGATGAGATTGAAAAAGCAAAAAAAGTACTCACTCCTCTTTCTTAAGCTTTCTTTATTTTATACTTTGCATAAAATCAAATTTAATGACTTACTTTTCTTGTCAAGGTGAGATAAATTCATTAATCCTTTAAAATATAAAATAATGAATACAAGTTTTGAGGTACTTGACTACACCATTTTTTTCTTATACGCTTTAGTCATATTAGGTGTTGGTCTATGGGTTTCACGAAATAAAAAAGGTGAAACTAAAAGTACAGAAGACTATTTTTTAGCTAGTAAATCACTCCCATGGTGGGCAATTGGTGCTTCTCTTATTGCTGCAAATATTTCAGCTGAACAGTTTATTGGTATGTCGGGATCTGGTTTCGCAGGCGGACTTGCAATTGCCACCTATGAATGGATGGCTGCTTTAACATTAATAGTAGTTGGTAAATTTTTTCTACCCATTTTCATTAAAAAGAAAATTTACACAATCCCAGAGTTTGTTGAACAACGTTATTCAAGTCAACTCAAGACTATCTTAGCAGTTTTTTGGATAGGTTTATACGTATTTGTTAATCTTGCATCTGTTCTATATTTAGGGGGTTTGGCGCTACAGACTATTTTAGGAATTGATATGTTAACAGCAGTTATTGGGCTTGCAGCCTTCGCAGCTGCATATTCTCTTTATGGAGGACTTTCTGCAGTTGCATGGACAGATATCATTCAAGTTGTAGTATTGGTTTTAGGAGGATTGGTAACTACATATCTAGCTTTAGATACAGTATCAGGTGGAAAAGGGTTTTTAGAGGGATTATCTACAATTTATAATGCTGTGCCCGAACGATTTGATATGATACTTGAAAAGAGCAATCCTGAATACATGAATTTGCCAGGAATTGGAGTACTTATAGGTGGAATGTGGATTGCAAATCTTTATTATTGGGGTTTTAATCAATACATAATTCAACGAACTCTTGCTGCCAAGTCTTTAGAGGAATCACAAAAGGGTATTCTTTTCGCAGCCGGTTTAAAAATGATAATTCCACTTATTGTTGTAATTCCTGGAATTGCTGCTTATGTAATTGTAAACGACCCTGTTCTTTTAGGTTCTTTGGGAGAATCAGGATTATCCAATATTCCTTCATCTGGTGAAGCCGATAAAGCTTATCCTTGGCTTATGCAGTTTTTACCTACAGGATTGAAAGGAGTTGCGGTAGCTGCATTGGCTGCTGCAATTGTATCCTCATTGGCTTCTATGCTAAATTCAACAGCTACTATTTTTACAATGGATATTTACAAACAGTTAATCAATAAAAATGCAAGTGAAACTAAAACAGTTAATATTGGACGTCTCTCTGCTTTTATTGCTTTAATTATTGGAACCATTATGGCTCCTCTTCTAGGAGGAATTGATCAAGCTTTCCAATTTATTCAAGAATATACTGGAATAGTTAGCCCTGGTATTCTTTCAGTATTTATACTAGGTCTTTTTTGGAAGAAAACATCAAATAAGGGAGCTATCTATGGTGCACTTATATCAATTCCTATAGCAATGTTTTTCAAAGTAGGGCCCAAAGAATGGATTGCTAATTCTATATTTGAGGGATTTTTCCCTACCCTACCCTTTTTGGATCAAATGGGATTAACAGCAATTTTATCTATGGTAGTTATTGTCTTAGTGAGTATAAAAGAAAATAAAGAAAAAGATGATATAAAATGTATTCCTTTGGAGAAAGGGATTTTTGATACTGCTGCGATCTACAATATCGGTTCTTTTTCTTTAATGATTCTATTGGCTGGATTATATGCCTTTTTCTGGTAAATATTCTACTTTATGCTAAATCCTTTTTTGTTATTATAATTCATTTTAGATCTCAGTTCTTTGATCTTCGGATCAGTCATGTATTCATCAAAAGAGGTATGTCTATCAATTACACCATTCGGTGTCAGCTCAATGATTCTATCAGCGAGTGTTTGTGAAAAAGCATGATCGCTAGTACTACAAAACAGAGTGCCTTTGAAATTTTTAAGAGAATTATTAAAAGCAGTTATTGATTCCAAATCTAGGTGATTGGTCGGTTCGTTAAGAAGAAGGACATTTGCTCGCTCCATCATCATTTTAGAAAGCATGCAACGAACTTTTTCTCCTCCGGAAAGGACATTGGCCATTTTTAAGGCCTCTTCTCCACTAAATAACATCTTCCCCAAAAAACCACGAATAAAAACTTCTTCTCTTTCCTCTTCGGTTTTGGTGTATTGACGTAGCCAGTCAACTAATGAAATTGGTTTTTCAAAATAAGCTTCATGATTGGCAGGAAGGTAAGCTTTTGATGTTGTTATCCCCCAATGAAAAGAACCTTTATCTGGTTGATTTTTAGCCATTAATATATCGTAAAAAGCAGGAATGGCTCGAGTATCTTTTGCGAGGACAATTACTTTATCTCCTTTAGCAAAATTGAGATTTACATCTGAAAATAATATATCTCCATCAACTGAAGCAGATAAATTTTCAATATTTAGAATTTGATCACCGGCTTCCCGCTCCTGATCAAATATCAATGCCGGATATCGACGACTAGAAGGCTTAATTTCCTCTATGTTTAATTTATTAATCATTTTTTTTCGAGATGTTGCTTGTTTTGATTTGGCAACATTAGCTGAAAAACGACTGATAAATTCTTGTAATTCCTTTTTCTTTTCTTCTGCTTTTTTATTTTGTTGGGTTCTTTGACGAAATGCCAGCTGGCTTGATTCATACCAGAATGTATAATTCCATGAAAAATGATTGATCTTTCCAAAATCAATATCTGAAATATGAGTACAAACCGCATCAAGAAAATGCCGATCATGAGATACGATTATAACAGTATTATTATAATTTGCTAAAAACTGTTCTAACCACATTATGGTTTCGAAGTCCAAGTCATTTGTTGGCTCATCCATTATAAGAACATCAGGATTTCCAAACAATGCTTGCGCAAGAAGTACACGTACTTTTTGTTTACCATCTAATTCGTTCATCAACTTGTAGTGCAAATCTTCTTTTATATCCAAATTTGAAAGTAAAGCCGCTGCTTCACTATCTGCATTCCAGCCATTCATTTCTTCGAATTTCAATTGTAACAAACCTACACGGTCGCTATCTGAATCAGAAAAATCATCTTTAGAGTAAAGAGCTTCCATTTCAGTCTTTATGTTAAATAATACTTCATTTCCTTTTAGAACTGTCTCTAAAATTGGATGTTCATCAAAAGAATTATGATTCTGTTCCAATACAGAAATTCGTTTACCAGGTTCTAAAAAAACGTTTCCTGAGTTGGCGTCTTGCTTTCCTGAAATAATATTTAAAAAAGTAGATTTCCCAGCACCATTAGCACCAATAATTCCATAACAATTTCCAGATGTAAAACTGATGTTTACTTCATCAAATAAAATTCTTTTTCCAAATTGAACTGAAAGGTTCGAAACCGACAACATAAATTTTCTTTTTAGGCTGCAAAATTAAACAAAACCTTGGGACTGAATTAACGTCAAGCTATATTTTTATCTGTTAAATATTGTATTTTAGGCACATGAAAAAGAGATTTCTTTTAGGATTGATCATGTTGGGCCTAATTTCATCTTGCAATAATGAAAAAGAGCCCTCTAAACGTATTTTTTTTGGTGGTCAAATCATAAACCCTTCTTCTAGAACTGTAACTCTATACCAGGGGAATAATCCGGTTGAAATTTTTAAATTGGATAGAAAATTACGTTTTCAAAATACCTATGATTCACTCTATAATGGTATTTATAAATTAGAGCATCTTCCTGAATACCAATCTCTATTATTAGAAAAAGGAGACAGTCTCTGGGTCAGAATCAATGCAGCTACTTTTAATGAATCCATCGTCTATTCTGGTTCTGGTGCATCAAAAAATAATTTTTTAATGGAATTGTTATTAAGACAAGAAAAAGAGAATGATTACTTATCTTCTAAATACTCTAGGAATCGGAAGAATTTTAGTCAATTATTAGATTCTATGCTTCTAGAAAAAAAGAATCTATGGATTGGCATGGATTCATTAAATAAACTATCTCCAATTGCACAGAAGGTAACTCAGGCTGCATATATTTATCCCTACGCAACTATACGTGAACGTTATGCACTTCTTCGTGGTTCTCAATGGACTGCAGAAGAGGACAGTATTTACTTTGACTTCCGGAAATATCTAAACTATGGCGATAACGATTTAGCATTTTTTGATCCCTATGTAAATTATGTGTTGAATTATATTAATCAGATGGCTTTAGAGCCAGGTTCTTCTTATTTTAAAATCAAGCAAACTACTGATTTTAACATGAAGCGTCTTGAGGTTTTGGATGAAAATATCGAAGGCTCTTTATTAAGAAACAATCTAGCACGTGCTATTGCTTTTGAAGAGATCTTAAACTTCGAAAATCATGGTCAACACGAAAGTTTTTTAAAGTTTTATTCTACAATTAATAATTCACCACTTTACCTTTCTGAAGTTCTGGATTTACATAGTGATATCAGTAGCTTGGAACCCAAAAATTTGTTGCCAAAAATTTTATTACAGAATTCGAAACGTGATACTATTAGTAGTGCTTCGCTTGCAAAAGATAAAACTACTGTAATTTACTTCTGGTCACAAACCCAAATGAATCATTATCGAAATTCTTTAGAACGAGTCAATAGATTTCAAAAAAACTATCCAAGTATTCGTTTTGTGGGTATTTGTATTCAGCCATTTAATTCAATGGTTGATGAAATACAAAATATAATGGAGGTGGATAAGAAAAATCAATTTGCTCTTGTTGATTTCGAGACTGCTAGGAAGGCATGGGTTTTAACCTTGCTTAATAAATCGATCATTATTGATTCAAAAGGAAAAATTTTAGAGGGCTTTGGTAACTTTTCAGATACAAATTTTGAATCTTCATTTAAAAAGTGAACCAAAGGCTTAATTTCCTTTGTTATGATCTGCCAAAAACTTAGCTAAACCAATATCAGTTAAAGGATGTTTTAACAATCCTTTGATTGCAGATAAGGGTCCAGTCATCACATCAGCACCAATTTTAGCACAGTTTACAATATGCATGGTATGACGAACTGAAGCAGCTAAAATTTCAGTTTCAAAGGCGAAGTTATCATAAACCAAACGAATCTCTTCAATTAATTCCAAGCCATCTGTTGAAATATCATCTAAACGTCCAATAAAAGGAGACATATAGGTAGCGCCTGCTTTGGCAGCTAGAAGTGCTTGTCCCACAGAAAAGATTAAAGTACAATTGGTTTTAATTCCAGCATCAGAAAAATATTTTAGCGCCCTTATACCCTCTTCGGTCATAGGGATTTTTACAACAATCTGAGGATGTAAAGAAGCCAATGCTTCTCCTTCACGAATCATTCCCTCAAAGTCAATCGCAATTACCTCAGCTGAAACATCACCTTCAACAATTTTACAAATATCCACATAGTGCTTTAAGATATTATTGGCACCTGTAATTCCTTCTTTTGCCATCAAAGAGGGATTGGTAGTAACTCCATCCAACACGCCTAATGATTGAGCTTCACGAATTTGATCTAGATTAGCAGTGTCTATAAAAAATTTCATAATAAGAATTGTTATAATTTATAATGTTTCATTAAAAGCTTTTCAAAGATACGACTTGGAAGGAAGCTTTTTAAAATACCTGAGATTTTTTGCAAGGGAGCACCAATTTTATAGCGTACTTTGAGTTTTTGGATATCTATTAACGACTCTATTTTTTTCGCAATTTTCTTAGGATTAATACCATTATTTACATGCTCATTCATTTCATCTAAGCTAAATTGATAGGATTTAGAATAAGGAGAACCTTCATTTAAAGGGGTATAATGACGTCTATCGGCAATATTAGAAACAAAGTCACCTGGAGCAACATTACAAATTCTGATTCCAAAAGCGTAGGTTTCCATGCGTAAAGCTTCTGACATTCTTTCTAATGCTCCTTTAGCTGCAGAATAAGGACCTCGAAAAGGTAAACCCATATCGGCGGCAATGGAAGTGATATTAATAATTAATCCATCACCTTGTTCTCTCATTTGTGGGAGAATTGTCTTTATAATTTCTAAAGGTCCAAAACAATTGACTTCAAAATGGTGCTTGACATCACTAAGTTCAATTTCTTCCATGGGACCGGTAATCCCAACACCAGCATTATTAATCAAAACGTTTAATCGCCCATATTGACTTAAGACCAACTTGATACAATTTTGAATACTCTTTGAATCTGTGTTTTCTAGAGGTAGAAAAGTAAAAGGATATTTATTATTATAATTTTTTGGATTACGACTCGTTCCAAAAACGATATGGCCTTTTTCGTGTAGGTAAAGAGCAGTTGTCAAGCCTAGGCCAGAGGAAGCTCCAGTAATTAAAACGACTTTAGACATTTATAAAAAGTTAAAAAATGGGCAAGCAACCTACATCACACCGCTACGACTGCCTACCCTTGCTGCGTTCCCACCCTGGGGGATTAAGCAGGAGCTGGTTGTATAGAACTTGCCCGCCTCAAATATAAGCCCTTCAAATGAGTTCGACAATCATTTTAAATGCTTAATTTTGAAATAACTTATTGAATTAATTCTAGCGCCGATGTTCATTAAAAGCAATATATATTTTTCTTTTATTCTTTTTTTAATGAAATGTGGTGGTCCAAGTACTCCAAGTTTTAAAATTTTAACAGGTATCGAAAATGATAAAGCTATCTGGGGTGATACCCTTCATCTTAAGCTCAATAAAACAATTGACGCAACGAAGGTTGATTATTTCCTTAATAATAAGCCCATATCATCAAATCACATCTTTACAAATGAACCGCTCGGTACTTACCCCCTAAAAGCAGTTGTTATGCAAGGGAAAACTATATTTGAGAAAACAACAACCCTTACCCTACTCGCGCCTAATCCCCCTAAACTTTTTAGCTATGAACTTGTAGCAAGCTATCCCCATGATATTACAGCCTATACACAAGGCCTGGAGTTTGATGGTGATGTCCTTTATGAAAGTACAGGACTCAACGGTAAGTCAAGTTTAAGGAAAGTCAATTATAGAACTGGAGCTATAACTGAAAATAAGGCCCTAGATACCAACTTTTTTGGTGAGGGTTTAACCGTGATTAATGATAAAGTGATCCAATTAACGTGGAAGTCAATGAAAGGTTTGGTGTATGATAAAGAAACATTGAAGATGCAGAAATCTTTTCCTTTTTCTGCGAGTAAAGAAGGATGGGGATTGTGTAATAACGGAACTTCACTCTTCAAATCTGACGGTACCAATCGTATTTGGGAACTTGATGCCAAAACATACAAAGAAAAGGGAAGCATTCAAGTGATGACTCATAAGACGTCTTTAAAAAACCTTAACGAATTAGAGTGGGTAGAGGGTAAAATTTACGCCAATACGTATCAATTCAAAAAAGATGTAGTAGTCATTATTGATCCACTGAGTGGAATAGTTGAAGGGGTTGTTGATTTTTCAGGACTAAAAGAAAAAGTAAAACAGCATTCACAGCTGAATGTCTTTAATGGTATAGCATACCACCCAACTCGAAAAACATTCTTTGTTACAGGAAAAAACTGGGATACCCTTTTTGAACTAAAGATTCTTCCTAAAAAATGAACCGATTTAAAATCAAAACTCAAGTTCTTCCTGAGCATATTGATAATTTAGGCCATGTCAATAACGTACAATATCTTAATTGGGTCCAAACTGTTGCTTATGAGCATTGGGAAGAACTGACTAGAATGATAACTGAACCTCTTGGTTTTTGGGTGGTCCGTAGTCACAATATTACTTTTAAAAATGAAGCTTTTGAAGGAGAAACTCTATCCCTTGAGACTTATGTCAAAAAAAGTCGAGGTGTATTATCTGAACGAATTGTAGAAATTTATAATGCAAAACAAACCCTTTTAGCTAAATGTAACACACAGTGGTGCTATTTAGATGCAAACAATCAAAAACCAAGGCTAATTCCCAATAGTATTCTGGAACTCTTTAAATAGTTGTTGATTGTTAATTTTAATTAAATAATCTCTCATTCAAGTTTGAAATTTTAAATGTTGAGAGTACCCGTGTGATGAAAGGTAAGAAACATGTTTGTTCTTAAATAAACAATTAAGCATTAGTAACCCTATTGGTTTTATCAGCGTAGGTTAATTGAGTGAGAAAAAGTAAGCAAATATTTTAATTATTAGACTACAAATAATGATCTCCCCTCCATCAAGGCGTGAACTTCTTTTGCTACAGCATCCAGTTCAGTTTCATCTTCAGGATTTTGTATCACCCTGTCAATTAAATCAACAATGGTGACCATTTCAGTTTCCTTCAGACCTCGTGTGGTAATAGCAGCAGCGCCTATGCGTATTCCTGAGGTCACAAAGGGGGATTTGTCATCAAAAGGAACCATGTTTTTATTTGCAGTAATATCAGCTTTAACTAGAGCTTTTTCAGCATTTTTCCCTGTAATATATTTATTTCGAAGATCAATTAACATCATGTGGTTGTCTGTACCTCCAGAAATAAGATGATAGCCTTTAGCAACAAAAGCTGCAGCCAAGGCCTGAGCATTCTTTTTTACCTGCTCCATATAATGTTTAAAAGAAGGAGCTAAAGCCTCTTGAAATGCAACAGCTTTTCCAGCAATAACATGCATCAGTGGTCCTCCTTGGTTGCCAGGAAATACTGCCATGTTCAATAGATGTGACATTTTTTGGGGTGATCCATTCTTTAAGGTCAATCCAAACGGATTATCAAAGTCTTCTCCCATTAAAATCAAACCTCCCCTCGGGCCTCTGAGGGTTTTATGAGTAGTGGTTGTGACAACGTGACAATGTGGAATAGGATCACTTAACATCCCCGTAGCAATCATTCCAGAGGGATGGGAAATATCTGCTAATAAAAAAGCTCCTACGGTATGAGCAATTTCTCGAAATTTAACAAAATCAATATCACGAGAATATGCTGAAGCACCTGCAATAATCATTTGGGGTTTAACTTCTTTTGCTATTTTTAGAATATTGTTATAATCTAAACGTCCTGTATCCTCCTCTACTCCGTAAAAATGTGCATTGTAAAGACGTCCTGAGAAATTGACTGGCGAACCATGCGTTAGATGTCCCCCATGAGAAAGGTCAAATCCTAAAATAGTATCACCCGGTTTAAGAAATGCATGAAAAACTGCGGTATTAGCCTGAGAACCAGAGTGGGGTTGAACGTTTGCATAGGTTGCTCCAAAGAGTTGTTTAGCTCGATCAATTGCTATCCGCTCCACTTGATCCACAACTTCACATCCACCATAATAGCGTTTTCCAGGATAGCCTTCAGCATATTTGTTAGTCAGAACTGAACCCGTTGCTTTCATAACAGCTGGGCTCGTGAAATTTTCTGAAGCAATTAATTCAATTCCATTCAATTGACGCTTTTCTTCCTCATTAATTAAATCAAATACTGCGGTATCATTTAACGACATATAATAAAATAATTTATGTGGTAAAATTAATCAGTTTAGATGAGCTTTTGAGTAAATTTTTGAATAAATCAAAATCAATTTATCCAAAAGTAATCAACAAGTCAATTATCTTCTTAATTAAACACATTTTACATTGACTTATACTGACAGATTGACCTTATTTTTAAGCATAAAAAAGACATTAAGTCAGCTGATTGTCAATGGAATAGCTTTTGAAATATATATCTTAAAATTTGCAATGAATTTGAATAATCTAACAACAAAATCTCAAGAAAGTATTCAACGTGCACAACAGCTGGCATTCGAAAGTAATAATCAGCAGATAGAAAATGAACATTTATTTCAGGGTATTCTCGAAATCGATGATAATGTAATCCCCTACATCTTTTCAAAATTAAAAGTCAAAAGTTCACTATTAAAAAAATTGAACGAAAGTACACTAAAAAGCTTTTCTAAAGTTACAGGAGCATCTCAAATGCTTTCACCCAAAGCATCTCAGACTCTAATGAATGCAATATCCATTGCAAAAAAGCAAGGAGATGAATTTGTAGCAACTGAGCATTTACTCATTGCTCTATTCGAATCCAAAAGTTCTGTTTCAAAAATACTTCAAGATCAAGGGATTAACAAATCCAATCTCAATGAGGCTATTAAAGAATTAAGGAAAGGTGAAAAAATCACATCAGCCTCAGCGGAGCAGAATTATAATGCTCTTGAAAAATATGCAAAAAACTTAAATAAACTAGCTCAAGAGGGTAAGCTCGATCCTGTAATTGGTCGGGATGAAGAAATTAGAAGATTACTTCAAATACTAAGTAGAAGAACCAAAAATAATCCTATCCTACTTGGAGAACCAGGCACAGGTAAAACTGCGATTGCAGAAGGCTTAGCGCACCGAATAATTGAGGGAGATGTACCGGAAAATTTAAAAGAGAAGCAAATCTTTGCTCTTGACATGGGTGCGATAATTGCAGGCGCCAAATACAAAGGAGAATTTGAAGAACGTTTAAAAATTGTTATTAAAGAGGTTACTCAAAGTGCAGGTGATTTAGTCTTGTTTATTGATGAAATTCATACCCTAGTGGGTGCTGGAGGAGGTGAAGGAGCAATGGATGCTGCTAATATTTTAAAGCCAGCTTTAGCTAGAGGAGAACTTCATGCTATAGGGGCCACCACTCTGGATGAATACCAAAAGTACTTTGAGAAAGACAAAGCTTTAGAGCGTCGTTTTCAAAAGATAATGGTGGACGAACCTGACATAGAAAGTGCCATTTCAATCCTTAGAGGAATCAAAGAAAAGTATGAAACCCATCATAAGGTCAGAATCAAAGATGAAGCAATAATTGGGGCAGTTGAACTATCAAATCGTTATATAAGCAATCGATTTTTACCGGATAAAGCTATTGATCTGATGGATGAGGCTGCTTCAAAACTTAGGATGGAGATAAATTCCAAACCTGAAGAACTGGATTCTCTTGATCGGAAGATTCGACAGATAGAGATTGAATTAGTCGCTATTAAAAGAGAGAAAGATCAGAAAAAGATTAAAAAACTCCATTTGGAATTGAGTGAATTAAAAGAAAAACGTAAAACACTTTTTGCAAGATGGAGTCAAGAGAAGGGCGTAGTTGACAGTATCCAACAAAAAAAGATTGAGATTGAAAATCTCAAAACAAAAGCTGACCGAGCGGAGCGTGAAGGTGATTATGGAACTGTGGCTGAAATTCGGTATGGAAAACTTCAGGACTCAGAAGAAAAAATTCAAAAACTTCAGGGAATATTAGCAAGTAATCAGTCTGAGAATAGTCTCATTAAAGAAGAGGTCACTTATGATGATATTGCTGAAGTAGTTGCTAAATGGACTGGAGTACCAGTGAGTAAAATGTTACAATCAGATAAAGAGAAACTTCTAAAATTGGAAAAACTCCTCCATCGACGCTTAATTGGTCAAGAAAAAGCTGTTTCTGCCGTAAGTGATGCGATCAGAAGAAGCAGAGCAGGCTTACAGGATAGCAATCGACCAGTAGGTAGCTTTTTATTCTTGGGAACTACTGGAGTAGGTAAAACAGAATTAGCTAAAGCCCTTGCAGAAGCTTTGTTTGACAATGAAAACAACATTACTCGCATTGATATGAGCGAATACCAAGAACGCCACGCGGTAAGTAGATTATTAGGAGCACCTCCAGGCTACGTAGGCTATGAAGAAGGAGGACAATTGACGGAAGCAGTAAGACGTAAACCGTATTCTGTTGTACTTTTAGATGAAATATAAAAAGCCCATCCTGATACCTTTAATGTTTTATTACAGGTATTGGATGAAGGTCGATTAACCGACAACAAAGGGCGTTTGGCTGATTTTAAAAATTCACTCATCATCATGACCAGTAATATGGGGAGTCATGAAATTCAAGCTGAGTTTGAATCAAATCCAGAATTTGAAAAAGCTGAAAAAAAGGCAAAAGAAAAGGTAATGAGGTTGCTTAAATCCGAGGTTCGACCTGAATTTTTAAATCGGATTGATGATATCGTGCTTTTCTCTCCCCTTACTAAAAAGGAAATAAAAAAAATTGTGAAACTTCAATTTGAATTGATTGCTAAACAAATAAAAGATCAAGGTATAATCATTAAAGCCTCAGAAGAGACTCTGGATAGGCTTACACATTTAGGGTTTAATCCTCAATATGGAGGTAGACCAGTAAAACGCGTCCTTCAGCAGCAAATTTTAAATCCGTTAAGTAAGAGTATACTTGGAGATAAGTTGGATAAGAGTCAAGAAATTACTGTAGACTTTTTTGACGAGGATTTCGTTTTTATAAAATCCGAAATCACATCCTAAATCTATTAATACTACCTTTACATTGTGCAAAAAGAAATTCACATAAAAAACAAAAAGGCACGCTTTGAGTATGAACTCTTAGAGGAATTCACAGCAGGCATCGTACTGACCGGAACTGAAATAAAGTCGATTCGGAACAGCAAAGCTTCTATTACTGAAAGTTTTTGTGAATTCAACGATCAAGACGAATTATTTACGATCAATATGTATATTGAAGAATACGCATTTGGAACACGTTATAATCACCCTCCCAAGGCACAGCGGAAGCTCTTGTTAAATAAAAAAGAATTAAATAAACTTAAGCGTGAAGTTCAAAATAGCGGACTGACTATTGTCCCTTTACGCTTATTTATAACAGATAAAGGTTTTGCAAAACTTCGTATAGCCTTAGCAAGAGGTAAAAAACTTTACGACAAAAGAGAGGTCATCAAAGATCGAGATAACAAAAGAGATCTAGATCGAATCAAAAAAAGTTTTAAACGCGGTTGACTAAACTTTTATAATATTTGAAAAATTCATAGTTTTAATTTAAATTTTTATATCATAAAAGTACATTTACTTTTATTTTTATTCATGCTTCAAATCATTTGAAGCCAATAAAATAGTGATAGAAAAGGAGTTAAAGCAATTGAAGGGAATCCACTCAAAAATCTGAAGGGTTCCACGAAGGCTACTTCCATCTAGTTTTTATACTTACTTTTGCATTCTTTATGGATAAGATTGAAAACCACATAAATATATCTTACGGTACTTCAGCATTGTTAGAGCTTGAAGATGAACTGATTTCGAAACAATACAGCTCTATCTTTGTTTTGGTTGATTCCAATTCCAAAACTTATTGCTTGAATCGATTTTTTAAGCATTGTTCTATTGATGTGACCGCCGTTTTAAAAATGGTTGCTGGTGAAGAAAATAAAAATCTTAATACGTGTCAAAAAATATGGGAAGATTTATCGATACTAGGTGCTGACCGCAATAGCGTATTAATCAATTTAGGCGGTGGAGTAGTTACAGATTTGGGTGGCTTTGTAGCCTGTACCTTTAAAAGGGGAATCGATTTTTACAACATCCCCACCACCCTACTCGCAATGGTAGACGCTTCTGTGGGAGGGAAAACAGGGATTGATCTAGGTGCATTAAAAAATCAGATCGGGATCATCCAAGAGCCCCAAAAAGTGATAATAGAATCCGGATGGCTTGAAACACTCCCTAATGAAGAATTAAGGAGTGGTTTTGCTGAAATGCTGAAGCATGGTTTAATTGCTAATCCTGATTATTGGAATACGCTCAAAACACTAAAGGAAATATCACCTAAAATAATGATAGATTATATCAAACCCTCTATAGCTGAAAAAACAAAAATAGTTCTAGAGGATCCATATGAGAAAGGATTACGTAAAATCTTAAACTTTGGACATACCCTTGGACACGCCATCGAATCTTTTTACCTAACCCACAGCCAAAAACCACGACTATTACACGGGGAAGCCATTGCTGTAGGTATGGTGCTTGAGGCTTATTTGGCAACTCATTGCTCTGGTTTAAGTAAAAGTATTGCTGAAGAAGTAAAAGAAACTTTTGACAAATTCTTTCCAAAAGTTGATATCTGCGCTGAAGATCAAACAGCAATTTTAGACTTAATTGGTCACGACAAAAAGAATAAAGCTGGTCGTGTTAATTTTGTATTACTTAAAGCTATTGGAGAGCCAGATGTTGATGTATCAGTACCACAAGAATTCTTTAGCAAAGCATTTCAATTTTATCATTCTGTCTAAGCTGAATTTCTACTTGCATTAATATTTCCAAACAAGGAACGGGTTATCATATTTTCCATGATCTCCAGTTGCTTTGGATCTGGATCAACAGTCTTTTTCAATTTTTGCATTTCAATAAGAGCAAACTGTTGGATGGTCAACAATGGCTGAACAATCTCCTCACGTGCTTTAATTGATTCTTTACCAGCTGGTTCATTTTCCATAAGTGATTTAAATTCGCTTACTTCAAGTAAAAGTTTATTTGTTAATAAATACTCTTTATAAATCAGTTCCCAAAACAATCCAAACTCTTTGTCTTCTTTCATATAAGCTGTTAATTGGAAGAAGGATTTAGTTAAACTCATCATACTGTTAAAAATTAAGGTTCTAAAGAATCTAGAATTATGAAATAAACTTTTAACATCTTCTAGCTTTCCTCGACTTTGAAATTCATTTAAAGCTGTTCCTACTCCAAAAAATCCAGGAACATTTTGTTTTAATTGACTCCAACTCCCAACAAAAGGAATTGCACGAAGGTCTTCAAATTTAAGCTCAGAAGATTTCCCTCTTTTAGAAGGTCGGCTTCCAATATTTGTTTTAGCATAATAAGGTAATGTAGACATTCTCTCCAAATAAGGAATAAACATTGGATTTGATTTAAAGTTTTGATATGCTTGATAACTTATATTTGCAATCTCATCAAGAGTTGAACGATCTCCATCTGATAAATTATTTTTTCCTGGACTAAAAACTTGACTCTCAATCCCAGAACTCAACAATTGCTCCAAATTAAATTGAGATGAATCAAGAGTTCCGAAATTAGAACTGATGGTTTGTCCTTGAATAGTCAGTTGAATGTCATCATTTTGGATGGTATCGCCCATAGATGCATAGAACTCATGGGTGTTTCCTCCTCCACGTGCAGGTGGTCCTCCCCTGCCATCAAAAAAGGCAATACGAATTTCGTATTGAGAGGCAAGATCACTTAATTTTTCTTTGGCTTTGTAAATACTCCAATTAGCCATAAAATAACCGCCATCTTTGGTTCCATCGGAAAATCCTAGCATCACGGTTTGTTTCATCCCTCTTCGCTCTAAATGTTTTTTATAAATAGGATTACTAAAAAGCCCATCCATTACTTCAGCAGCTATCTCTAGATCTGGAATAGTCTCAAAAAGAGGTATAAAGTCTACATTAGGTTTTTCCCAAGCGCTAATTCTAAACATAGCAAACAACTCTAAGATATTTTCTAATGTTTGACAATTACTAATAATGTATCGATTACAACCTCGTTCGCCATTTTTCTTTTGAATTATTTGCATTGTTCTAATACTCTCCAAAGTTTGATGTGTAATTTTATCTAAAAAAACTGTTGGTGGTAAATCCCCAATTAAATTTGGCAATATTGCACAACGTTCTTCTTCTGATAAATCTCGATAATTTAAAGGTAGCTGATTTACATATTTCTTAATGTCTGGGTGAGAAACAATTTCATTAAATACTGAACGATGAATACGAGAGTCTTGTCGGATATCGAGACTGGCAAAATGAAAGCCAAATAAATTAATTTTATGAATCATGTCTTTTACGTCTTCTAAATATAATCCGTTATGCTCTTTTTTAATCGTGTTGGAAATCTCTTTCATTTCTGATTGAACATAATTCAATGAAAATTCATTATTACGTTCAGGATTAAATAATGCATTGAAAACATTGTTTTCAAGAGACTCTAAACGCTCTTCCACTCCAGGAAAAGTTAATTTTCGCTTAAGTCTTCTTAAATCTCTGTAGTAGTTTCTTAAAATAGAAAAATGTAGTCTATTAGCTGTTTTTAAGGTTATTTCAGGTGTCACGAAGGGGTTTCCATCTCGGTCACCTCCGGGCCAGAATCCAAAGTCAAAAATTGAATTATCGAATTCTTCAGAATCAACAATATGATCCGCTATATAATTATAAATTGTACTTGCGGAATGATAAAAAACATTTTCTAGAAACCATATTAAACTTACTGCTTCATCAAATGGAGTAGGTTTTTCTTTTTTGTAAAAAGGAGTTTTACCTAATTGAATTAGAAGCTTTTGAATTCTATCAAGATCATCTAGTGCAATAGCATTGGAAAGCTCATTAATAATAACAAGGACGTTATCAGGATAAAACTGTGTTGGATGCGCTGTAAGTACAATACGCACCTTGAAACGCTTAATGTAATTTGTGAGTGAATTGGATAGACGTTTTTTTTGAGCTTCCTCTTTAATATTCCTTAGTGTACCTCTACCATGCATATTATTTACATAGGAGAAACCAGCATCTTCAATGGCATCAAATAAAACTACTTGACGTTCTATATACTGAATAAAATTGAATAATAAATTTTGCTGATCAGCAATACTTAAATTTGGTGTAAAAAGCTCAAAAAAAAGCTTAACTATTTCATTAGGATTTTTTTTTAATTCAAATTGCTGTTGGCAATGATCGGCAAATAATGGTAGCAGTAGAGAAGTCCTTTTAATATTTTTAAAAGGAAGGGTTAAAAATAAGCTATTGTAGATTTGAAAGCGAGAGAGGATTTTTTCGTTAAATCTTTCAATTTTAGGTTTTCGGGCCATTTAGACTAAAAAGTTATAATTCATTAAATATGCTATGCATTAATCTTTTTTTGTCGTTTATACTTTCTTCCAAAGAAATCATAGTTTCTGTTCGTGATACTCCTTCAACGTCGTCTATATTAAAGATTATATCCTTGGCATGATGAGTGTCACGTGCACGAACTTTACAAAAAATATTAAATTTTCCTGTGGTAATGTGCGCTACAGTTATAAAGGGAATTTTTCTCAGTGACTCAAGCACTTTAGTGGTGGTATTCGTTTTTTCAAGGAAAATTCCAACGTATGCGATAAAAGAATAACCCAATTTAACATAGTCTAAATTTAATGATGAGCCTTTGATGATTCCAGATTCCTCCATTTTTTTAACCCGAACATGAACAGTTCCGGCCGATATCAAAAGTCTTTTAGATATATCTGTAAAAGGAATTCTTGTGTTGTCTATTAAAATATCAAGAATTTGGTGGTCTATTTCGTCTAAAGTTACTTTGCTCATTTACTCAATAAAATGATTTGGAATTGCAAATTTAAAAGATTTTAATCTAAAAAATTGAAAAATATATCAATTTATTAATTTTTTAATGCAAATAATTCATTAAAAGCTATGTTCTCAATTAAATTTCCCTTTTTAAATTCTATTACATTATTTTGAAGTGACGGTGATAGTTTCAAGTATTTATGTGCTCGTAAATTAAGCTTAGAGCCAAAGGTCTTCATTTCAGGAAGAAAATAAACCTTCTCGTCTATAAGGGTTTCCCTGAATTGAATTGCTATTTTTTGATTTTTTATTTCATTTCCGTCAACTAAAATGGTAGCACTACTAAGAATAAGATCACAGAACTCATTTTCATTCTCTGGAATCATAAAATATTCTTTAGACTCAAAGACCTGATTATGATCAATGAGTGCGATAAAAAGTGCTTTGTAAGCTTTGAGAACATAACTTTGGGTTTGTTCTCGTTGATAATCATCTGGAAAATGTCCTGCTTCAAAAAGAATTATAGCGGTACCTGATTGTGAAATTGAATCTCCAACACAATTAGGATTGAAGGTCCCGTCATATCTACCGATAGAATATGGTAGCTCCTCTTCTAAAGCTTTTACCATTGCCGTGATCAGTCCCATAGATTTTTTTCGCGCAGGAGTTACAGTGCCTTCTATATCTGCAGCAGGCGATAAAAAAGACAAACTTGCTGATCGGCCTCCCTTTCCAGCTGAATAAAGCGTTCGCTGTCCATGAAGATTTAAACACAAATCAGGCTGTATTTTTTCATAAGTAGCTCTTAATATTCTGCTTTCAGGTTGCGACTGATCAATTGCATCTCGATTTAAGTCAATATTATTGGCATTGTATCTTGAGTAAACATTTGAACCATCTGGGTTCAATTGAGGAATGATGAAAAGTGTAAATGAAGATTGTAGAGTTTTTTGATTTCCATCTAAAAACCACGGAATAAAATCCAGAAGAGCCTTTGTGGTAGTGGTTTCATTTCCGTGCATTTGCGACCAAATCAAAACTTTATAATTCCCAGATCCAATTTCTAGCATCTCAATAGGGCGATTTTGGACAGAAAAACCTAAAGTAATTTTTTCAGAAGAATCAAATTGAGTAAGAAATTGCTGCAACTTTTCGGGTGGATAATAACGCTTACAGGCCATGATATTTTTTAAGAATACAAATGTAAACAAACAGATGTTTACATTTGTTGTTTACAAAAGTAATCTCAGTTAAATATTTTCTTTAAACTAACAACTGTATTGTGTACAAATGTAACTTGAATATGAATTTTTATTATTAAAATATTTAAATAGAGGGAGTTATAGTATTTATTTGAATCTTTTATTTAATATATTTTTTGCTTTTTTAATTAAAATTACAATTGTATATTAGCGAATATAATTAAATAGTTTACAATGTTAAACATAGATGACTTTTTAAATAGACTAGAGCAATTGATGGAAACTCATCAATTAAACGCAGCAACTTTTGCAAAAAAAATTGATGTGCAACGTTCTTCTGTTTCTCATATCCTATCAAGAAGAAATAAACCAAGTCTAGATTTTATTTTAAAAATTCAATCACAATTTGAGGATGTAGATTTTGAATGGCTTCTTTTGGGACCTCCACTGAGCAAAACACCTCCTAATCCCAAATTTATTGCTCATGACTCTGAAAAATCAATTACTAATAGTATAGAATCTCAATCACATGAGAATGATTCAGAAGTAGCCCAAATCATTCAGACCTATAAGGATGGAAGTTTTCGTATTTTTTTACCTAAAACTTAGTATTTTTATGATCTATGCGAAAATTGCTTTTATTTACTCTAATAGCCTACAATTCTTGTTACACTGTTGAGCGAGAGTGTATTCCTTTTCATAATGGTCTTTTCAAGTTCTCTCAAATTATTAATGGCGAAATTAAAACTTCTATTTTCTCTAGAGATTCGCAATACGAAATCGAAAGTTATGAAGGAAAAATTGATACTGCTACTATTCGTTGGGTCAATGACTGTGAATGTATTTTAACCAAATTAAATCCAAATTCAAATCAAGAAAAGCGTCCAATACAAATCAAGATAATTAGTACTCAAGAAAATGCTTATAACTTTGAATATTCCTTGGTTGGAGACAATAAAAATAGAAAACGGGGAACCATTCAGAAAATCAACTAAAGATATTTAATTTAGGTTTTTAAATTATCAACCATGCCCTTTCTTAAGACAAAAAAGTATTAAAAATCTAAACTAATTTGACTCTCACTTTGTTCTGGAGAAATTGCTTCTTCTCCATCAACCTCAATATCGTTAAGCTCTTGTTCCTTTGGTAATTCATAAGGCAAGGCCTTATTAAGTGTTATTTTTTTTATTTTTTTATCTGATAATTGGTTTCCTATGGCTTTGAATCCTTTTACTGAAATAAACTCTTCAGCATTTACAATTAAATTATCTGATTGAACTTTCCCTCTTAATTTTTCAAATTCAACTGAAAGCACAGGACGACCTTCAAAACTAGTAAAAATATGGGCTCCACCCTCTTTGATATATGAGTCTTCTTTATCTTCAGTCTCTACACAAAATCGCTTTAAGAAATAACGTTCTTTTACAGAATCAAAATGTACCGCTGTGATTGGTTTCTCTGGGATCCATTTTTCTATATGGGAAACCGAATCATCAAAGTGCAAGCTCAATTCAGGTGTTACCACCCGAACAGTTCCTTGTTGGGTAGCAACAAGTAGTTTATCATCTCCTTTAAAAGCTCCAAGTAATATACCTCTTTCTTCAAGATTGAGTCTACGAATCGAAGTATCAAACCATATCTTTCTTGGTTTCAATGTAGAGACCCCTTTTTCCTTTAACTCAACTTTTCGAACAAAGTATTTTGTTACAGTATTTCCTCGAGCTGAACGTCCTTTTATTTGAAGATCGGCAAAATCTAAATCCCATTTCAATTTCTTAATACTTCCAGAATTTCTTAATAAAATAGTTATAATTTCAGCCTCACCATTAGGGTTAACAGATAAATAGAGAACTTCGGAATTAGGTTTACCTTGAGTGAGATCATAAATTTTTTCACGAGTTATTCCAGTAACTGCAAAACGTTTAATAAACGTAGTACCTTTTTTTCCATCTCGGTAAATCATGTTGTATATTGTTCTGCTATCTTTTTTCTTAAACACTGCAGTATGAACAATATTTTTACCAATAAAAACTTTACTATCAACTTTGACAACCTGCATTTTTCCATCTGTGGTTAGGGCTATAACATCATCAATATCTGAACATTCTCCAACAAATTCATTTTTTCTTAATGAAGTTCCTATAAATCCTTCGCTCCGATTGACATAAAGTTTTTGATTTCGAACAACAACTTTTTTTGCATCAACATCATCAAAAATTCTGATTTCAGATTTACGTTCTTTACCTTTCCCATATGTCTTCTTTAGATGAGTAAAATAACGAATAGCATAATCTATAAGGTGTTTAAGATTGTTTTTTACTTCGTCAATATTACCTTCAAGGACTTCAATTTTCTGTTGTGCCTTTTCTAAATCGAATTTGGAAATTCTCTTAATTCGAATTTCTGTTAATCTTATAATATCCTCTTCAATAACAGGTCGTTTTAGATAAGTTAGGTGAGGCTTTAACCCATCATCAATCGATTTAATTACCTCTTCCCACGATTCTGCCTCTTCAATGTCTCGATAAATCTTATTTTCAATGAAAATTCGCTCCAAAAAAGAATAATGCCATTGATTTTCTAACTCCTGAAGCTCTACATTTAACTCTAATTTTAGAATCTGAACCGTATGATCTGTTGATATTTTAAGCATCTCACTTACACCCATAAAGTGTGGCTTATTGTCAATAATTAAACAACCTAATGGTGAGATTGAAGTTTCGCAGGCTGTAAAAGCATAAAGTGCATCTATGGTTTTATCAGGAGAAATATCGTTCGGTAAATGCACCAATATTTCAACATCTGAAGAGGTGTTGTCTTCTATTTTTTTTATTTTTATTTTTCCCTTATCATTTGCCTTTAGAATACTATCAATTAGGCTAGATGTATTGGTACTAAAGGGAATTTCATTTATCACCAAGGTTTTTCTGTCTTGTTGATTAATTTTAGCCCTAACTCTTACTTTACCTCCCCGTAAACCATCATTATAATTCTGTATATCTATAATTCCACCTGTCTGAAAATCTGGATACAAAGAGATTTTTTTTCCTTTTAAATGAGATACACTCGCTTGAAGGAGTTCGCTAAAATTGTGTGGCAATATTTTAGTTGAAAGTCCTACTGCAATTCCTTCAGCGCCTTGAGCTAAAAGTAGTGGAAACTTCATTGGCAAATGGATGGGCTCTTTTTTTCGTCCATCATATGAAAATTGCCATTGTGTAACTTTTGGACTAAAAACAACTTCTAAAGCAAATTTTGAAAGTCTAGCTTCAATATATCTTGAAGCAGCAGCACTATCACCTGTGAGGATATTACCCCAGTTTCCTTGCATATCAATTAACAATTCCTTTTGTCCAATCTGTACCATAGCATCTGCTATACTGGCATCCCCATGGGGGTGGTATTGCATTGTGTGACCAACAATATTTGCAACTTTATTGTAACGCCCGTCATCCAAATCTTTCATGGAGTGGAGAATTCTACGCTGAACAGGTTTAAGCCCATCTTCAATTGCAGGAACTGCTCTTTCAAGGATCACATAAGAAGCGTAGTCTAAAAACCAATCCCTATACATCCCGGTTACCTTGACTAATTTGTCATTGGTAAAAGACTCTTGGGAATCAGTTTGGTCAGGTTGGTCCATATTAGGCTAAAATAGTGTTTAGAGTCAATATTTTGATTGGAAATCTTAGGAAGAAATTAACAATATATCGTTAAAAATTAAAATCTATAAAATCAGCCCAATTCCTCTAATAAATCCAACTCTACTTTTAAGTTATCGATTATAAAATTTTGGCGATCTTGAGTATTTTTACCCATGTAGAACTGCAACAATTGGTCGATAGTAGTATTTTTGTCTAGCATTACTGGATCAAGACGAATGTTTTCACCAATAAAAAACTTAAACTCATCAGGTGAAATCTCTCCTAATCCCTTAAATCGAGTGATTTCAGGTTTACCACTTAGCTTTTCTATTGCATCTCTACGTTCTTGTTCATTATAGCAATAAAAGGTTTGCTTTTTATCTCTTACTCGAAACAGTGGAGTTTGAAGGATATATAAATGTCCTTCCTTGATAAGCTCAGGGAAGAACTGTAAGAAAAAAGTAATCAATAAAAGTCTAATATGCATTCCATCTACGTCGGCATCAGTAGCTATTACTATATTATTATATCGTAAATTCTCAAGACTATCTTCAATGTTTAATGCTGATTGAAGTAGATTAAACTCTTCGTTTTCATACACGATTTTTTTTGACATTCCGTAGCTATTTAAAGGTTTTCCCCTCAAACTAAATACAGCCTGGGTATTGACATCTCTGGATTTTGTAATCGATCCACTCGCTGAGTCTCCCTCGGTAATAAATAAGGTAGACTCCAATCTGCGGTTTTTTTTAAGGTCCGGTAGATGTACTCTACAATCTCTTAGTTTTTTATTGTGTAAACTTGCCTTTTTTGCACGTTCGCGTGCTAATTTACGAATCCCAGATAGCTCCTTACGCTCTTTTTCGGCTTGAATAATTTTCTTTTGGATACTTTCGGCAATTACTGGATTCTTATGGAGATAATTGTCCAATTGGGTGCTGAGAAACTCTACAATGTAGCTCCGAACTGAGGGCATTCCCTCTCCCATTTCTGTGGACCCTAACTTTGTCTTTGTCTGCGACTCAAAAACAGGCTCCATAACCTTAATACTTACTGCCGAGATAATAGATTTTCTAATATCTGAAGAATCGTAGTTTTTACCAAAATGATCGCGTATAGTTTTAACCAGTCCTTCTCTAAAAGCCGATTGGTGAGTTCCGCCCTGAGTGGTATGTTGCCCGTTTACAAAAGAATGGTATTCTTCGCTATATTGGGTTTTACTGTGGGTTAGCGCAACTTCTATATCTTCTCCTCTTATGTGAATAATAGGATACAATAAATCAGATTCATTCGTGTAATCTGTCAATAAATCTTTAAGTCCATTTTCAGAAAAGAATTTTTCACCATTCAATTCTATCGTAAGACCTGGATTTAGGTACACATAATTTTTGATCATGCGCTCCACATACTCCAAACGGTACTTGTAGTTTTTAAAAATTGTAGAGTCAGGAATAAATTCTACTTTGGTTCCTCTCCTTCTTGAACTCACTTCAACAGGTGAGTCGTTTTTCAGATCTCCAAAATTAAAAGAAGCCGTTTTACTTTGTTTATCTCTGTTTGATTCCACAATGAAAATAGATGAAAGCGCATTGACTGCCTTTGTCCCAACTCCATTCAATCCAACAGATTTTTTAAAGGCTCTCGAATCATATTTCCCTCCAGTATTCATTTTTGATACAACATCTACAACCTTACCTAATGGAATTCCTCTTCCGTAATCACGAACTTTAACAACATTTTCTTTAATAGTAATTTCGATAGTCTTACCTGCACCCATTACAAATTCATCAACACAGTTATCCAGTACTTCTTTGAGAAGAATATAAATTCCGTCGTCAGGAGAAGAGCCATCACCTAGCTTTCCGATGTACATTCCAGGACGCATTCGAATATGCTCTTTCCAATCTAGAGAACGGATATTTTCTTCAGTATATGTCGTTGTATCTTTCATCTTATTAACAGCTAATATAATTTATTGAAAAAGAAATTAACCCCTACTCTAAAGGCAAGAAATCAACAATTATTAGAAGTTTTTTGTTAAAAAGTTATAATTCATATATTTATTAAGATAAACAAGAAAAGTACTCAACTTTAACTTTCAAGAGCTTTATGAAGTCAAATTCCATTTTAAATACTACAGGATCGTTATTGCATATTGTTTTCTTTTGGTTAAAAGAGCCAAAAAATAATGCACATCGCGCTGAATTTGAAACAGCAATAAAAAAACTGATCGACACCAATCCTCAAGCAATTGCCAATCATTTAGGATGTCCAGCGAATTCTGAAAAAAGAGATGTAGTTGACAATTCATTTACCTATTGTTATACAATGATTTTCAACAGTTTAGATGATCAAAATGCCTATCAAATAGACCAAACACATACCTTATTTATTGAAGAAGCATCTCATTTATGGGAACGGGTACTGGTAAGCGATTCAGTTAATATAACTTAAAAATATTATGAAAAATTTATTTCTAATTCTAACCATTATCTTTTCATTAATTAAATGTCAAAATCCAACTCTACTCCAAACAGGAGAACGTTGGTCAGAAGAACGAGCATGGGAATGGCACGATAAAAATGGCTGGATGGCCGGTACAAACTTTAACCCTAGTTCCGCAATAAATCAATTGGAGTTTTTTCAGAAAGAAACTTTTGATTTAGAAACCATAGACCAAGAATTAAGATGGTCTGCTGAATTGGGAATGAAGATGCATCGGGTCTACCTTCATAACCTCTTGTGGGACCAGGATTCTATTGGATTTTTAAAACGCGTAAACGCCTATCTCAAGATATCTGAAATGCATCAGCTTAAAACCATGTTTGTCTTATTAGATGATGTATGGCATCCACTTCCAAAATTGGGCAAACAGCCCGATCCTATACCGTTTGTTCATAATTCAGGATGGGTACAAGCCCCAGGTGCTGAAATTTTGGGAGATTCCCTTCGTCATGATGAGTTGAAAAATTATATCAAAGGAGTTGTTAGTCATTTTAAAGATGACCAACGTGTAGTTGCTTGGGACCTTTACAACGAACCTGACAATGTTGCCAGCGATCCTGGACGTGATGTTCTTGAATTAAAAGACAAATATATTTATACTTTCGCCTTATTAAAAAAGGTAGTTCAATGGACTCGTGAAGTCAATCCGTCGCAACCCTTAACTGTTGGATTGTGGAAAGGTGATCATACACTTTGGGGTACCCCAAAAAAACTTAGACCTTTGGAACGTTTTATGGTAAAAAATTCTGATGTAATTTCTTTTCATAGTTACGATGGTCCTCAGATCACAAAAGAAAAAATTAATGCTCTAAAGAATTATAATCGTCCCATACTTTGCACAGAATACTTGGCGCGAACAAATGGGAGCACTTTCAAGGCAATTCTTCCCATATTTAAAAAAAATGGCATTCATGCTATTAATTGGGGATTTGTTGCCGGAAAAACAAATACCATTTTTCCATGGTCATCATGGAGAACTGACTTTGATTCTTTTCCGAAAATATGGCATCATGACATCTATCGAAAGGATAAAAGTCCTTTTTCTGAAAGTGAAATTACTCTTTTAAAACAGGAATTGATCGAATAAACTTTCCCTGCATAAAAATAAATTTCCAATCAGACAAAAAAATAGTCCTGCACTAATCAGCTTAGCATATTTCTCAAGGTTGGATGTTTTATAAATTAAAGAGCTTAAAAGAATCAGATATTATTGCTGTAAAGAAAGATATCAGTATTAAAGTTAATAGATATGATTGGGGAAAATGCATGACAAATGCAATTAAACATTAAATCGGAAATGCATGACATCTCCGTCTTGGACAATATAATCCTTTCCCTCAACTCGCATTCTTCCCGCCTCTTTTGCCTTAGTTTCAGAACCAAAATCTTCATAATCTTTATAGCTGATTACTTCTGCACGGATAAAACCTTTTTCAAAATCAGTATGAATTACACCTGCAGCCTGAGATGCACTTACCCCTACTGGTATAGTCCAAGCTCGTACTTCTTTTTCACCTGCGGTAAAATAGGTCTGCTGATTTAGCAATGAATAAGCTGCTCGAATTAATTTTGCTGCACCAGCTTCTTCCAGCCCCAAATCTTCCAAAAACAATTGTCTTTCTTCAAAACTATCCAATTCGTTAATGTCGGCCTCGATACTAACCGCTAAAATTAATAATCCAGCTGTCTCTTCCGATATAATCTTTTTGACTTGATCAACATATTCATTACCTGACTTTGCAGAATTTTCGTCCACATTACAGAGATATAAAACAGGCTTATCTGTAATTAATTGTAAAGGTTTTATAAATTCAATGCGATCATCACTTTTTAAAATAAGACTTCTAACATTTTTAGATTGCTCTAAGGCAAGTCTTACTCCATTTAAAACTTCTTGCTCTTTGATGGCATCCTTATTACCAGTCCGTGCAGCTCTATTTACTTTTTCAAGTTTTTTTTCAATAGTCTCTAGGTCTTTGAGTTGTAATTCAATATCGATGGTTTCCTTGTCTCGAATCGGATCTACAGTACCGTCTACATGAACGATATTATCGTTATCAAAACAGCGTAAAACATGAAGTATAGCATCTGTTTCACGAATATTAGCTAAAAACTGATTTCCTAAACCTTCTCCTTTACTAGCTCCCCTAACCAATCCAGCAATGTCAACAATTTCAACTGTAGCAGGCAAAACTCTTTCTGGCTTTACAAAAGATTCTAATGTCTGCAGTCTTTGATCAGGGACATTAACCACACCAATATTAGGTTCAATAGTACAAAATGGAAAGTTTGCACTTTGTGCTTTTGCATCTGAAAGGCAATTAAAAAGAGTCGATTTTCCAACATTCGGCAAGCCTACTATTCCAGCTTTCATAAAAATTATTTTCTTCAAAAGTAATCTTTCTTTTACATTTGATTTACTAATTCCGAAGAATGATATTTTAAGAAATGAAAAAAAAATACTTAATAATACATGCAGATGATGCAGGATTGGCATGGTCAGAAAATAAAGCTACTCAAATTGGTCTTTTAAGAGGATCGATAACCTCTTGTAGTTTAATGGTTCCTTGTCCTTGGTTTTACGAAATGGCACAGTTCTGCCTCAAACATCCTGAAATAGATTACGGGATTCATCTTACACTAACAGGTGAATGGAAAAACTACCCCTTTCGCGCTATTAGTACCACTAATCAAATTCAATCATTAGTCAATTCTCATGGCTATTTTTATCCTAAAAGGTCGTCTATAAGAGACAATGCTGTTTTAGACGAGGTATATTTAGAGCTTAAAAATCAAATAGAATTTGCTCTTTCTTTAGGATTAAAACCCACCCATCTAGACTCCCACATGTACACTTTAGGGGTCCGACAAGACTTAATTAATCTCTATCAAGATCTAGGAAATGAATACAACCTGCCAATCGTTTTAAGTAAAAAACTCATTACATTAACAGGTGAATCCCCTGCTAGTTTTAAATTACCTAAAAAGGGCTGCATAGAGTCAATATATATGGGGTCTTACAGTGAATTTAAAAAGAAAGGGTTACCTCATTTTTATGATCAACTAATCGATAATTTAGATGGAGGAGTTTCTTTAATCCTTATTCATCCTGCGATAAGAAGTTCTGAGATGGAGGAAATTACGCTAGATCATCCTAATTTTGGTGCTAGTTGGAGATCAGTAGATGCTGATTATTTTACAAGTGAACATTGTAAGAAAAAACTTGAAGAAAATTCAATTGAGTTGATTGACTTTAAAAGTCCAAAGCTTCTTAGTTTTCTGGATGCATAAAACGCTGCTTTCCAAGTAAGGTATCCTCTGACTCCACATGATTTTCATCTGGAATACAACAATCGACTGGGCAAACAGCTGCACATTGAGGCTCATCATGAAAGCCCTTACATTCAGTACATTTATCAGGAACAATGAAATAAAATTCATCTGAAATAGGCTCTTGAAAAATATCACTGTTAACTTTTTTACCATTAGGCAAGACCACATCTGCTTTTAGAGAAGTTCCGTCTTTATAACGCCAATCTTCTGCACCTTCATAAATTGCTGTATTTGGGCACTCCGGCTCACAGGCGCCGCAATTAATGCATTCGTCAGTAATGATTATAGCCATAGCAATTTTCCTTACATTTGGGCAAAAATAAGATCTTTAAGGTTATTGAACAAAGAAATGACAGCAAACCTAAAACGATTTGAGGCTCTTGTCAAATTGGGAAATCATTTACTTCATTTTGATGCTAATCAAGACTCCTATTCTAAACTCAATACTCATGTCCGCCAAGCCAATGAAGCTAATGGATGGTTTACTCTAAATCACATCTACAAAGCGTTTTTAGACTGGGGCAATGCACTCCAAAAATCTAAACTATCATCATGGTTAAGCCACTACACTTTTTCAGTTAACAACCCCCCTCTTAACATTGCACTTGTTTTAGCAGGTAATATCCCACTCGTGGGTTTTCATGATCTTATGTGTGTATGGCTAAGTAGTCATAAAGCCATCATAAAATGTGCTTCGAAAGATGAGTACCTACTTCCCTATCTTGCTCAATTTTTAGAAAAAGAAACAGGAGAAAATTGTTTTACTTTCACCAAAAAACCTTTTATTGATATTGACGCTGTTATCGCAACAGGTTCAAATAATGCAGGACTATATTTTGAACATTATTTTAGTTCCTATCCTCATGTAATTAGAAAAAACAGAAATGGAGTTGCAGTTCTAGATGGATCTGAAAGCATAGTTGAACTTGAAGGCCTAGGTGATGATATCCTTCAGTATTTTGGATTGGGGTGTCGAAATGTATCCAAATTATTTTTACCTCAAGGATATGACCTGGATCTTATTTTTGGTGGACTATTCCCCCATGCCGATGTAATTCAACATACTAAATACGCAAATAACTATGATTATAATAGAGCGGTTTTTCTGATGAGTGAATTTGATTTTTTAGAAAACGGTTTTATAATCCTCAAAGAAGCTCAAGAAACTAGTGCCCCAATTGCATGTGTTCATTATGAATTCTACGAAGATTTAGATGAGCTCAAGAAAGAATTAAAATCCAATGAAGATGAAATACAATGCATAATATCTAAACTTCCAATTCCTAGCGCTATTGCTTTTGGAAAGGCACAAAAACCAGAACTAAATAATTATGCTGATGGTATAGATACGCTTTTATTTTTAAGCCAACTAGATTGAAAATTAATGCTCATAATAACATAGGCAAAATTTATAGTTCTTAAGCACAAAAGCTTTATGCTGTTAACAACTCCAGGAAAAAACAGTCAAAAAAACTCTTGAAATATTAATGGATTCGCAATATTTGCATTTGAAAAATTAAAATCTATAACATAGCTATGCAACTTCACAATTTCAGTGCAGGACCTTCCATACTTCCGAAAGAGGTTATGTATCAAGCTGGCGAGGCGGTAAAAGAACTCAATAACTCCAAGCTTTCATTAATTGAAATTTCACATCGCAGTAAAGCATTTATTGAAATCATGGATGAAGCTTGCGAACTAGCTTTAAGACTTACCGGGTTAGAGAACCAGGGCTACAAAGCACTTTTTGTTCAGGGTGGTGCCAGTTTACAATTTTTGATGATCGCTTATAATTTACTGCAGAATAAGGCAGGTTATCTGAATACAGGAACATGGTCAGACAAAGCCATCAAAGAGGCTAAATTATTCGGTGATGTTGTTGAGGTTTCAAGTTCAAAAGATAAAAACTATAACTACATTCCAAAAGATTATTCCATCCCTTCTGGTTTGGATTACCTCCACATCACTACAAATAATACCATTTTTGGAACTCAATATAAATCAATTCCTAAAACAACATCGCCACTTGTTGCCGATATGAGTTCTGATATCTTTTCTCGTGATTTTGACTATTCTAAATTTGATTTGTTTTATGCTGGTGCACAAAAAAATATGGGTCCCGCAGGAACTACGCTTGTAATTATTAAAGAGTCTATACTTGGAAAAGTCTCAAGGGCTATTCCTTCAATGTTAAATTATCAAATTCAATCGAGTAAGGACAGTATGTTCAACACCCCTCCCGTATTTGCAGTTTATACTTCAATGCTCAATATGCGATGGATTGAAGCGCAAGGGGGTGTTAAAGTACTTGGAGAAAAAAATGCCTCAAAAGCTAAACTAATTTACGAAGAGATTGATCGTAACAACCGATTCGAAGGTTTTGCAAATCAAGAAGATCGTAGCAACATGAATGCTACCTTTAATTTAAAAGACCCTTCTCTTGCTGAAGCTTTTGATGGATTCTGTGAAGCTGCTGGGATCAGCGGGCTCAAAGGGCATAGATCAGTAGGAGGTTATCGTGCATCCATGTATAACGCAATGTCAATTGAAAGTGTAGAAATTTTAGTTGACTGTATGCAAGCTTTAGAAAAAAAATACTAGGCTCATCTACTTTACTAATATCATTATTTAAATTATATATGAAAATTTTAGCAAACGACGGCATATCTCAAAAAGGAATCGATACTCTTACATCGGATGGTTTTGAAGTTATCATTGTAAATATAGCTCAAGAACAACTTGTAGACTATATTAATGTAAATGGAATTTCAGGACTTCTTGTCCGTAGTGCAACAACAGCCCGAAAGGAACTTATTGACCGATGTCCAGGCTTAAAGCTTATCGGACGTGGAGGTGTTGGTATGGATAATATTGACGTAGAATATGCCAAGTCAAAAGGAATAAATGTTATCAATACTCCTGCCGCTTCATCTGCTTCAGTAGCTGAATTAGTTTTTGCTCACTTGTACGGAGGTGTTCGCTTCTTATATGATTCGAATAGAAGTATGCCGCTTGAAGGGGAAACTAATTTCAAGGGATTAAAAAAAGCTTACTCGAAAGGTGCGGAGCTCCGTGGGAAAACATTAGGAATAATAGGCTTTGGACGAATCGGTCAAGAAGTTGCAAAAATTGGTCTTGGTATTGGAATGAATGTGATTGCTACAGACAAATTTATTGATAAAGCTTCAATTACAGTATCATTGTTTTCCGGGACTTCAGTGACAGAAGAAATAACTACCCAAGATATGGATAGCGTGCTTGCAAATTCAGATTTTATTAGTCTTCACGTTCCTGCTCAAAAAGAATATGTTATTGATAAAACTGCTTTTTCTAAAATGAAAAAAGGATCTGTGTTAATTAACGCTGCACGTGGTGGGGTCATTGATGAGGTGGCTCTTGTAGAAGCATTAGATTCGGGACAGCTTTCTTTTGCTGCACTAGATACTTTTGAAAACGAACCTAAGCCTGAAATTAAATTACTTATGCACGACAAAATTTCCCTTACCCCTCATATTGGTGCTGCAACTTTAGAAGCCCAAGATAGGATCGGTGAAGAATTGGCAAGTCAAATTTCATCATTACTTAAATAATTGATTTGTATTTTAATAGGTTAAAGAAAAAGTGGAATATCACTTCTAATCTTCAATTAGTTGTAATTTTTATTGTTTTTGGTTTAACAGGATCTGTGAGCGTCAAATTCACCGACCCATTGCTTGATTTTTTTAAAATTTATCCCGATACTTTTAAATCTATATTAGGTGGTGTTATTCCGTATTGGATTATAAGAATTTTAATTGTGTTTCCCATCTATCAAATTTTGCTTCTCATTTTTGGAGCACTATTTTTTCAGTTTCGTTTTTTTTGGGAATTTGAAAAAAAAATTCTTAGACGGATGGGATTTAAAAATCTTTTCAAAAAGAGATAATAAATTTGAATCTAAGAAAGATTTGATTGAATTAAATTAAGAAACTCATTGCGGGTATAGGTTTCATTGAAAACCCCTCTAAATCTTGAAATTGTTGTGGTAGAATTTTGTTTTTGAACACACCGCATTATCATTCACATGTGAGAAGCCTCAATTACTACTGCATCACCTTTTGGTTTAAGTGTGTCATTGACACAACCCATAACTTGTTTTGTAAGTCGTTCTTGAACTTGAAGACGTCGAGCAAATACATCAACAATTCGTGGGATTTTACTAAATCCAACAATTCTTCCTTTCGGCACATAAATTACACTTACCTTACCAAAGAAAGGTAAAAAATGATGTTCACTAAGAGAATATAGTTCAATCTCTTTTACAATGACAATTTCATTGTAGTTTTCTTAGAACATAGCTCCCTGAAGAATTTGTTTTGGATTTTTTTCATACCCTTCGGTAAGAAATTTCATTGCTTTTGATGCTCGTTCAGTTGGTTTTAGAAGCCCCTCATGGATTTTATCTTCTCCCAAAAGGTTGATTATGTCTTCATAATTTGAATTAATTTATTCGGTAATCGGTAGAGTCTCAAAATTAAAATTATCGTTCATTTAATTTAAATTTCTAGAAAAATATTTGTTTATTTTTTCGATTTTAGGATTGATAGTAAATACGCAGTAGGGTTGCTCTTTATTACGATTGTAATAATCATGATGATTTTTCTCTGCTTCATAAAAAGTAGTAGCATCTTTTATCTCAGTAATAATTTTATCTTTAAAAGCATTCTCATTGATAAGTTGATTGATAACAACTTTTATCGTTTCTTTTTGTTCTATATCTGTGAAATAAATACCAGAACGATATTGGGTTCCAATATCATTTCCCTGGCGATTCAAGGTTGTGGGATCATGAGTATTAAAAAAAATTAAAAGTAATTCCGATAGATCAACTTGACTTGTGTCATAACGAACCGAAATAGCCTCAGCATGACCAGTTAAACCGTTACATACTTCGCGATACGACGGATTTTTTATAGTCCCACCAATGTATCCTGGCAAAACTTCTGAAACGCCATTGACTCTCTTAAAGACAGCCTCAGTGCACCAAAAACAACCTCCAGCGAGAAAAATAGTTTTGATCAACTTTAATAAAATATTAGCTTACAAATATAGAGATTTACTATTTTTATTTTAAGCATTTTTAAAATTATTAGTTTTTAAAATTAATTTGAATTCAATTATATTTTATAAATAATCAAATAGATAAAATAAAAAAATTAAA
>JAQWNN010000029.1 GCA_029268555.1 Flavobacteriaceae bacterium
CAAATGCCAGGGGAATAATAATTAAGAGGATGTAATACAATTTATTCATAAGTTTAATTTATAATTATTAAGTTAAATTTCAATTTTATCTTACGAAATGAGAGGATGATTTTGTTGAATTGACTTTTTATTTTCCTACTCAATGGAAAGGTTTAAATTTCATTGATTTTGAACAAATTAATGCTTCTTATCTAAAGGCACTTTATAAAACATATAATTACCATTCTTTTTTTAATTGAAAAATATTGTTCTAAAAACTCTGCCATTTTTTTTTATTACTAAAACTTTAAAATCAGTCAATTTAATTTCTAGGATAATTCATTCTAAAAATAAAAAATTTGATAAAAAACATAAAAGAAAAATAATTTTTAATTTTACTAGCTATGGATATTAAAAACAAAAATAAAAACTATAGTTTTTTATTTATCACCATACTTTTTTTTCAATTGTTGTATCACGCTATACACGTGTTTTTGATTCATTATTCCAACTCTAATCTTGAGCTATCAAATCATAGCGTCAAAATCGAAGAGTTATACTTAGACTGTGAAGTTTGTGATAAAATGCTTAATAATGGACTCTATTTTTTTATTTTTACGAGTCTTTTAATTAAGTTGGTATTTATTTCTTTTCCTCAGAATTTAAAGACTCCCTTAATCAGCACTAATAGATCTGATTCAATTTATCCTCTAAGAGGCCCTCCCTTTACTTCAAAATAATTTATTCTCTGTTGTTAATGATATTATGTTATTATATCATTAACACATATATTGATTTGTCCATCTAATAGATTCAACATATGACATTATTATTGAATCACTTTATCATTAAATTTCCTATGATTACAACAAATAACCTAACAAAAATATACGGCGAACAGAAGGCTCTTGATCAACTCAATCTAAGGGTAAACCAAGGCGAAATATATTGCTTATTAGGAGCCAATGGCGCCGGAAAGACTACAACTATTAATCTGTTGTTAGGATTCATTAAACCAACATCTGGAATCGCACTTATAGATAATATGAGTGTTCATCAAAATAGTCAAGAAACAAAAAAAAAACTGGCATATATACCTGAGAATTTGATGCTTTATTCTAGCCTTACTGCAATTGAAAACTTGGATTACTTTTCAGGAATTTCCAAAAAAGAATTTTCAAAGTCTGAATTAGAAACTTTTTTAATCGATGCTGGATTGCAAAAAGAAGTCTTTAACAAACGAATTTCTACATTTTCTAAAGGAATGCGTCAAAAAGTTGGAATTGCCATTGCCTTGGCAAAAGATGCCAAAGCATTATTACTTGACGAGCCCACTTCTGGATTAGACCCTAAAGCAAGTAATGAATTTGGATTACTACTTCAAAAATTATGTAAAAAAGGTGTTGCAACTCTAATGGCTACTCACGATTTATTTCGAGCCAAAGAAGTGGCTACAAGCATTGGAATTATGAAGGATGGAAAACTTAAAGAGCAATTTAAAGGTGATAAAATTTCTCTTTCAAAACTAGAAAAGGTTTATTTAAATACAATGGATTATAAAAGCTAGATAACGGAATGATAACAAAGACATTTATCAAAGAAATAAAAGAAATGGTACGTGATGGTCGTGTAAAATTATCATTTCTTATTGTAATTATCCTTTTAGGTGTGACCCTTTGGATAAGGATAGGTCACTATCAAAATATTAATGAACAATACAAAAATGCAACCATTACGGAGAGAGAAGTTTGGAATGGTCAAGGTGAAAAAAATCCTCATTCTGCTGCACATTTTGGTACTTATGCTTTTAAACCTAAATATCCATTATCTTTAATTGATCAGGGCGTAGACAAATACGTTGGAATCTCTATTTTTTTAGAAGCACACAAGCGTAATGAATCTCAATTTAGTGCCGCTGCTGATCAAACAGGATTAGGAAGATTTGGTGATCTCTCACCAGACTTTATTCTCCTATTCATTATCCCTTTATTAATTATTTTATTAGGATTTAACAGTTTTACTAAAGAACGTGAAATGGGTACCCTTAAATTATTAAAAAGTCTAGGGATCAATAATTGGAAATGGATGATTGGTAAATGGATTTCATTGTTTTTCCCAATCTTTATAATTAGTTCTGTATTGTTTTTAACTTCAGGAATTTTGTTGTTTAATCTTAATGATTTTGGAATTTTTAATTGGAGTTCGCTATTATGGTTATTTCTTATATATATATGTTATTATATCGTTTTTATTAATATTGTTTTATTCGTTTCTATAAAAGCAAAGAAATCAGGTATTTCACTTGTGATTTTATTATCAATATGGATAATCTCATGCCTCGCTGCACCAAAAGCAGCTAGTAATATTGCTGAGTCTAAATACCATTATCCAACAAAACAAGAATTTAATACTATGATTATGAAAGATAAAAGAAATGGACTTGATGGTCATAACCCATGGAGCAAACAAGCAATATTGTTGGAAAAAAAGGTTTTAAAAGAGTATGGAGTAGATAGTTTAAATCAACTACCATTTAATTTTACTGCATATCGAACACAAATAGGAGAAGAGCATGAGGCTGAGGTGTATTTTAAACATTATAAATACCTCAGAGAACAATACAATCAACAAACCAATATATATAAAAGTTTAGCGATAATATCGCCGTATTTACCTACTCGTTTTTTGAGTATGGCTATTTCAAATACAGATTATGCAACTCACTGGGATTTTTCTGATTCTGCAGAAAACTATCGGATTAAGACTCAAAAATTTTTAAATGACAATACAGCACAGAATACTAAATTTGGTGAAAGAGGATATAAGGCTAAGGCTGATTTTTGGAAGAAATTACCCGCTTTTAATTATAATCCCCCTAAGTTAAATAATATATTAATTCAAAATAAATCAAATTTGATCATCCTTGGAGCTTGGATAATATTTTCATTTGGATTGTTTTTATTTAATTCTAAAAAAATATAGTTATGCTGAAATATAATTTTAAATATGAATTGAAATTTCTTCTAAGAAGTCGATGGATTCAGTTACTATATATAATATTACTTATTGTTTTTGGTTTTTCTGTATTCAATGGTAAGCAGAAGGTTGATAAAATAAAAAATACTATTGTAGCAGCAGAAAAGCAAGTAAAGGAAAATGATATCATGATGTTAAAATTAATTGATTCAATTGAGCAGGGATATAAAGTAAGTGTACCTAGATGGACTGTTCCAACAAATCCGATGGCTATTGGCAATTATCATCCGAGGGTTGCTGCAATGAAACCACTCCAATTAAGCTTTATTTCGACGGGTCAAGCGGATTTATACACATCATATATAAAGCCAACAGTTTCAGCTGATGATTATGCTTTGAATTTCACAGAAATGACTAGTCCAATTCAACTTTTGTTTGGAAGTTTTGATCTTGCTTTTGTAATTGTATATCTAATCCCTTTATTGATAATTGCATTTTCATTTAATGTTTTTTCCTCTGAAAAAGAACGAGGCTCATTGCGATTAATAGCCTCCCAACCAATTCAAATAAATATATGGCTTCTTCAAAAACTTGGATTACGTTTCTTTTGGCTTTCAATTATATTCATTAGCACAATCACTATAATTTTATTAATAGTAAGCAGTGAAATTTTTTTACAACCTAGAATTTATATAACCTTACTAGCGCTCACTTTAGCTTACATGTTTTTTTGGTTTGTATTAGCTTTTATTATCAATATTTGGGTTGGTAGTTCTGCCAACAATGCAGTTGCTCTGATTGGATTATGGATAATTTTTGTCCTTCTAGTACCATCAGTATTAAACCAATTAGGTAATACTATTTATCCTATGCCCTCCAGAACACTTATGATTAATGAAATGCGAGCTAAAAAACTTGAAGTCACTGAAAAACAAGATGAAATTTTAGATAACTTTTTAAGGGATCATCCAGAGTATGCAACAAATGATCCTTCTCAAACCACAGGTTTTTATCATAGATATATTGCCTCTCAGAAATTGATTAAAGAGGAAATGAAACCATTAGTAAATACATTTGAAAACCAGCTGAAGAATCAGCAAAACCTCACAAGAAGTTTAAAATGGATATCACCTGCGCTAATCATGCAAGAATCGTTAAATAAATTAGCTGGTAATTCGACTGAGGATTATGAAAATTATAGAATTCAGGTAATTAATTTTGCCGAAACTTGGCGAGAATACCTAAACACTTTTTTGTTTAACAACTTAGATTTTTCAACTAATGATTATATTAATCTTCCTAAATTTGAAATGATACGGGATAAATTTTCAGTAACTTCTGCTATTTTAACACTACTATTAATTTCAATAAGTCTCCTTTTACCAGGACTTGTGTTTTTAAACAAAGACTTTTATTTTGATGAATAAAAACGTATTTAATAATTTTAAGAAAGAATAAAAATTATGAACCACAAAAGAAGAAATTTCATTCAAACTGCCATAGCAGCGTCTTTAGGAATTCCATTTATGGGTTCAGATCTCTTCTCTGATTCGTTATTAAGCAATCAGAAAATTAGAATCTCATTGCAATGCTATTCTTTTGCAAGTTCACTCTTTACCAAAAAAATGAATATTATAGATTTCCCTAAAATAGTTAGGGAGGATTTTAACATTGAAACGGCTGAGTATTGGAATAGTCCGATGATCGACAAAAGAAAAGATTTAAATTTTATTCAAGAATTAAAAATGAGAACTAACGACTACGGAATAGAAAATACTTTTATGCTTGTTGATTTAATTAACTATCAAACAGGTGAGTCCAAAAGTCTTTGCTCGAATGATAAAATAGAACGAGGCATTGCCATCGAAGAACACAAACAATGGATTGAGTTTTCAAAATCTATTGGTTGTAAGGGAATCCGAGTAAATCTTTGGTCAGATAAAATGACTGCGAGTGAAGTAAAAAGTATCAGTGAAGATAGCCTTGGTGAACTTTTAGAATTCTCCAATAAAATCGACATGTCTATTATGATCGAAAACCATGGAGGATATACATCTGATGCCAAATGGTTAATTAATTTAATAAAAAGTATAGATCATCCAAAATTAGGGACTTTACCTGATTTTGGAACTCGTAATTTCTGTATTAAAACAGCTCCTAAAAGTGAAAGTGAAATATTTGGTACCCAATGTGTAAATCAATACGATAAATATATAGGCGTTGAAGAGATGCTTCCCTATGCGATGGGTATAAGCGCAAAATCACATAGTTTTAAAAATGATGGCGAGGAAATAAGTACTGATTATAAAAAAATGATTAATCTAATTAAAGCATCTACTTTTAAAGGATATATAGCTATAGAATACGAGGGTGCAATAATGGGATTGTATGGAAAAGATAGTTCAGAATATTTATCCCCAACTGAAGGTGTTTTAGCAACAAAAAAGCTTATTGAGAAATATATTTAGAAAAAACCTTACTTTAAAATCACTTACTAATTACAATAAATATTAATCTCTATATTTAAACAATTAATCTTAAATCAATTTAAAATGAAAAAAATAGTAATCCTTTTAATTATGTCAGTATTCATGGCATCTTGCTCTAACGGTAATCATGCTGATTTTGAGAAAAATACTGAAATAGCGAAAAAATACCTTAAACTTCATGAAGTGGAGGATGCAGAAAGTATGTTTACTTATTTGCATGAAGATATACAGTGGCATATGCCTGTTTATGGAATGGAAATGGGTGGAATCGAAGAGGTTAAAGCTGCTGTTCTTGGATATCAGTCTGAATTTGATAATATGAAATTTAATGCTAATTATTGGTTACCTGGAGTAGATACTGAAACAGGAAAGCCAGATGGTAGTACAAGAGTTTATGGGACTTGGGTATCAACTCATGTAAAAACAGGAAAAGAAGCGAAACTAACTAGTTATCATTCTTTTGAATTTAAGGATGGTAAAATTATTTCAGGTGGTGATTGGTTTGATTTAGGGGGTATGATGAATACCCTAATGCCTCAATCCCTCAAAAAAGGAAGTTTGGTTGGTCTTCATGCGTTAAATATAAAATTAAATAAAGGAGTTAGTTCAAAGCAGTTTGAAGACTACTTTAAAAGCACTTTCATTCCAAAATATGAAAATGCATATAAAGGTGCAACGTTACATTTAGCTGATGGAATAAGAGGTGAATATGAGGGTTCTTTAGCTATGATTTGGATTTTTGAATCAAACGAGGCTCGAAACTTGTATTTTGACGAAAATGGACAATCGACAAAATTGAATCAAGAAATTGGAGAAACTTTAAATGAAGTTAATGAAGGGCTTTCAAAACTTGGGAGTTGGACTTCTAAATATACAGATTGGGAAATTCACTAACCCTACTATTAAATTTAATAAAACCCTCCCTAGTGGAGGGTTTTTGTGTTAATGAACACCTTATTCAACTTTAGTATTTATAAACATGATTCAATATCCAGATATTGTATTAGTATAATAATAGTTTCAATCAATTAGGGTTGTAGTTTTATTGTAAACTTTCTATATTTAAAATATTAACATTAAATCATAAAAATGAAATCAGACAGAAGAAAATTTTTTACATCAATTGCACTTGGAGTAGGAGCTACAGCATTTCCAAATTTTATAAAAGATTTTGAAGACTTAGAGCCTGTCAGTGCAGAAACTTTAATTAAATCTAATGAACTTTCCAATTGGTTTGATAACATTAAAGGCGAACATAGAGTAGTCTATGATGGAAGTGAACCCCATAATACACTTCCAATAGTTTGGAATTGGGCATTCTTGGAGTCAAATAACTCAGTAGGCGTTAAAGATGACAATATCACTGCAATGACTGTCTTAAGGCATTCTGGAATTGTATTTGCATTCAATTCAGATATTTGGAAAAAATTTAAACTAGGGGAACTGGTTTCTTTTAACGACAATAAAACAGGAAATCCTGCTTTAAGAAATACAGTTTATGAACCTCAAGAAGGGGATATGCCTTTACCTTCAATCCAAGGGATTAAAGACTTACAAGCTAGAGGCTCTTTATTTTGTGTATGCGATCTTGCAACTAAGGTATACGGTTCTGCTGTAGCCAAAAAGATGAATTTAAATCCAGATGATGTTTATTCAGAGATGGTTGAAGGTATTTTACCAGGAGTTCAATTAGTTCCCTCTGGAGTATGGGCTTTAGGGAGAGCACAAAATAATAACTGTGCTTACATTTTTGCAGGATAATTTCTTGGGTTTATTTATTAAATAAATCTAAATGAAATCTTACTTAATCTATCTATCTTATATTTTATTAAACTTAAATCAATTTAAATGAAAAAATTAATCTTAATACTCTTTCTAAGTTCAATTACAGTAAATGCCCAAAAAATTAAATCTGCAGGTAAGTGGATGGGAGACGGAGAATTTAAAAATCAACCCATGATTTTTGGAGAAGACAATGCCATGGAGACTGTTATGAAAGCAATAGAAGCATATAATAATAGGGACACAGATCTTGAATTATCATTTTATACTGACGAATATGTAAAGAAAAATGGTGATTTCTTAAGGGAATGGCACGAAAAAACCTCAAAGCTAAATATGAAGCCTTGGGTTATTTTCCCTGTTAAAATAAAAGGAGATGATAGAACCCAGGTTTTAAGCTGGTCTGTAGAAGAACGTGAATGGAAGAATGGATCCAAACAAAAACAAAATTTAATGGAGATTTTCGTTATTGATGACGATTCTGGAAAAATTAACAACTTTGTTCAATGGAGAAGGAATTATCCTGATAATGAATTTGGATTATCTTCTGGTGGAAAATATTTAGGGAAAAAAGATAATGAGTATACAGGGCGTAAAATAGTTTTTTCTAATCGAGGAGAAACTAAAAAAATGGAAGCTTTTATAAGTGCGTATAATCAAAAAGACTTTGAGGCATGTAAGGATTTTTTTGTTGACGGATCATTAGTTTACGGTGCAGATGGTTCTAAAACTACTTTCACTCATGAGATGTGGAATACTTATTTTGAAAACTATGATTCAATAAATTGGAAACCATATTCAATTGCTCCCTTAAAAATTGCAGATACTGATCCTGCCTCAAGAGTTGAGGTATATGGTGTTGAGGAAAGAATTATGACCAATGGCGAGGTTTGGAAAAAGGAATTGATTGAACATCTTTATTTTAATATTGACGGCCTTATTGAACAAGTAGTTCAGTTTGAAAGATCAATTGAGTAAATTTTAATAAATATATTTTTATATGACCCTCATACAAGGAGGGTTTTTGTTTGGATATAAATAATATTAATTTCCTTTAAATAATTTAAAAATTCATTTAAAAATTAAAATCTACTTATACTGTTTTCAGTGTTTTAAAATATATGATTGTGACTTTCAACTAAACTCTATATCTTAGATGTATTGTTAAACCTAAATCAATTTAGATGAAAAAATTAATTACTCTTTTTATTTGTTCTTTTTTTGTAATCAATTGTGATTCAAATTCCGCAGAAATAAATAATTATGAAAAAAATGTAGTAACAGCTAAGAAATTTTATAAATCATTTTCCGACAAAAAATTAGATGAAATGAAAAGTTTTGTTACTGATGACTATACATGGTCACCCCCACCAACAGGAGTAGACTCACTTGATGTTGACACTTGGATTGGTGCAATGCAGGGTTTTAATAGTGCTTACAACAATATTGAATTTACAGAGCAACTTTATTATGCAGGATTAGATGAAAATCAAAAACCAAATGGAGATGTTAGAGTCTACGGAACATGGAAATCACTAAATGCGATCACCGAAAAGCCTGTTGAAATGGACTATTACGCTGTACTTTTTTTTAATAATGAAGGTAAAATTTATCACCAAAGCGAATGGTATAACACAGCTGATCTAGATAAAAATTCCTTAGTTGACGTGGTTGCACTAATCCCTATAACAAAAGGATATAAAACTTGGTATAAAGGTTTTATGAGTGATGGAGAGAATCGAGAACGTTTTTGTGATGATTCGCGAACCTTGGTTCAACGAGATGTAAATGACCCTAACATGGTTTCAGTTTATTTATTTGATGTCGATATGTCTGAACTAGGTGCAATGATGTCTGATCCAGAATTTGAAAAATTTGCTATTTCACTTGGTGAAGATTTAGCAAATAAAAAAGTATATGTTTTGAAATCATTATAAGAGTTAAACAAAATAAAATTAACCCTCTCAAGTGGAGGGCTTTGTTTACCATCTCCGAATCTTTAAAGTAATATATCAAATTCTATTTTTATTTTTTAAAAGTCATTAAGGAGAAAAATATTTAAAAAATTTAGTTTTAATTTATCATTAGAGTACAGAATTTAGAGCCCGACTCATTTCCATTCACGTGAATGGTCTTTCGTGTAAAAGCCTAGAAGAAAAAAATAAAACAATGAGAATCGCTAATAAACATCTTGAGTAGTTGTAGCTATTTATATTTTTAATAGATTTAAGTAAATACTCTATATTAATTATAATTTGAATTTAATAATAAATGAAAACAAACTTGTTGTCTAAATACCAATCTCCAGCTTCTGATGGCCAAACCCAATTAATTACTCCAAACAAAGCTAATTGGAAATATGTTTATTTTGAAACAAAAGAAATTAAAAAAAATCAAACTATTTCAATAAAAAGTGATGCAAACGAAGTCTGTTTGGTTGTACTTTCTGGTAAGTGTAATATTAGTACAGGTGAGTTAAATTTGACTGAAATAGGAGATAGAATGTCACCTTTTGATCGGGTAAAACCTTGGGCAGTATATATAAATCAAAATGATTTCATTGAGCTTAAAGCTTTGTCTTCATTAGAAATAGCAATATGCAGAGCTCCCGGAGGAGGTGATTATCCTGCTCGAATTATATCGCCAGATGAAATAGGTTCAGAGAAAAGAGGTAAAGGCAATAATCAAAGACTTGTTCATAACATTTTACCCGAAACCGAAGCTGCCAATAGTCTTTTAGTTGTTGAAGTTTTTACCGATGAGGGCAATACTAGTTCTTATCCTTCTCACAAACATGACGTTGATAATTATCCTCATGAAACATATTTGGAAGAAACCTATTATCACCGCTTTTCTCCAAATCAGGGATTTGCTTTTCAGCGTGTTTATACTGAAGATGGAAGTATTGATGAATCCATGGCTGTTTATGATAAAGATGTAGTTATGGTTCCAAAAGGATATCATCCAGTAGCCACTGTTGCCGGCTACAACAATTATTATTTAAATGTAATGGCTGGACCTGTTAGAAAATGGTGCTTTACTTGGGAGGATGATCATAATTGGATAAATGGAGAATCTTACAATTAAATTCTCTTAAATATTACTTATAAAATTCAGGTGTCTCCATAATTGAAAAGGATTCAATAGCTCCTGACTTTTGTGCTTTGATACAGACATCTGAAGCCATTGCAGCAGTGTAACCATCCCATGAAGAAGGCCCTTTTATATTTCCGGTAGAAACTCCATCTAAGAATTCTTGTAATTCAATATCATAGGCATCAATAAATCTGTTTTTCCAGTCAGGATCTATCTTTGTAAATTTCTTTGCGTTTTTTCGAATCACTAAACTTTCAGACTCAGGAAGTCGTGCAATTCCATCAGAGCCCACTACTTCGCATTGAATGTCATAACCGTATTGGCAATTATGAAAAAATTCAATATCAATGCGAACTCCACTTTCTGTTTCTAACAACAGCATCTGAGGATCATGAAGCATTTCGTGAGTGTATTTAGTCTTTTTTGCTAATATCATTTGAGCCGAAACATAATCTTCTTTTAAAAGCCATCTAACAGCATCTAATTCATGCACTAATGAATCGGAAACTGCCATTTCGGTTACATATGATTCTGGAACAGAAGAATTTCTATGTACGCAATGCATCATTAATACATCTCCTATTTCATAATCATCTATAGCCTTTTTTAATTTTTGATAACCTGAATCATATCTTCTCATAAATCCTACCTGAACTAATCTTTTACCAAATTTCATTTCAGCTTCAATAATTTTTTTACACGCAATTGCACTAGTGGCCAAGGGTTTCTCACAGAATACGTATTTACCAGCTGCTATTGAAGACAAAACAAATTCTTCGTGCATTGGTCCAACTGAACAAACTAATACTGCATTTATTTTAGGACTATTAATAAGTTCATGGGGATCTTCAAAAACCTTTGCCGATCCTAATTCTTAAGAAAGCCTTTTAACATTTTCTTTATTTATGTCGTTAATTGCTTTTACAATTCCACCTTTTAGACTATCATTAATTCTTAAGTCGTGGTCTGAGCCTATCATAACTGCACCAATTAACCCTATTTTTATGTTCATTTTAAATTATTCGAATTAAATTACATAGTTGGCATAATAAATTCATTATCATTTCGAATTCCTTTTGGCCATCTTGTTGTAATTGTTTTAAGCCTAGTGTAGAATCGAATACCGTCAATGCCATGCATATGGTTAACTCCAAAAAGGGAAGCCTTCCAGCCACCAAAACTATGAAAAGCCATCGGTACTGGTATTGGAATATTTACTCCTACCATCCCAACTTGTATAGAATTAGAAAATGATCTAGCTGAATCCCCGTCACGTGTATAAATCGTTGTTCCATTTCCAAACTCATGACTATTTATAAGTTGGACTGCTTCTTCAAAAGAGTTTACTCTTACCATTGATAAAACAGGACCAAAAATTTCTTCTTTGTATATTTTCATCTCTGGTGTAACATTATCAAATAATGAAGCTCCCATAAAAAAACCTTTTTCACAATCTTTTTTTTCTGATTTATAGCCTCGGCCATCAACAACCAATTCTGCACCTTGTTCTATCCCTGAATCGATATATTCTTTTACACGCTCTAAATGTTGATGAGTAACTAAAGGACCCATTTCTGCTTCAGGGTCACTCCCGGGACCTATCTTTAGTTTAGATATTTGTTCTTTTAGTGCTTTTTTTAATTTTTCAGCAATTTCTTCTCCAACAGCCACAACAACAGATATTGCCATACAACGCTCACCTGCACTTCCATAGGCAGCCCCCATTAAACCATTTACTGCTCCTTCCATGTCAGCATCAGGCATTACTACCATATGGTTTTTAGCTCCTCCTAAAGATTGTACTCGCTTACCGTGTAAAGCCCCTGTATGATAGATATATTTGGCAATAGGTGTTGAACCTACAAAGCTTATTGCACTAACATCAGGATGTGATAATAGACGATCTACCGCTACTTTATCTCCCTGAACCACATTAAATACTCCATCAGGAAAACCTGCTTTTGTCATTAATTTAGCATAAAACATGACAACTGAAGGGTCTCTTTCTGATGGTTTTAATACAAAAGTATTTCCGCAAGCTAGAGCCATGGGAAACATCCACATGGGTACCATTGCTGGAAAATTAAACGGTGTAATACCTGCAACTACACCAAGAGGTTGTCTAACCGAGTAACTATCTATATCTGTTCCTACATTTTCTGTCATTTCTCCTTTCAATAGGTGAGGTGCACCACAAGCAAATTCTACAACTTCAATTCCCCTTGTCACCTCTCCTAAAGCATCAGAATGAACCTTGCCATGCTCCTTGCTAATTAAATAAGCCATTTCTTCAGCGTTATCTTCTAATAGAATTCGAAACTTATTCAAAATTCTAGAACGTTTTAGGGATGTCATTTTAGACCATTTCTCAAAAGCAATTTTAGATGATGCAACTGCCGTATCCACCTCTTTATCACTTGAAAGACCAACTTTGGCAATTGCTTTTCCAGTTGATGGATTGAAAACATCCGAAAATCTCTCACTTTTAATTTCAACTGTATCGCCGTCAATATAATTGTTTATAATCTGCATTATGATTTATGATTTATTATTAAGCCTGTCTTTTTCGCTATTTTTATTATATTATTAATACCTATTTGTGCATATTTTAATGGTATAGCAATCGCTGGATCTTGTTCTGCCTCAACTACTAACCAACCTTTGTAATTAGCTTCTTTTAACTGATCAAATACTTTTTCATAATCAATACATCCATCTCCAGGGACTGTAAATACACCTTTTAGTACTGCATCTAAAAAACTTAAGTTTTTATTTTCTACGTAAGCCAATACATCTTTTCTTATATCCTTACAATGGACATGATGTATTCTATGTTGCCAACTCATTAAAATTCTTGATAAATTAGCTCCTGCAAAATATGCATGTCCTGTATCGAAAAGTAATCCTACATCTTCAGAAGTATTCTGCATGAGTTCATCAATTTCTTCCTCGCTTTGTATAAGAGTTCCCATGTGATGATGATAAACTAATTGCAAACCTTGTTTTTTTAAAAAAGAAGAAAATTCACTAAGTTTTTTACCATATTCTGTCCAGCGATTTTTTTGAAAAGGAACTCTATGTCTAACAGGAGTTTTAATCTTACCGTGAACACAATTTGTAAGTTCACAAAAAATAAAGACATTACATTCCATAGATTTAAGTAACTCAACATGTCCTTTAGCACTTTCGATTTCTTCTTCAACAGATCTGTCTAAAAGAAAACCTGAATACCATCCAGATACCAACTTTAAATTAAAATTATTAAGAATTGGAGTTAGTAAACCTTCTTTTCGAGGAAATTTATTTCCAAGTTCAAAACCCGTATATCCAGCTTCACGGCCTTCTTTTAAACATACCTCCAAAGGTGTTTCTCTTCCAAGGGAAGGCATATCGTCGTTAGTCCAAGTCAAAGGATTTATCCCTATTTCAATAGCCATTTTAAAGATTTTTAAACTGTTCTTCTTTTTGTGAATCGTAATTTTTTCTTGCTTTGTTTACGCCTTCTTCATCAGAAACCTCTGCCACAGCAACATCCCACCAATTACCACCTTGTTCAACTGATGTATTTGGATCTGTTAAAATGCTAATTAC
>JAQWNN010000030.1 GCA_029268555.1 Flavobacteriaceae bacterium
GTTCTTGACTACCATTGTTTTGTAGAATATTCATAAAAATAGCAACTGAAGAGTCCACTGTTTCTCCACCAGTAATACTAGAGGGAGTATTAGCTGATATCCCAAAATCTTGCGGTTTCAATACCGATTCTCCATTGTTGCTAAAGGCTTTTGTGGCTCCTGTTAGGGAGATTTCGTCATATCCATCAACAGCATAAAGTACAATGAATTGCTTATCAGTTTTTTGAAACATATAATAATATAGTCTAGCTAGTTCTAGATTATATACTCCAGTTAATTGATATTTTGGAAAAGCAGGGTTAACTAAAGGTCCAAGCATATTAAAAAAGGTTTTTACTCCCAATTCAAAACGTATCGGTGCTACATTTTTCATTGCAGGATGAAACAGGGGTGCATGTAAAATACAAATTCCAGCTTGATCCAGACAACGTTTCAGATAGTCAGAGTTGTTGGAAAAGTTAATTCCTAATGCTTCAAGAACATTACTTGATCCGCACCCTGATGAGACTCCATAATTTCCATGCTTGGTTACTTTAACACCTGCACCTGCAGTAACAAAAGCAGATAGAGTAGAAATGTTAAAAGTGTTTTTTTCATCCCCACCAGTTCCGCACAAATCGATAGCATCAAATTCGCTTAGATCTACTACATGACAAAGTTCGAGAAGGGCAGCGCGAAAGCCTTCCAATTCTTCTAAGCTAATACTGCGCATCATAAATACTGTTAGAAATGCCGCAATTTGTGAAGTATTGTAATGTCCATCGGCAATGTTGATAATTACTTGGCGAGCCTGCTCTTTCGACAGTTGTTTATCTTGAATGAGTTGATTTATGATGGCTTTCATAGGCTACTATTAATCCAGTTTTCCAAAATTTTTCCTCCATGAGGTGTCAATATTGACTCAGGATGATATTGTACTGCACGGACATCATAGTTTTTGTGGCGTAGCGACATAATTTGTCCATCATGATCTATAGAGGTAGCTTCTAATTCAATGGGAAGTGGAGTTTCTACAACCCATGAATGGTAACGTCCCACTTCAAATCTTGATGGAAGATCATTGAAAAGAGCATCATCTCGAATGATCTTGACGTGAGTTGCAACACCATGATATACTTTATCGAGGTTAATTAGACTTCCTCCAAATACCTCTGCAATAGCTTGTTGCCCAAGACAAATCCCTAATATTTTTTTAGTTGGCGCATAAAGTTCAATAGCAGCTTTAAGCAAACCTGATTCGTCTGGTATACCAGGACCAGGTGAGAGCATAATGAAAGGATAGGCTTTCAACTCTTCCAACTTAAACTGATCGTTTCTTTTTACAGTTACCTCACAATTTAGCACCTCTAGATTATGGACGAGGTTGTAAGTGAAGGAATCATAATTATCAATTACAAATACTTTTTTCATAATAATTGCTCAGCTAAGGTTAAGGCTTTGTCCAAAGCACCTAATTTATTATAAACTTCATGAAGTTCATTTTGAGGTATTGAATCTGCTACTATACCTGCACCCGCCTGATAATGTAATTGATTACGTTGACTTAAAAATGAACGAATGATAATGGCATGATTAAAATTTCCCTCAAAATCAAGGTAACCAATGGCACCTCCATAAAAATTACGTTTAGTTTTTTCATAAAGGTCGATAAGCTGTAATGCTTTGTGTTTTGGGGCACCACTTAGGGTTCCTGCGGGGAAAGTGTCAGCAACTACTCGAAATGCTTTTGCATCATCTTTTATTTTACAACTTACTTTAGAGACCAAATGAATCACGTGTGAATAAAATTGAATTTCACGATTTTTTTCTACTACTACTTTAGAGCCGTTACGGCTTAAGTCATTTCTAGCTAGATCGACTAACATAACGTGTTCGCTGTTTTCTTTAGGATCTTTTGAAAGATCTAATGCTGAAACTGCATCTTCCACGTCATTCCCTGTTCTTTTAAATGTCCCTGCTATAGGATGAATTTCAGCTTTACCGTCTTGAATGATTAGTTGGGCTTCAGGGGAGCTTCCAAAAATTTTAAAGTTTCCATAATCGAAATAAAATAAGTAGGGAGAAGGATTGATGGAGCGCAGGGTTCTATAGACGTTGAATTCATCACCTTGGAAGTTTTGAGTAAATCGACGGGACAGGACTAATTGAAACACGTCACCCCGATAACAATGTTTTTTTCCTTGTTTTACATAATCAAGAAATTCAGTATCAGTTAAATTAGAAGTTTTATCTCCTATTTTTTTAAAACTGAATTTACTTTGCTTTATGCTTTTAATGTATTGTTCGAGCTTTTCTAAATTGTGAGCTCCGTCTAGACTGTGAGAAAATAAATGGGCTTCATGGCTGAACAAACTTATAGCTATAATATTTTGGTACACCGCATAATAAATATCTGGGATGTCCTGTCCCTCCTTTTCTTTGTTTAATTCAATTCGTTCAAAATAATTAACTGCATCGTGTGCAACATAACCGAAGATTCCGTTACTTATAAATTTAAAGGGGAATTTTTCTGTTTTAAAATCTTGTGAAAAGGCGTGGATCATTTGAGGTATATCAGTCTGCTTGTTAACCTCGATATTTACTGAACTTCCATCTGGATAATGAGTGGTCAGTTTACTATTTTTTAACTCTATTGAAGCAATAGGGTTACAGCAGATATAGGAGAAATCATTATTGTTAACTTCGTAGTCACTGCTTTCTAGTAGGATGCTATGAGGAAATATATCTCTAATTTTTAGGTACACACTTACAGGAGTGAGTGTATCTGCTAAAATTTTCTTGTGTTTAGATTGAAGAGAAAAGCGCTTCATATTGAGTCAATTAAAAAAGGCTTGTCGTGATGACAAGCCTTTGAATTATATACAGTTTTGGTTCACGTTTTCACTTTTGAGGAGTGAACCACCATCCGTTAATATTTTTGTTTATAAATTTCATTAACCAAATATATAACAAAATCTTAATTTACCCCAAATCTATTTAATACGAATAATTCATTTTTAACTAAAATCAAATTGTTTTAGTAACGAAACAACCTTCTCTTTATCCTGATTTTTTAAATGACCTATCATTTTTTCTTCTACCTTATCTATCACAGGATCAATCTGATTAAGAAATACCAAGCCTTTATTAGTGATAAACAATTCTATTTTTCTTCTATTTTCTTTACAAATAATTCGCTCTACAAATGATTTTTCGATAAGCTTGTCAATTAATCTGGTAGTATTACTCATTTTATTTATCATCCGCTCTTGAACTGTTGATAGATTTGCCGCTACTCCTTTTTGTCCTCTAAGTATTCTCAAAACATTAAACTGTTGTATTGAAATACCATAGGGTTTTAGAGCTGTCATTAATTGAATATTAATTTCATAATTGATTTTTATTAAAGTGATAATTACTTTTTTTGAATCCATTTTTTGTATAAACAATATTTGTTACGACAAAAATATAAAATAATTCAATATGTATACTATTAAATATTTGCTTGAAAATTGTCGCTATTGTAACTTTGCTAAAAAAAGAAATGGATTTATCACAAGAAATGTGGAGAAAAAAGCAAGTTCAAACCGATGGTAGTATGATTGTTGATGTGCGTACACTTAATGAATATAAAATGGGTCATATAGAAAATTCACAATTATTAGATATACAAGAACCTCTGAGTTTTATAAATCAGCTGAAGACCTTTGATAAATCAAATACTTATTTTTTATACTGCCGTTCTGGCGCGAGAAGTGCTCAAGCTTGTCAAATATTCAAGCAACATGGCATATCAAATTGTTTCAATCTTTTAGGAGGTATTTTGGATTGGCAAGGTGAATTGAAGATAATATAAGATTTTATGTATTTCTTTATTTCTATCCTTTGCATAAAGTAATTTTATCAAATGAAATCTCCCCACATTATCAGACTGTTTTTTGAACGTAATGGTTTTGCAGTCTCCACAAGACTTGCGGAACTATTGGGAATGAAAGTTAAAAGTGTACGTTTATTTTTTATCTACGCATCTTTCACTACTCTGGTAGGTGGTTTTCTGCTATATCTTGTACTAGCATTTTGGATTAAGCTCAAGGATATGATTTATACTAAGAGAAGTTCCGTTTTTGATTTATAAATGATTTTTTATTAAAAATATTATACAGCCTTTTTTATACCTTAAAACTCTATATCTAAAACAGACTAATTTTATAAAACCAAATAAAATTAAAAATTGATTTTAATTGGAGTATTTATTAAACTACAAAAACTATACATACATGAAATTACCCTTAAAAAACTAGACTTGGTTCTAATTATTTATGAGTTAACCCATAAGCTCTTTAGTTTTTTATCGAATTAAAATGAAATCATAAGCCCTGATGCAAGTCTCTCATTATCAATTGAGGGGAAAATTATATTGCTTGGGACTATTACCTCTATTAAAAATTAAAACTAATGTTTCAGTTAGATTAATTTGTTTTTGTTATCCTTTTTATGATCTTGGACTTTTAAATTATATAAAAAATCAAATGATTTTATTTCAATCAAGAAAATTTCTCTACTCATCTCTTTTATTTTTATTAAGCTTGTCACCAACTTTTTCTCAGGAAAAAGGCTTAGATGACCGGATTAATGATGCTTTTACACCTGTTGCAAATTGGTGGGAAGGTTTAATTTTGCATAATTTTTTTGGAACAGGAATTCCAACCATTATAATTTTATTAGTTGGTGGTGCTCTATTTTTTACAATATATTTTGGTTTTGTTAATGTCAGACATTTCACTACTGCCATTAATACAGTGCGAGGAAAATATGATGGTATTGATCAATACGAATCAGGTAATAATAAAGCCACAAATTCAGATGAAAATAGTGAAGGAGAGGTCAGTCATTTTCAAGCTCTTGCCACGGCTGTTTCAGGAACGGTAGGAAATGGGAATATCGCAGGAGTGGCGTTGGCAATTGCTGTAGGGGGTCCTGGAGCTACCTTTTGGATGATTTTATGTGGACTTCTTGGCATGTCCACGAAGTTTGTGGAATGTACTCTAGGTGTAAAATACCGAGATGTTGGAAAGGATGGAACGGTATATGGTGGTCCTATGTATTACCTTACCAAAGGATTAAAAGAAAGAGGTTTTAAAACATTAGGCAAGGTGCTTGCTGGAGTATTTGCATTTTTGTGTGTGGGCGCTTCTTTTGGGGGAGGAAACGCAGCCCAATCCAATCAAGCTGCCATGCAATTAGTCGACTCTTTTGGGATGACGGGGGGAAGTGCAAGAACTTTTATTGGATTAATCATGATGATTCTTGTAGGGATAATTATCATTGGAGGTATCAAACGAATTGCTTCTGTTACAGAAAAGGTAGTTCCATTTATGGCCTTGATGTATATTTTGGCTTGCCTTTACATCATTTTAACGAACTTTAGTTTTGTAGATGATGCTTTTGGAATGATTTTTAGCCAAGCATTTAATCCTCAAGCTGGACTGGGAGGTTTGTTGGGTGTATTGATTACAGGATTTCGTAGAGCTGCATTTTCAAATGAAGCTGGAGCTGGTTCAGCATCAATTGCCCATTCTGCAGTAAAAACGAAATTTCCTGCGTCAGAGGGGCTTGTTGCGCTTTTAGAACCCTTTATTGACACTGTTGTTATTTGCACCATGACCGCATTAGTAATAATCATTTTTAATGGTGATAATGAAATATTTAGTTACGGTGGTGAGGGAGGAGTTGTAATGATCAATGGAGTTGCTTCAGAAGGTGCGGGAATTACTGCTGCAGCATTTTCAAAATATATTTCTTTTTCTGGACCATTCTTGACTATCGCAGTGGTGTTATTTGCGATTTCAACCATGATCTCTTGGTCTTATTATGGTCTTCAATCATGGATGTATATTTTCGGGAAAAGTAAAGTATCTGAATTGTCATACAAATCACTTTTTCTGATTTTTATTGTTATAGGTGCTGCTGGTGACATGTCCTCTGTATGGGCTTTTTCTGACGCAATGATTTTGGCTTTAGTTTTCCCAAATATGATTGGATTGCTTCTTTTATATCCTAGAGTACATCAAGAATTGAGCACTTATCTATCTTCAATAGCAGGGATGAAAAAAGAATAAAACTCACTTTTACTTTTTAATCTTGTTTTTTAGGTATTAAATAGAATCCCCATAATTTTTAAAAGGAATTTTTTTTGCAAACTCAACTTTTTTAATTTATCAGACTATTTACTAAGAGCCCATTTTATTTTTAAAACTAGCTTTTTCAAAAATTAAATTCGCAGAATAAGTCTTTTGCTTTTTATTAACTTTTTATAAATTATACAGACAAAATAATTAGATTAAAACTATCTTTGTTTTAAAAGTTTACCTATGATAGAATATGAATTACAAACACAAACAAAGGCTTCAGAGACTCAACGAATGGTCAATGAAGCGGCACGTGATTTTGCAGTTCAATACATTAAACCAAATATCATTCAATGGGACGAGACTCAATTTTTTCCTAAAGAAATTTTTGAAAATGCTGGGGATTTAGGTTTTATGGGCATGTTGATTCCTGAAATATATGGTGGGTCAGGCATGGGCTATCATGAATACGTCACTTTAATCGAAACAATTTCAATTATCGATCCATCAATAGGCCTTTCTATTGCAGCGCACAATTCATTATGCGTCAATCATATTTACGAATTTGGGAATGAAGAACAAAGACTCAAATGGCTACCAGATCTTTGCTCAGGTAAACACATTGGCGCTTGGGGTTTGACCGAGCACAATACAGGTTCTGATGCTAAGGGAATGTCAACAACAGCACGAAAAAAAGGGGATCACTGGGTTTTAAATGGAACCAAAAACTTTATCACCCATGGTATTTCAGGTGATATTGCTGTAGTAATTGCTCGAAATGGAGAAAAGGGTGATAATAGAGGAATGACTGCTTTCGTAGTAGAGCGTGGAACACCAGGTTTTTATGCTGGAAAAAAAGAGAATAAACTCGGGATGCGTGCATCAGAAACTGCTGAAATGGTTTTTGATCAATGTATAATTCCAGATGAAAATAGATTGGGACCAGAAGGTGACGGATTTATTCAGTCAATGAAAATTCTTGACGGTGGGCGTATTTCAATAGCAGCACTATCATTAGGCACAGCTAAGGGAGCCTACCAAGCTTCTATAGCATATTCTAAAGAGCGTAAACAGTTTGGAAAACCGATTAACAGCTTTCAAGGAATATCTTTTAAGTTAGCTGAAATGGCTACAGAAATAGAGGCGGCAACATTAATGACTCAGAAAGCAGCTGAAATGAAAAATCAAAACCTTAACGTGACTCTTCAGGGGGCCATGGCGAAACTTTATTCATCAGAAATTTGTGTAAAGGCTGCTGGTGAAGCGGTTCAAATTCATGGAGGCTATGGTTTTACAAAAGATTTTCCTGTTGAAAAGTTTTATCGTGATTCTAAACTTTGCACTATAGGTGAGGGGACTAGTGAAATTCAAAAACTAGTCATTGCTAGAAAAATACTGGAATGATTCTAGACAAATTTGGAAGATTTAACGCTTGGACTGAAATAGTTTTACTTATATTTGCAACCATTATGAAAGGAGGTGCTATATCATGTTAATTATACCTATTAAAGACGGGGAAAATATTGACCGCGCTTTAAAGCGTTTTAAGAGAAAATTTGATAAAACTGGAGGAATGCGCCAGTTACGTGCACGAAAGCAATTCATCAAACCTTCTATAAAAAACAGACAAAAAATTCAAAAAGCTCAATACATTCAAAGGCTTCGCGATAGCGAATCGATCTAAGCTTTTTACCAAATTTTTAACAACGTTATTCTACGATTTTCTTAAATTTATGGTATAACGTTTTTTCATGAGTATAAAATCGTTTTTAGAATACTTACTACTAGAGAAGAAATACTCTTTACACACACATAAAGCATATCAGACTAATCTTGAATCCTTTAAAAATTTTGTAGCAGAATCTCAACCTGATGCGGATGGAATTGAAGATGTAACCTATAGTGAAATCCGTTCTTGGATTGTAAATCTAATCCAGCAAGGAAATAGCTCCAGAACTGTCAATAGGAAATTATCTGTTTTACGATCTTATTATAAGTTTTTAGTTCGTAATGAAATCATCGAAGTTTCTCCTCTTAAAGAACACAAAGCTTTAAAAATGGCCTCTAAAGTACCTTTGCCTTTTTCTGAACAAGAGGTTTTTGATGTCTTGGATGGGGATTTTTACCCCGATAATTATTTGGGAGTTCTTCAGAAAACATTAATAAGTCTATTTTACTTTACCGGAATTCGCAGGATTGAGCTTATCGAGTTAAAATGCTCTCATGTTGATATCGAACAAGGAATGATGAAAGTTTTAGGTAAACGAAATAAAGAGCGTTTGGTTCCCTTATTATCACAAATGTGCACCCAATTACTTCTTCTTTTAAAGCACCAAGAAGATGAACAAATTCCAAGAGAATCAGGTTTGTTTTTTGTCTCCACAAAAGGGAAAAAACTTACTGAAGCGTTCGTTTATCAAACAGTAAAAAAATATTTTAATGAGGTAACAACTAAATCTAAAATAAGTCCTCATGTTTTGCGTCACACTTTTGCTAGTCACCTTCTAGACCAAGGTGCTGGGATTAATGCAATTAAGGAGTTACTGGGGCACAGTAGTATTGCTGCAACACAACATTATACTCATGGGAGTATAGCAACTATCAAATCTGAATATAAAAAAGCACATCCAAGAGAAAAAAATAATAATATTTAAATTTTAAGATTATGATGACTATTCACTTTAGAGCTGTTAATTATACAGCAGATATCAAACTGAAAGAATTTACAAAAGAGAGGATCAAAAAGCTATCTCAATTTTATAATCAAATTATAGAGGTATTAATTTTTACCAAAGTAGAGAACAATTCTGATGGAGTTAACAAATGGGCAGAACTGAAAATAACAATTCCAGGGGATGATATTGTAGTAAAAAAAAAGTGTCGAACTTTTGAGGAAGCAATTCATAAATCAGCTCAGAGTGCAGAGCGCATTCTCAAGCGTAAAAAGGAAAAAATAAAAATATGAAAACTCTAGCAGTAATTCTAAACAATATTAGTAAGGAGATTAATAATAAATTGCCGACAGCAATGAGTGAGGTTTTATAAAATTAGAAATTACAGAGACTGCTACTGGCCAAAAGTTAAGATTTTACAGTTAGGACTTAAGTAATATATGCAAAATTAAATATCAAATTAGAGTAAACAGTGCATAAAAATATCCCTTAAGACATTTTTTGTGGATATAATTATAATGTATTAAAACGAAAAGGGTCAGGAAATAGAAATAAGACTACTAAATATTAGAAACATAGAATAGGTTATAAAATTTATTATAGTTTACAGCTAATTATTTATAAGATTATGTTTTTGGATTTGACAAATAAGTTTAATTTTGCCGTCAGTTCTTTGATAGATAAATTTAGCTAAAATTTAAAAAATGGAAATATTTATGCAAACAAGTTTTTTGTTTTCGTTTTTTTAATTGACAAATAATACGTTAGCTATTACGAAAATTAGAATAAGCCGATGTAGCTCAGCTGGCTAGAGCAGCTGATTTGTAATCAGCAGGTCGTGGGTTCGAGTCCCTCCATCGGCTCTTATTTTTTATAAATATTAATAAGAAATCTGGTATTTAAAATTAGATATTTCATCTAAAATAGGGGAGATACTCAAGCGGCCAACGAGGACAGACTGTAAATCTGTTGTTTTTTAACTTCGCAGGTTCGAATCCTGCTCTCCCCACTAAGTAATCTAATTTATATCTAAAGTTTTTTATCTTAGCTAAAACCAACACTGGAATTTTAACCAGAAATAAATGCGAGAGTAGCT
>JAQWNN010000031.1 GCA_029268555.1 Flavobacteriaceae bacterium
CAATTTGGAATTGAAATCCCAGGTTGGTTCAAATGGAGCCCTGCAAAATTTCGTTATAAACAATGGGCAGGAATTTACGAACAAGCAAAACAACGATTGAATGTCAATAGAGGGTTTGGTTATTTAGCTTATCCTGGCAGAGTGGGTATTTGGCCTGAGATCAGTGTTATCACCTTAAAAAAGACAAAAATTACTATTTAATCAATTTCTTTTACATTTGTGCTATAATTCAACATAGTTATGTCCAAATTTGGCGAATTATTAGACGAAGAAACACCAATTTTACTAGCCTTCTATCAGCAAGAGGATAATGGTTTATTCGATATGGAGAGCACACTTAAAAGTGTTGCCGCTGCACTTGGTGATAAAGGAAAAGTTATTAAGATTGATGTAGATAAAAATCAAAAGCTTTCCGAAGCCCTTCGAGTTAAAGTACTGCCTACTTTCATGATATATAAGATGAGTGAGATGGTTTGGCGGCAAAGCGGTATCCAAGATGCTAATACTTTGATTAGCTTATTACAAGATCACGTAATTTCTTAAACTATTTAATCTTCTTCTGATAAGACCGAAGAGAATAAGTTAAGATTTTTATTGAACATAATTTCAATTTCATTTACAAATTCTGTGTTGTCGTATGCTTTTACAATTTGAACAACATAATTAAAACCGTTAAGTTCTCTTTGAATCCTTTTGATTATCTGTAGTTGACTATCCTCAGAAACTTGATTGTATAACCCTAATCGTTCTTCATATTGAGCGCTAATTTTTCTAGTTAAGTCTTGAGCTAACTCAATCTCACCATTAAGATAATATCCTTCTGTAATATCAATTAGCCCGGTATAAAACTCATAGTCGCCGTAAAGAAATTTAAAAGGCAAAAAGGATTCCATAAACTGGTTTAGTACAGGAGTCAATTTAATATTTTCACCATGCTTAAGATCTGCTTCAACTAATACTCGGTAACGTTCAATTTCTGTGATGATTTCCTCGCCCATACTATATTGTAAATTGGCATTTAGACTTTCAAAATAAGCTAATCGATCATTGTATTTTCCACCTATTTTTTGTGATAATTCTTTGGCTTTATCAACTTCATTAATTCGGTAGTAACCATCCACAAAAGGAACTAACAGACTATAATAGCCGAAGTAGTCCAGAGGCATTTTTTCGATACCTAAATCAAGTATTGCTTTGGCCTTTTCAAACTTGTTTTCATTGATTAGTGTTTCTGCTAATCGTGCCATATTACTTCTAAATGAAATACTGTTTTTTCTTGTTTCAGTATCGTGATAAATGTCAAGACTTTCAGAATTCCCCCATTCCCATTGCATTACAATATCGTACATCAGATCACTATCAATACGACCCATCAGGTAAGGATTATCATCACCCAAATCTGTTTCAATTGGGACAAGTTTATACACAAGCCCTTCAAGCTGTAAGTATTTTTTCATCCAAATATATTCCGAATCAGAATAGCTCCCACCAGTAAAATAAATCGGTCGCTCCCAGTCATTATTTGCCAAAATATCGAGCATCATCATCTGGTTTTTTAATAACGCACTTTCAGGTAAGTCAATATCAATGTAGGAAACAATTTTATTCGCATCCTCAGGTTTAACAATTCCACTTTTTAAAACGTTTTCTCTGTTTACCGGAACACGAATTTTTCTAGTAGGATAAAAAACTCCCTCCTGCTGGCTTTCTGGCAGTTGGTTGGGATCTTGCCCTGTTTTTTTGAGTAAATCTTTGATTTTTGTTCGCGGATGGTCACTTGCTATCCAATTCATCAAATCTTTAATATCCCAACGGACAGAATCCAAAACCGGTTGATGTCGAATCACATCTCGAACACCATAGGCATATAAGTTATGAGTCATCTGTGATGGAATAGCCTCACTTTCGTATGTTTTTCTTTTCATTTGATCGATATACCAATCAGTCCCAAGTAAACTTGAATTTATAGTTCTTACATCAGTCCGGAAACCTTCAATTTCTTGGGCATACCAAAGGGCAAAAGTGTCGTTGTCACCTATTGTAAAAATAATAGCACCCTTATCTTTTTGAATAGATTGTAAATAGGACTTGGCCATTGACTGCGCGGTGTAACGATTGGATCTGTCGTGATCATCCCAATTTTGAGAGGCCATTAAAAGTGGTACACAAACTAAACAAACTCCAACCGCTAAGGGCCCAGCAATTTTTTTTGAGATAAATGTTTGTAATTTTTGAATCAGTGCCCAACTACCTAATCCAATCCACAATGCAAAAACATAAAATGATCCAACTAATGCATAATCTCGCTCTCTGGGCTCAAAGGGTCTCTCATTTAAATAAACTTTTAAAGCTAATCCAGTGAATAGGAAAAAAAGTAAAAGCACCCAAAAACGTTTTGGATCTTTTTGATAAAGAAAATAAAGTCCGATCAATCCAAGAATAAACGGAAGGAAAAAATATGTATTTCTGGCCTTATTGTTTAATGCATCTTGATGGAGTTCTGACTGATTTCCTAAGCGTAATTGGTCAATGATAGGAATACCACTGATCCAATTGCCATTCAGAATGTTGTACTCACCTTGGTTATCGTCCTGTCTTCCAGTAAAATTCCACATTAGATACCGCCAGTACATATAACCGATCTGATATTCAAAGAAGAATCTGAGATTGGATAAAAAACTAGGCTTTTCAATATTTAAATAAGGGCTATAGGTTTTTAAAAAATTATGATAATCATCTCCAGACACTGCTTCATTCTCAATATCTTCTTTAAAATCCTGTATAAGTTGCTGGAGTTGTTGATTTGAACGATAATTTGATTTTAGTGAAAATTTTAGTGGTTCTGTAAAGTTCATGTAGTTTCCTGCATGTTCACTGCTCCAAAGTCGGGGTAAAATTCCATTATGCGTACTGTTAGAATTAAATCGGGCATCTTTCCAATAGTTTACAATTTTGTATCTCCCTGTTTTGTAATCTCTTTCGTATTTGGGTTTATCATCAATAAATGGCTCAATTGGGTCTTGGCCAGCATACACATCAGAAAACATGGGCCCATAAAAGAGTTTGGTTTCTGGATACTGCTCCAAATTGTAATATGCCAGTAACAATCGCGCATCAGAAGGAGAATTTTCGTTGATCACGGTATTTGCATTTGCTCTAATTGGAATCATGATCCAAGAGGAAAATCCAATCAAAACAAAAAGAACGACGAGTACTCCGGTATTTAGATTAACCCATTTTTTCTTTCTTGTATAGTTTAAGCTGTAATAGAAAAAAGCAATAAAAACAAGTGCAGCAATTATGGTTCCACTGTTAAATGGAAGCCCAATAGTATTTACAAAAAATACCTCTGCATTTCCAAAAAAGGAAAGGGTTAAGGGGAGCAGTAACTTGAAAATAAACAATAATATGGCTACAGATATAAGATTTGCATAAATAAAACCCCTTACAGTTACCTTTTTATAATTCTTAAAGTAATAAATCATTCCAAGAGCTGGAATAGTAAGTAAGCCCATAAAGTGAACACCAAAAGAAAGCCCTATAACAAATGCAATCATTAACAACCAACGATCTCCTCTAGGAGTATTCATTTCTTCTTCCCAGCGGAGTCCCATCCAGAAGAGTACAGAAAGGATGAGTGTAGCCATAGCATATACCTCTGTTTCAACAGCATTAAACCAAAAACTATCTGAAAAACAAAAAGCCAAAGCACCTACAGCTGCACTTCCAAAAAATCCTATTCTATCGGTTAGATTTTCTAAGCTATTAAAATTTGATATTTTTTTTAGTAGTAATGTCAAAGTCCAAAACATAAAAAGAATAGTAAATGCTGAGGAAAAAACAGACATAAAATTGACCATTAAAGCTACTTTTTGAGCACTGGTAGCAAATAGGGCAAAAAAAGCACCAATCATTTGGAAAAGTGGCGCCCCAGGAGGATGTCCAACTTGAAGTTTTGCTGATGTAGATATGTATTCACCTGCATCCCAAAAACTAGCAGTAGGTTCTACAGTATTTCCAAAAGTAAACAAGGCAATCGCAAAAATTGACCAACCAATGCTTTGATTCCAGATACGAAACATTTTATCATCCATTGAAGGCTAAAATTTTATAGCATCAAATGTAAGCATAAATCAACTAAGAGAAAATGATTCTAGAGCCATTAATGTTCTATTATTTGTTGAGATTTTTATACAAGATGGCATGTAGATATAACTTTTCTATTCCACTATAAAAAGCTATCCCTTCTTATGATTCTACCCTAAATCTAAAAAATTATTTAAACCTTATATAAGGTTTTGATTTATATCTTTCTTAAGCTTAAGAATAAAAAAATATTTTACTTTAATTACTGAAAAATTAATTTTGAGTAAAAGTTGGTCTACAAAAAAGTTTCATGTAAATTTGACGCCTGTATGGCCCATGGTGTAACTGGCAACACGTCGGTTTTTGGTACCGAAGAGTCTAGGTTCGAGCCCTAGTGGGCCAACTTTAATTTAAAGGGACAACATTATGTTGTCCCTTTTTTGTTTCTTCATTTAAATAATATTTACTCATAATTCCCCAACTTAATTAACGTAATACAAAAATAGTAATTCATTGACTTCATAAAAATATTACTACTTTTTTCGTATTTTCAATAAAAAAGAAGGTCATGAAAAAGCTATATGTTTTAGTATCAATCTTTTTATTTCAACTTGGAACTAGTCAAGCTATTGATCCCAAATGGATGCAAGGTATTTCTCCACGGAATATTGGTCCTGGAGGGATGAGTGGTCGAGTTACTTCAATTGATGTGGTCAATGAAAACAGAGATATTATATATGTAGGAACTGCATCTGGGGGAATTTGGAAATCAACTAGTGGTGGAGTGAGCTGGAGTCCGTTATTTGAAGACCAAAGAACAGCCTCTATTGGTGCTTTAGCAATCCAACAATCTAACCCTGATGTCATATGGGTCGGTACAGGAGAGGGCAACCCTAGAAATAGTTTGAATGGAGGATATGGTGTTTACAGATCTTTGGATGCTGGGAAAACTTGGACTTCAATGGGTCTTGAAAAAACCCGTCATATTCATAGAATTATAGTTGATCCTCTAGATCCAAATGTAGTCTATGTAGCAGCTATTGGTTCACCATGGGGAGAACATCCAGAACGTGGAATTTTTAAAACTTCAGACGGAGGACAAAAATGGACAAAAATATTATTTTCCAACCCTAAATCGGGAGCTGCTGACCTGATTATGGATCCTTCAAATCCCAATAAATTGATTGCTGCTCTTTGGGAACATAAAAGAGATCCTTGGTTTTTTAGTTCTGGAGGGGAAGGTAGTGGCCTGTACATGACTATTGACGGAGGAAAAAACTGGATAAAAAAAACTGATAAGCATGGTCTGCCCGAAGGTGATTTAGGAAGAATTGGTCTTGCCATAGCACATAACAAGCCTAATATTATTTATGCTTTAATCGAGGCTAAAAAGAACGCTCTATATAAGTCGACAGATGGAGGTGATAACTGGATGAAAGTAAATGATAAGCCTAGTATTGGGAACAGACCTTTTTATTATTCTGACCTTTTTGTCGATCCACAAAATGAAAACAGGTTATATTCCGTATTCACCTATGTTAATGTATCAGAGGACGGAGGAAAAAGCTTCAGCGAATTAATGCCAGCCTATAATGCAAATAATGGTGTTCATCCAGATCACCATGCCTGGTGGATTCATCCAGAAGATGGTTCATTTATGATAGACGGTAATGATGGAGGACTTAACATTACTCGGGATGGTGGAAATTCTTGGCGTTTTGTTGGAAATATACCTGTAGGTCAGTTTTATCATATCAGTGTAGATAATGAATATCCTTATAACGTTTACGGGGGGATGCAAGATAATGGTTCTTGGAGAGGCCCTGCATATGTATGGAAAGTTCAAGGAATTCGAAATTCATATTGGCAAGAGATTGCTTTTGGAGATGGATTCGATGTTGTTCCAGATAAGGATGATTCTCGTTTTGGATATGCCATGAGTCAGCAAGGAAATGTTTCTCGGTACGACTGGAAAACAGGTAATAATTATGGTGTTAGACCTACACATCCTGATCCTGATGTGATGCTTCGTTTTAATTGGAATGCAGCAATTGGTCAAGATCCATTTGACAATAGTGTGGTGTATTTTGGGAGTCAGTTTGTACATAAAAGCATTAATAAAGGATTAACTTGGGAAGTGATATCTCCAGATTTGACTACAAATGATCCTGAAAAGCAAAAACAGAGTGAGAGTGGTGGATTAACATTAGATGCTACTGGGGCAGAAAATCACTGCACCCTACTTGTTATTGAAGCCTCTCCATTGCAAAAAGACTTGTTATGGACTGGTTCGGATGATGGGAGAGTGCACATAACTAAGGATGGTGGAAATAATTGGGAAGAACTTACCAAAAACTTAAAACAACTTCCTGAAGGAAGTTGGATCACTCAAATTAAGGCCTCAAATAAGAATAAAGGAACAGCTCTATTAGTTGCGAATGATTACAGGAGATATAACTATACTCCTTATGTCTATAAAACGACTAATTATGGAAAATCATGGAAGCGTATAGTTGACGAAAATGATGTATTTGGTTATGCCTTGAGTATTGTTGAAGATATAGAAACGGACCGTTTGTTATTTTTAGGAACCGATGATGGATTATATTATTCATTGGATGCATCAGAAAATTGGACAAAATTTGACTCCAAAGTATTTCCAACTGTATCTACTAAAGACTTAGTAATTCATCCTAGAGAACATGATTTAGTAATTGGCACTTTTGGAAGAGCAGCTTGGGTATTAGATGATATTAGACCACTAAGAGCAGTTGCTTTAAATCCTAAACTGGTTTCAAAGGAATCCCATATTTTTGAATCACCAATTGCATATTTAGCATCATACCAGCAACCGACAGGATCTCGCTTTGGGGGTGATGCATTATACAATGCTGAAAATAGAAAATATGGAAGTATGCTTACCTATTTTTATAAAGCTGGTGAGGAAAAAAATAAAGATTCACTGACTCTTAAAATCTTTGATGGAGATCGACAGATTAGAACCTTAAAAACAAAAGCACCCAATGAAACAGGTTTCCACCGATGGTATTGGTACATGAATGAAAAAGGAGTTAATCGTCCAACCCGCTCTGAGAAAACGGGAATTGCCGAACCTGGAGGGGTGACTGTAAAGCCTGGAACTTATAAAGTAGTCTTAGAGAGTAAGAATGAATCCTCTGAAACATTAGTTGATGTAATGACCGATCCTAGGCTGGAAGTGTCACAAAAAGCAATTGAAGATCGATATAACTATGCTAAAAAGTTAGAAATCTATACCGATAAAACATCAGTTGCTGTAGATCAACTTAAAGCTAGCAAAAAAATCTTGGCTATTTACAAAAAGAAAATAGAAGCGAAAGCTAAAGCAGAAAACAAAGATTTGCTTAAAAAAATTGATGAACATTCTCAAAAGATTGAGAAAATTTTAATTTTATTTATTGGTAAAGAGGACAAAAGACAGGGAATTGTTAGAAATCCAGAAAGCAGTGTGCTAAAAAGAATATCTAGTGCTAGCCGGTATGTTCGATCAAGACCTAGTGGAATTACCTTGACTGAAAAAAAACTCCTAGAGCATTCCTATAATGATCTAAAAGAAGCATTGGAACAGACAAATACTTTTTATAAAGAACATTGGGACAAACTCAGAGCACAAATTGAACAATTAAAACTTTCAGAGTTCGAAGAGATTGAATTTTTCAAACTAGATGATTAATTCATCAATAAAACATTTAAAGTCTGCTAATATAGCTTCCGAGGGTATCCTTAAATTGAAATCCTTCTAAAGTTCTGTATTTGTTCAGCTTCTTGTGTGCTTCTAATCCCCAAAGTAAAAACTCAATTAGGAAGTACTTGTCCTCAGATTTAATATTAGGTTGATAAGTCTTTAAAATTTTATCCACATCTGGTAATTCATTCAAAAGGGAATGATATTTTTTATCATTCAAAGTGTCTCCCAGGAAAAGTTCATTATCCTTAAAAAACCAACCTAAAAGTTTATCATAGGGTCCAATTTCTTCTTCTTTTTCAAGTTTCTTTATCTCAGGAAAATATAAAGGGAATAAAGTCTTTACTGCTTGAGTAATCAGATAATAGGAGATTTGCTCGGCTCCTTCCTGTTCTCCTTCATATACCAATTCAATCTTTCCATTTATAGCCGAAATAACACCTAAAAAATCTGCCATTCTTAAGCTTGTTTGGTCATCTCCATTCATCAACATTCTTCGTTTTGCCGTGGATAGTAAATTCTCAAATGCAGTAATACTCATACGTGCGCTTACTCCACTTTTAGAATCCACATAATCACTTTTACGAGCTTCAAAACTAATTTGTTCTAAAACATCTCTAGCCAATTCAGGAATGTGTATATCTGGTGATTGCTCTTCAGCTACTTTTGCTTCTTGTTTGGTGATTTGTTTAGAAATTTCTCTGTTGTATGGATAGTGGGTAAGAATTTGAGATCCAATACGATCCTTTAAGGGAGTAACTATACTTCCCCTATTAGTATAATCTTCTGGATTTGCTGTAAAAATTAAAAGAGGCTCAACTGGGAAGCGTAATTTGAATCCCCTGATTTGAATTTCCTTTTCTTGTAGTATAGAAAAAAGTGCAACTTGAATTCTAGCTTGTAAATCAGGCAATTCGTTTAATACAAAAATGCAGCGGTTTGCCCTTGGTATCATTCCAAAGTGGATGACACGTTCATCGGAATAGGACAATTTTAAGTTTGAAGCTTTGATGGGATCTATATCTCCTATTAAATCTGCAACTGTTACATCAGGAGTTGCAAGTTTCTCATAAAATCTATCACTCTGGTGAAGCCAACTAATTGGTGTCTTGTCTCCTTTTTCAGAGATCAATTCCTTGGCTTTTTTACTTATAGGATTCATTGGGTCATCATTGATTTCAGAACCCTCTACAACGGGTATCCATTCGTCCAATAAATTAGTGAGCTGTCTTGCTAGTCTTGTTTTAGCTTGACCACGTAAACCAAGTAAATTCATATTATGACCAGAAAGAATTGCTCGTTCTACATTAGGGATAACTGTATTTTCATAACCAATTAGGCCCTCAAAACTTGGCTGTCCACTTTTAAGGCGATCTTTTAAATTTTTAGCAAGCTCCTCATGAATAGTATTGGGTTTATATCCTGATTTTTTTAATTCACCTAGGGTGCTGATTTGTTCTTTTTTCATGTAACTTTATTCTAAGCGTTTTTTTCTATTTTTTTCATAATCTTCAAAAATCATTTCTCCCAAGCCTTTTAATCCAGTAAAAAAGGCTTTACCCCGGTTTACTTTAGTAAATTCCCTTATGAATTGTTGTAAATAAGGATCTTGGGCAATCATAAATGTGGTTATAGGAATATGTAATTTTTTAGCTTGACGTGCCATATTATAGCATTTTTCAACAATCATTTCATCTAGTCCAACGCTGTTTTTATAATAGGTTCCATCGGTAAGTTTTAAGCAGCTGGGTTTACCATCTGTAATCATGAAAATTTGTTTATTGGTATTTTTCTTTCTTCTTAGTAAATCCATCGCTAACTCAAGTCCAGCGACTGTATTTGTGTGGTAGGGCCCTACTTCTAAATAAGGAAGGTCTTTAAGTAGTATTTGAGAAGCATCATTCCCAAAAACTAATATATCTAATGTGTCTTTTGGATAACGTGTTGTAATAAGTTCGGCCAAAGCCATAGCAACTTTTTTTGCCGGGGTGATTCGATCTTCACCATATAGTATCATACTGTGACTGATATCGATCATTAGCACTGTGCTCATTTGTGTTTTATAAAACGAATCTTCAATAACTAAGTCTTCTTCCTGAAGAGTAAAATCATCTTTAAGATTTCTAATCTGAGTATTTTTAATACTTTCTGTAACGGCTATTTTTTCTAATGGATCACCAAATTGGTAGGATTTAAATTCACCTGTACTTTCTTGTCCTGATCCAGTATTTTTTGTTTTATGATTTCCCGAGGCTGTTTTTTTTAGATTTCCAAAAATTTGTTTTAGGGCATATTCTCGTAACAGTTTTTCTGTTTTAGGGGTTAGATTAAAACCTTTTCCTTTTCCGTCACCTCTTTGATTGTTTTTTTGCTGTATATATTGTTTTTGCTGAAGGTCTTCAATAAAATCATCTATGGTGTAGTCTTTATCTGTAAGACCATATTCTTTATCTAATTCTCTAAGCCATTCAATAGCTTCATCAAAATCACCTGATGTATGGGTGATCAATTCCTTAAAAATTTCAAATAATCTTTCAAATGGAGTTTGCTCTTTTTTTTCAAATTTGGAGAAGCGAATACCACTTACTAAATCTTTCTTTTTCATTATTTCAAAATTACATAAATGGATGTGATTAAATTTTAAATTTTAAATAAAATTAAAATCAATTAGAATTGATCATTTATCTTTTGTTAATGATTGACTTCCTTCAAAAAACCTAGATAATATTTGAATATTATCGAATTCTTCTTAAGTTTGCACACATTCTAGTTAAATCCAGAGGAGACTTAAAGTCCCCTTTTTTTTTGATGACATTTAAAGAAAAAGTTTGCAAATTGTTAGAAGCCTCATTAGACAGCAGGCCAGACTTGTTTTTAATTGAATGTAAAGTATCAATTGACAATCACATCAGTATTCTTTTAGATGGAGATGAGGGCGTTAATTTAAAGTCTTGTGTTGAAATAAGTAGACAAATAGAACACAATTTGGACAGAGAAATCCATGATTTTTCGCTTGAAGTTGCTTCGGCAGGGGTTGGAAGTCCACTTCAGAAAACAAGACAATTTTTAAAAAACATGGGCCGCAAGCTTCGTGTAGAGCGTGAAGCAATGCCAACCCTTGAGGGTATGTTAATAGATTCAAATGAACATGGTTTTACTCTTCAGTGGAAACAAAGAGAGCCGAAACCAATTGGTAAGGGGAAAATAACAGTCACAAAAAGTAAAACACTTTCGTTTAATGAAATTATAAGTGCGAAGGTTTTAGTGAAATAGTAAATTTATTTAAAAATGGAAAACTTAGCTTTAATTGATTCTTTTTCAGAATTTAAAGATGATAAATTAATTGATCGTGTATCGCTCATGGTTATATTAGAAGAAGTATTTAAGAACACGTTGAAACGGAAGTTTGGTTCAGACGAAAATTTTGACATAATAATCAATCCAGATAAGGGAGATTTAGAAATTTGGAGAAATCGTGTAGTTGTTGAAGATGGTAGAGTTGAGGATTCGAATCAAGAAATTACCCTTACAGAAGCTCGCAAAATTGAGCCTGACTTTGAAGTAGGGGAAGATGTTTCTGAAGAAGTAAAACTAGTTGAATTGGGAAGGCGTTCGATTCAATATTTAAGACAGAATTTAGTTGCTAAAATATTTGAGCATGACAGCACCAATATCTTTAATCGGTTTAAAGACCAAGAAGGAAATTTATATACTGCTGAAGTTCATCACATTCGAAGTCGAGAAATCATATTGCTTGATGACGATGGAAATGAAATTATTTTACCAAAAGATCGTCAAATTCCAAGTGATTTTTTTAGAAAAGGAGACAATGTTAGAGGTATTATTGAAACGGTTGAGTTGAGAGGAAATAAACCTAGAATTATTTTTTCAAGAACATCCCCAGTTTTACTATAATAATTATTCGAACAAGAAATTCCAGAAGTTTTTGATGGACTTATTACAATCAAAAAGGCTGTGAGAATCCCTGGAGAAAAGGCAAAAGTAGCTGTGGATTCTTATGATGACAGAATCGATCCAGTTGGTGCTTGTGTTGGGATGAAAGGGTCCCGTATTCATGGAATAGTTCGTGAGCTTGGAAATGAAAATATAGATGTGATTAACTACACTAATAATCTTCAGCTTTTTATTTCAAGAGCATTAAGCCCTGCAAAAGTAAATTCACTCAAGATTGATGAAGAAAACAAGAGAGTAGAAGTTATCTTAAATCCTGAAGAAGTTTCAAAAGCCATAGGTAAAGGAGGAACAAATATTCGTTTGGCTGGAAAGTTAACCGGTTATGAAATTGATGTTTTTAGAGAAGGTGTTGAAGAAGATATCGAACTTAAAGAATTTAGTGACGAAATTGAACAATGGATTATTGATGAATTTAAGAAGGCTGGCTTAGATACAGCAAAAAGTATTTTAGAGATTGATAAAACTGAATTAATAAAACGAACTGACCTAGAAGAAGAAACTATTCAAGAAGTTCTAGCAATATTGAAAGCAGAATTTGAAGAATAAACAGACTGCCAAAATAATTCCTATTTTTATAACATATTAAAATATATGGCTGAACAACCCAGTGTAAGATTAAATAAAGTATTAAGGGAACTTAATATCTCTCTAGATAGGGCTGTTGAATTTCTCAATCAAAAGGAAATCGAAATCGATGCGCGTCCTACAACTAAAATTACTACTGAAGTTTACAGGACACTTTTGGACGAATTTGAAACAGATAAATCCAAGAAAGTGGCTTCTCACGAGATAAGTGAAGAAAAGCGAAAAGAAAAGGAAAATTTACGAATAATTCAGGAAAAGAAGGAGCAAGAACGTTTAGATCAAATTGCTAAAAGAGAAGCTCTAAAAACTAATAAAGTTGCTCTTGAAAAACCCAAAACTCTCGGGAAGATTAACTTGGAATTAGTCAATAAACCACCAAAAACATTATCAACTGATAAAGAGGGATCTGATTTTGTGGAAAAAGAAATTGATGTTTCTAAATTAAAAAATCCTCAAGAAGAGGTTGAAAAATCAGAAATAACAAATACTCAGGAAAAAGATAAAGAAAGTATTAAGGAAACAACAGATGAAGAAAACTCTTCTGTTCAAGAAACCCTCAAAACCCAATACACCAAGTTATCAGGGCCAAAGAAAACAGGTCAAACAATCAATCTGGAAGAGGTTAATCAAAAAGAAAAAACTGTAGAGGATGCTAGAAAACGGAAACGAAAAAGAATTAGTAAGGACATTAAGCCTTCTGTAAAAAAAACAAATAACAATAAAGGTTTACAGCAAAAATCAAGGCCTAATACTATTGTTAAGAAAGATGAACCTACCGAAGAAGAAGTTCAAAAGCAAATTCGTGAGACTTTAGAAAAACTTCAGGGTAAATCGAATAAATCAAAAGGTGCCAAATACAGAAGAGATAAAAGAGTACAGCATAGGCAAAAGACAGAGGAAGAAATAGCTCAAATTGAGGCAGAAAGTAAGATGCTAAAAGTAACTGAATTTATTACAGTTGGCGAAGTTGCTACAATGATGAATATAACATCCACTGAAATTATTTCGGCTTGTATGAGTTTGGGTATCATGGTGACCATGAACCAGAGACTTGATGCTGAAACCCTAAGCATAGTGGCAGATGAATTTGGTTATGAGGTAACCTTTGAAAAAGCAGAACTTGAAGAGAATATAGAGGATGTAGAAGATCTTGAGGAAGACTTGTCTCCAAGAGCTCCTATTGTTACGGTTATGGGACATGTTGACCATGGCAAGACTTCTTTACTCGATTTCATTCGAGAAGAAAATGTAATAGCCGGAGAGTCTGGAGGAATTACCCAGCACATTGGTGCCTACGGAGTAACCCTAGATAATGGTCAAAAAATCACATTCCTTGACACACCTGGTCACGAGGCGTTTACAGCAATGAGAGCAAGAGGAGCTCAGGTTACAGACATTGCTATAATAGTTGTTGCTGCAGATGATGACATCATGCCTCAAACAAAAGAAGCGATTAGTCATGCTCAAGCTGCCGGAGTGCCAATTGTATTTGCAATTAATAAGATAGATAAAGAAAACGCTAATCCGGATAAAATTAAGGAAGCCCTTGCAGGAATGAATCTGATGGTTGAAGATTGGGGTGGAAAGGTTCAATCCCATGATGTTTCTGCATTAAAGGGTACTGGGGTTAAAGAATTACTTGAAAAAGTTTTACTTGAAGCAGAATTGCTTGAACTTAAAGCGAATGCAAACAGATCTGCAAAAGGTACTGTTGTTGAAGCTATTTTAGACAAAGGACGCGGGTATGTTTCTACCATACTAGTTCAAAATGGAACCCTAAAAATGGGAGATTATTTACTTGCTGGAAAACAAAGTGGTAAAGTTAAAGCCATCTTTAACGAAAGAGGGGTAAATTTAGAAGAAGCAGCCCCTTCAACCCCTGTATCAATTTTAGGATTGGATGGGGCTCCTCAGGCAGGAGACTCATTCTATATTTTGGAAGACGAGAGAGAAGCAAAACAAATAGCCGCTAAAAGAACTCAATTATTAAGGGAACAAAGTGTTAGAACCCAACGCCATATAACTCTTGATGAAATTGGAAGACGTATTGCTTTAGGAGATTTCAAAGAGCTAAATATTATCCTTAAAGGAGATGTAGATGGTTCAGTTGAGGCATTAACGGATTCTTTGCAAAAGCTCTCTACGGGTGAAATTGAAATTAATATTATCCATAAAGGTGTTGGAGCAATTACAGAATCTGATGTTCTCTTAGCTTCAGCTTCAGATGCCATTGTAATTGGCTTCAATGTTAGACCTATGGGAAATGCCAGATCCGTTGCCGAAAAAGAAGAAATCGATATCCGATCTTATTCTATAATCTACGATGCAATTAATGATATCAAGGATGCAATGGAAGGAATGCTTTCTCCTGAAATGCGAGAGGAAATTACTGGCAATGCTGAGATTCGTGAAACCTTTAAAATTTCTAAAATTGGAACTATTGCGGGATGTATGGTAACTACAGGAAAAATTTACAAGAATTCTGGAATAAGAATTATTCGTGAAGGTGTGGTTATTTTTGCAGGCGAACTTATTTCATTGAAACGATTTAAGGAAGATGTCAAGGAGGTTGCCAAAGGATATGATTGCGGCTTACAAGTAAAAAACTATAACGACATAAAAGTTGGAGATGTTTTAGAATTTTTCCGAGAAATTGCAGTCAAAAAATCACTCTAAAATTTCTTTTTTCTTGTTAGCAAGAACGCAGATGGGAATTCCCTTTTAACAGTATCTAAGGTCTTTAATCCAATAATTTTGTCTTTAAATCGACCAGCCTGAACTTTATAATTTGGTGTTTCAAAACTTAATTCAATAGGAATATTTGGGTAGGCCTTCTTGGCGCTTTCTAAAGTTTTGGTAGCTAATTCTAAATTACCGTAATATAATTGTAAAGTAAAATACTCATTTGAATAGCGTTCTCGATCAAGAGCAATTTTTTTTATTAATAAACTATCAAGCTTAGGGTCTTGTTTAATATTTAGATTTGATGCTTGTGAATAACCTAGTGAGCAAGTACTATAAATAAGCAATAAAAATAAGGGTTTCCAGTGTTTTATTTTCATAATATAAAAAAACAACTTTTTCTTATTAAACCATAATTATTTAACAAATTCAATTAGTTATTTAGAATCGTTATAAATTAATAAAATCTTAATTTATTAAGTAATTTAAAAGTCCGCTATGCTTTAAATTTGTACTTGATTTTAGAAAAATACTTTGGACATAAAAATACATTCATTTCAAGGGTTAAAGATTAAACAATTTATCAAAATCCTTTTTACGTCTTTAATCCTACTAACAAGTTTTCTTTCACCCTTTGATAATTTTGGTCAAGATATCGCGATTGTTGATAATAGTGTCGCTGTCCAGGCAGGGAAAAAACTTTTTAACGCCAATTGTGCAGCCTGTCATAAACTTAATAAACGAGCTGTAGGGCCTGCCCTTAAGGGTGTGTCAAATAAATACGACAGAGAGTGGCTATACACTTGGATAAAAAACAGCACCGCTATGGTGAAGTCTGGAGATGCCCAAGCAGTTGCTATTTATGAGGAATATAATGGCTCTGTTATGACATCTTTTCCTCAGCTTTCCAATGAAGATATAGATAATATTATTGCTTATACAGATTATACTCCTCCTGCTCCTGTTGCTGCAGTGGTTACTCCAGGGGTAGCAGCTCAGACTGGCACCTCAGGTGTAAGTAACAGCATCATACTTGGGGCATTGGCTTTGGTTTTCTTAATTCTTATAACCATGTTATTCTTAGTCCAAAAGACATTGTTACGAATTGCTGTAGCCAGTGGTGTTGAAATCACTCCAGAGCCTAAGCCTAAAAGAACTCCAATCTGGCTTGCATTTGTTCAAAATCAATTTTTGGTGATGATTAGCGTCATATTTCTTTTATTAAGTAGCGCCTATTTTGTCTATGGCTATTTTATGCAGGTTGGGGTTGACCAAGGATATATGCCAGTGCAGCCTATTCACTATTCACATAAAATTCATGCTGGAGCAAACCAAATTGAGTGTAAGTATTGCCACTCTTCAGCACGTGTTTCTAAACACTCGGGGATCCCTTCATTAAATGTTTGTATGAATTGTCACATGAATATTGCTGACTATAATGGAGAAGAGGATCTTGAGAACGGCTATACTAAAGACTTTTATACTAAAGAAATTAAGAAACTATATGCAGCAGTGGGTTGGGATGAAACAAACCAACGTTATACTGGAGAGTCTCAGCCTGTAAAATGGGTACGGATTCACAACCTTCCTGACTTTGTATATTTTAACCACGCCCAACATGTAGAGGTAGGAGAAATTGCTTGTGAGAAATGTCATGGCCCAGTTGAAGAAATGGAGATCATGTATCAATATTCACCTCTTACTATGGGTTGGTGTATTAATTGCCACCGAGAAACAAATGTTAAAGTAGAAAGTAATGAGTATTACACAAAAATACACGAAGCACTTTCGAAAAAATATGGCGTAGAAAAATTAACAGTTGCTCAGATGGGTGGACTTGAATGCGGAAAATGTCACTATTAAAAGGCAAATAAGATAAGCATATGGCTTCAAATAAAACATATTGGAAAAACATTGCTCAGCTAGATCCTTCTGATGAAGTGGTTAAAAAACTAGAACAAAATGAATTTGTTTCCAAGCTTCCTAAGGATTTTTTGAGTGATGAAAGAAAACTAGAGGAAAGTAGTACTTCACGTAGAGATTTTTTAAAATATGTTGGATTTAGCACTGCTGCTGCGACGATAGCCGCTTGTGAGGGACCAGTTATAAAATCGGTTCCCTATGTCGTTCAACCGCAACAACTTAGCCCTGGTGTAGCAAATTATTATGCCACAACTATCGCAGACGGTTTTGATTTTGGAAGTATTCTTATAAAAACCAGAGAGGGAAGACCAATAAAAGTTGAAAGTAATCCTGATGCACCTACATTAGGATGTGCAAATGCTAGAGTACATGCTTCAATACTTTCGCTTTACGACACTCTACGTTTAAAAGGACCACAGGCTAACGGAGAAGATGTTTCTTGGGATAATTTTTATCTTCAAACTGGAGCAATGCTTAAAGCATTAGCTTCATCAGATAAGGAAATCATTCTTCTGACGCCAACTATACCAAGTCCTACCTCTCAAAAAATTATTGATGATTTTATTATTGCGTACCCTAATGTACGTACTATAGTTTATGATACTATCTCCTCTGATGCTGCTCTAAATGCGTTTGAGGCATATTATGGAAGAAGAGCACTAGCCGATTATGATTTTTCAAAGGCTAAAACAATAGTCTCTATTGATGCTGATTTTCTCGGAGATTGGCAGGGTTCAGGTTATGAAGCAGGATATGCTGCATCAAGAGTCCCTAATCGAAATCATGGAAAAGCTGAGATGTCTCAACACTTCCAGTTTGAATCAAATATGTCATTGACTGGAGCCAATGCTGATTTCCGCATACCATGTACACCTGCAGAGCAAAAGAATATTTTAGCCTACATACACGATCGTCTTCTTGGTATTGATTCAGGACAACTATCGGAGGAGTTAAAACCTAGTGCAGAAAAAGCATTAGCAGCTTTAAAAAAATCAGGTTCTAAGGCAGTCTTAGTTTCAGGTATTGAGGATGAAGTTGCACAGGCTTCAGTACTTGCGATCAATACACATCTCACTAGTGAGGCTTTTCATCCTGAAAGTCCAAAATTGATTCGTCAAGGAAATACGAAAGAAGTTAAAGAGGCATTTAAAGCTATTGAAGCTGGAAAAGTAAGTGGTCTTATTTCAATAAATGTAAATCCAGTTTTCTCGTCTTCAAATGGTAAGGCACTTGGTGAGGCAATTAAAAATCTTGAATTTTCACTGAGCTTTGCCTCCAAAATTGATGAAACCGCATCTGCTTCTCAATTTATTGCAGCAACACCCCATTATCTTGAATCTTGGGGAGATTATGAATTCAAGCCTGGTCATTTTGCCCTTGCTCAGCCAACAATTCGACCTTTATTTAATACTCAACAATTTCAAGATGTATTACTCAGATTATCAGGGCAAAACACAAAATTTTATGATGAAATTAAAGCGCACTGGAATGAATCGATTTTAGGATCAAGTTCTTGGAATAAGGCTTTACATGATGGTTATTTTTCTGTTGAGATTTCTCAAGAGCAGAAGGTTTCTGCTCCAGAATTCTCTGGACTTAAACTTAATAAATTAAGAGAGGCCTCTTCAGACGCCATGAGTCTTGTATTGTATTCTAAAACTGGAATGGGTGACGGACAGCAAGCCAATAACCCTTGGTTACAAGAATTTCCTGATCCAATTACTCGGGTCAGTTGGGACAATTATCTTACCGTATCTGTGCTTGATGCAAAATTTCTTGGATTAAAAAATATCAATTCAGCAAATGGTGCACTTAATGGAAGTTATGCTTCTGTAACTGTAGGGAATCAAACCTTAAAAATTCCTGTGATCATTCAACCTGGACAAGCTAAAGGAACTGTTGGCCTTTCATTTGGATATGGAAAAAGACTGGGCTTGAAAGATGAAATGCAAACAGGAGTTAATGCATTTAAGCTGTATCAAAATTTTAATAAAGTACAAGCTGTTGAAATTTCAGCCCTAGAAGGAGAACACGAGTTTGCTTGTGTTCAGCTCCATAATACATTAATGGGGCGAGGTGATATTATCAAGGAAACAACAATAGAAGTTTTTAATACAAAAGATAAAAGGTATTGGAATCAAATGCCTCAAGTTTCAAAAGATCATATTGAATTTGACGTTACTTCTCCGGAAGTTGATATGTGGCAAGAATATGACCGTTCAATTGGACATCATTTTAATCTTTCAATAGACTTAAATTCGTGTACCGGTTGTGGCGCATGTGTTATAGCTTGTCATGCAGAAAACAATGTTCCGGTTGTTGGTAAAAGAGAGGTTCGAAAATCTCGAGATATGCATTGGCTTCGAATTGATCGCTATTATTCTGCTGCAGATTCTTTTGAAGAAGACAATAAAACCAAAGAAAGTATATCAGGTTTAGGAGATTCATTAAGCGTATTTGGAAAAATGGAGCAAGCTGCTGAAAATCCTCAAGTGGCCTTCCAACCTGTTATGTGTCAACATTGTAATCATGCTCCTTGTGAGACTGTTTGTCCAGTTGCAGCAACCTCTCACGGAAGACAGGGTCAAAATCATATGGCATATAACCGCTGCATTGGAACGAGGTATTGTGCAAATAACTGTCCATATAAAGTACGGCGTTTTAACTGGTTCTTGTATAATAAAAATGATGAATTTGATTATCATATGAACAATGATTTAGGTCGAATGGTATTGAACCCAGATGTTGTTGTTCGTTCAAGAGGAGTAATGGAAAAATGTTCCATGTGTATTCAAATGACTCAGAAAACTATTCTAGATGCAAAATTAGAAGGAAGAGAAATAAAAGATAGTGATTGGAATTGCGCTTGTTCGAATGCCTGTGACACTGGTGCAATGGTTTTTGGAGATTTAAATGATGAAAAAAGTAAAGTA
>JAQWNN010000032.1 GCA_029268555.1 Flavobacteriaceae bacterium
AAGGTGATTCAGTATGTGTGTCGGTAGTTGGTTCTCCAATATGTCCTCCATGTTCTAAACTATCTGTTATTATATTAGCAAGTGTTATTTTAGAAGTTACCCACACTGAACCAGGTGTAAAAGGAAATACAGCGACTAATGCTACCAAAGTAGCAACTGTTCAAACTGGAGCTTCAATTAATGTTCCACTTTTTATAAATGAAGGAGATAAGATTAAAATTGACACTGAAAAAGGAAATTATATAGAGCGCGTAAAAGGATAAATTATAATAATTTAAAATTGACACTATTTAACATATGAGTGTACTTGTAAATAAAGCATCAAAAATAATTGTACAAGGATTTACTGGCAGTGAAGGAACCTTTCATGCAACACAGATGATTGAATATGGTACCAATATAGTTGGTGGAGTAACACCTGGAAAAGGAGGGCAGACTCATTTGCAAAAACCTGTTTTCAATACCGTTAAAGAGGCAGTACAAAAAGTAGGCGCTGATACTTCAATTATTTTTGTACCACCTGCTTTTGCAGCTGATGCAATTATGGAGTCTGTGGAAGCAGGAATTAAAGTGATCATTACTATTACTGAAGGAATTCCTGTCAATGATATGACCAAAGCGTTTCAATATGTTAAGGCAAAAGGAGTTACTTTGGTAGGTCCTAATTGCCCTGGAGTAATAACTCCCGAAGAAGCAAAAGTAGGGATCATGCCTGGATTTGTTTTTAAGAAAGGAAAAGTTGGAATTGTTTCTAAATCAGGAACACTTACCTATGAAGCATCGGATCAAGTAGTGAGTAAAGGTCTAGGTATTTCTACAGCTATCGGGATTGGGGGTGATCCTATTATTGGAACAACCACTAAGGATGCTGTTGAGTTATTTATGGATGATCCTGAGACAGAATGTATTGTTATGATTGGTGAAATAGGAGGGCAATTGGAAGCAGACGCAGCTAAGTGGATTAAAGCTACAGGAAATAAAAAACCAGTTGTAGGCTTTATTGCTGGAGAAACAGCACCAAAGGGAAGAACTATGGGGCATGCAGGAGCTATAGTAGGTGGAAGCGAAGATACAGCAGAGGCAAAAAAACGTATTATGCGCGAATGTGGTATCCACGTAGTGGATTCACCTGCGCAAATTGGAGCTAAAGTAGCAGAAGTATTGTCCTAAAATTTGATTATGAAATTATTAGAAGGTAAAACAGCAATCATTACAGGAGCCAGTCGAGGGATTGGTCGTGGAATTGCTAAAGTTTTTAAAGCTCATGGATGTGCTGTTGCATTTACCTATAGTAATAATATAGTGGCCGCAGATGAATTGGAGAAGGAATTGAATTCCGGTGGAATTCAAGTAAAAGGATATCAAAGTAATGCGGCTAACTTTGACCAAGCAAATCTGCTTGTTGAAGAAGTTTTAAGTGATTTCGGAAGTTTAGATATTTTAATTAATAATGCTGGGATCACGAAGGACAATCTGTTAATGCGAATGAGTGAACAGGACTTTGATCAGGTGATCGAAGTCAATTTAAAATCAGTTTTCAATATGACTAAAGCAGTACAGCGGACTTTCCTCAAACAACGAATGGGATCTATAATTCACATGAGTTCTGTAGTTGGAGTAAAAGGGAATGCTGGTCAAGCAAATTACGCTGCTTCAAAAGCTGGGATAATTGGTTTTTCAAAATCTGTTGCATTGGAACTAGGTTCTAGAAATATTCGTTCTAATGTAATCGCACCCGGTTTTATAGAAACCGAAATGACAGCAAAACTATCTGAGGACCTAGTCCAAGGATGGAGAGATGGGATTCCATTGAAAAGAGGAGGTCAACCAGAAGACGTAGCTAACGCATGTGTTTTTTTAGCCTCTGATCTATCCAGTTATATTACTGGACAAGTGCTCCATGTAGATGGAGGAATGTTAACTTAATTTTTTAAAAAAAAGAAATATGCAAAAATTACCTAAAATTGGATTACCGATCATTCTTTTGGTCGTTGTAGTATTGATATTTGTTTCTAAGTCTTCAATAAATATAGGCTACGGAGAAGCAGGAGTTTTATTTAAAACTTTTGGAGGTGGAGTAGTGACTGACGAACCTCCCCTTGGCGAAGGGTTTCATATTATAGCACCTTGGAACAAGGTATATATTTATAATGTTAAACAGCAAGAAGTTTTTGAGAGTAAAATGCAAGTTTTATCCTCAAATGGACTAGAAATTAGTTTAGATATTTCAGTATTATATCAACCTAAAATTGATGAACTAGGGTTACTTCATAAAACAAAAGGAGAAAACTATCTAAATATAATTATTATACCTCAGATTAGAGCGGTCGCTAGATCTGTAGTTGGGAGATATACTCCAGAACAATTGTATTCAACTAAAAGGGATGCTATTCAAAATGAAATTTTTGAGGAAACGAAGAAAGTAGTTGAAAATCAGTACGTTCAGCTTAACGCAGTCTTGGTTCGTGATGTAACTTTACCAATAGCAATTAGAGAAGCTATTGAAAGAAAATTAAATCAAGAGCAAGAGGCTCTAGAATATGAATTCAGAATTGAGAAAGCAAAACAAGAAGCAGAACGTCAGCGTATTGACGCGGAAGGAAAAGCAACCGCTAACCGTATTTTAAGTGCGTCGTTGACTGACAAAATCTTACAAGAAAAAGGAATTGAGGCAACAATCAAACTTTCAGAATCGCCAAACTCTAAGGTTATTGTTATTGGTAGTGGTAAAAATGGACTCCCAATTATTCTAGGAAATCAATAAGCATTTCCTTATTTAAATTTTTTAAATATATTTGCAATTCAAATGAATAAAAATTCAACTCATACACATCATACAAACACTCAATCAAACGAGATGTAGTAAGATGTCTATTTATCTATTACAAGCCCGTTTGATAACTCAAACGGGCTTTTTTTATTTACAACTATGGTACGTATAGCAATTCAAAAATCAGGAAGATTAAATAAAAGTTCTCTAGCATTACTTAAAAGCTGTGGAATTTCAATTGACAACGGAAAGGACCAGCTTAAGGCTGCTGCTAAAAACTTTCCAATGGAAATTTTTTATTTACGAAATGGCGATATTCCACAATACATGCGTGATGGAGTAGTAGATTTGGCTATTCTTGGAGAAAATTTACTTGTTGAAAAAGGGCAAGATTTAGAAGTCATTGAACCATTAGGATTTTCAAGATGCAAAGTTTCTATTGCAGTACCAAAAAATACAACTTTTAATCATGTTCATGATTTGGAGGGAAAGCGTATTGCTACTTCTTATCCCAATACAGTCAATGCATTTTTAGAGACGAATCAAATTAAAGCAGACTTACACATCATTAACGGTTCAGTAGAAATTGCACCCAACATTGGATTGGCTGATGCCATCTGTGATATTGTTTCAAGTGGGAGTACCCTTTTTAAAAATAATCTAAAAGAGGTTATTGAAATTGCTCGATCTGAAGCTGTATTGGTTCAAGCACCACATATTTCTAAGGAAACTAAAGAGACTATAAAAAAATTGCGTTTTCGAATTCAGGCAGTATTAAGAGCAAAACAATCTAAATATATCTTACTCAATGCACCAAATAATAAAATTAAGGACATTAGCAACATCCTACCTGTTTTAAAAAGCCCTACAATTTTACCTCTCGCTCAAGAGGGATGGAGTTCGGTTCACTCAGTAATTAATGCTGGAGATTTTTGGGAAGTAATAGACCAACTTAAAGAGGCAGGTGCAGAGGATATTTTAGTTTGTCCTATTGAAAAAATGGTTTTATGATGCAGCCCTATTTAAACCCTAACTCCTCGGAATGGAGATCATTGACTAAACGTCCAACAGCTACATATAAGTCACTTGAACCATTAGTTACCTCAGTTTTTGACTCTGTGAAAAAACAAGGAGACCAGTCGATTATTGATTATACAGCACAGTTTGATGGGATAAGGCAGGATGACTTTAAGGTAAAAACTGATGAATTTGAAAAAGCTAATGCCGCGGTGCCTGAGGGGTTGAAAAAAGCCATTCAAAATGCTAAAGCCAACATCGCTAGTTTTCATAAAGCACAACTATCAGATACCATAAAGGTGACTACACAGCCAGGTGTTGAATGCTGGCAAGAAAAAAAGCCTATAGAAATAATTGGATTGTATATTCCAGGAGGATCAGCTCCTTTGTTTTCAACTATCTTGATGTTGGCAGTTCCAGCCCAAATTGCAGGATGTAAAGAAATTGTTTTATGTTCCCCTCCCTCAAAAGATGGAACACTTCCAGACGTAGTTCTTTACACAGCCCAACTCTGTGGTGTTAAGGATGTTTACAAAGTAGGTGGAATACAAGCAATTGCAGCAATGGCACTTGGAACAGAATCAATTCCTAAAGTTCATAAGATATTTGGTCCCGGAAATCAATATGTTACGGTAGCAAAACAATGTGCAACACGACATCATGTAGCAATTGACATGCCTGCTGGCCCAAGCGAATTACTCGTTGCTGCTGATGGAACCGCTAATCCAAATTTTATTGCTGCAGACTTACTCTCGCAGGCTGAACACGGAAAAGACAGTCAAGTGTTGTTTGTGACAACCCACAAGCCACTTTTGGAAGAAGTCGCCCGCGCTATGGAAACTCAATTAAGAGAATTGCCTCGTAAAGAAATTGCAGCAGCAGCCCTAAAAAACTCTAAAGCACTTTATTTTAAAGATGATTCAACTGCAATTGAGTTTATCAATGCCTACGGTCCAGAGCATTATATAGTCTGTGTTCAAAACGAGGATTTATATTTAGATAATGTAATTAACGCAGGTTCTGTTTTTGTGGGGAATTATACCCCCGAAAGTGCCGGAGATTATGCTTCCGGAACCAATCATACCTTACCTACAAATGGATATTCTAAACAGTACAGCGGGGTGAATTTAGACAGTTTTAGAAAAGCAATTACCTTTCAAAAAATAACCAAAGAGGGAATACAAGCTTTAGGTGAAACGATAGAAATAATGGCTTCTGCTGAGGGATTAGAGGCTCATAAAAATGCTGTAAGTATTCGATTAAAAACCCTTAAAGATGAAATTTGATTATACAAAATACATCAGAACCTATTTGCTGTCTTTGACACCTTATAAATCTGCCCGTGAAGAATATGAAGCTGAAGGAAGGCCAATGACATTATTAGATGCCAATGAAAACCCTTTTAATAGTTTGGTTAATCGGTATCCAGATCCGATGCAAAGAGAGCTAAAAAAAGAGATCGCCACATGGAAGGGAGTAGATGAAAATCAAATTTATTTGTGCAACGGCAGCGATGAGTTTATTTCAAATGTCATCAACGGATGTTGTGAGCCAGGAAAAGATTCCATCATGATTGTACCGCCTACTTTTGGGATGTATAAAGTCTCCGCAAAAACCTATGGTGTCGGAATTCAAGAGGTTCCCCTTACCAGCTCTTTTCAACTTGATGTTGACTCCATTCTTGAAATTGCAGATGAAAATTCTAAAATTATTTTCCTTCCAACTCCAAATAACCCTACAGCTAATAATTTTGATTTGGATGCTGTAGAGCAACTGATTCATGGATTTCCTGGACTTGTGGTTGTAGATGAAGCTTATGCGGAGTTTAGCAGCAATCCCTCGGTCATCCCCTGGTTGGCAAAATATCCTAATCTGATGGTTTGTCAAACCTTTTCAAAAGCTCAGGGGATGGCAGGAGCTCGTTTAGGGATGGCATTTGCTCATTCGGATTTTATCTCCTTTTTTAATCGAATAAAAGCTCCTTATAACATCAATTCATTAACCATTAATGCTGTTCAAAAACGCCTAAAAGACCAAGACAAGGTAAAGCAAGAAGTAGATTTGTTATTGAATGAACGTAAGCGGTTAGAGGAAGCCTTTGCTTCAATCTCTTTTATTGAAAAGTATTTTCCTTCCGATGCAAATTTTTTAATGATACGAGTAGACGACAGCAGTATTCGTTATAAGCAGCTTTTAGAAAATGGAATCGTTGTTCGAAATTCTTCTAAAAATCTAAATTGTGAAAATACCTTACGCATATCAGTTGGACTTCCTCAAGAAAATAATCGCTTAATTGAAGTCTTAACAACTTTAAGTTAATTCGTATGAAGAAAATATTATTTATAGATCGAGACGGAACCTTGGCAATAGAGCCGGAAGAATATCAATTGGACAGCTTTGATAAATTGGTTTTTTATCCAGAGGTGTTTACATTTCTAGGCAAGATAGCTCGTGAGTTGAATTATGAATTGGTAATGATCACCAATCAGGATGGGCTTGGAACTGATTCGTTTCCTGAAGATACATTTTGGCCAGTCCAAAAATTTCTGATAAAAGCTTTTGAAAATGAAGGCGTAGTTTTTAACGACGTACTTATTGATAAAAGTTTTCTAGAAGACAATGCACCAACACGCAAACCAAGAACAGGTATGCTTACTCGCTATCTGGATACCACGGCCTATGATCTTGAAAACTCATTCGTAATTGGGGACCGATTGACCGATATGGAATTGGCAAAAAACTTAGGGAGTCAAGGAATTTTTATAGTCAATGATCCAGACTTGGGGAAGGAAGAAACTACCGATGAAACAAATTTTCCAATAGCACTTAAAACATCCGCATGGAATACTATTTACAGCTTTTTAAAACTAGAGCAGCGTAACGTTTCTTATGAACGAAAGACCAATGAAACGGAAATTAAGTTACAGCTCAATTTAGATGGAAATGGTAAAAGTAAAATCGATACTGGTATCCCCTTTTTTGATCACATGATTGATCAATTAGCACGTCACGGAGCTATGGACATTGAACTTAGTGTAAAGGGTGATTTGGAAGTTGATGAGCACCACACTATAGAGGACACTGCTATAGCTTTGGGTGAATCCTTTGCCAAAGCCTTAGGAAATAAATTGGGGATTGAACGATATGGATTTTGCTTACCTATGGATGATTGTTTGGCTCAAGTAGCAATTGATTTTGGAGGACGGAATTGGCTGGTCTGGGAAACGGAATTCAATAGAGAAATGATTGGTAAAATGCCTACAGAAATGTTCATTCATTTCTTTAAATCATTTTCTGATGGGGCAAAAGCGAATATCAATATTAAAGCAGAAGGTGCGAATGAGCACCACAAGATTGAAGCTATTTTTAAAGCTTTTGCTAAGGCGATTAAAGTGGCCATAAAACGTGATCCCGACAAAATGATTTTACCTTCAACCAAAGGAAATTTATAAATGATAGCCATAATAGATTACGGTGCAGGAAATACCAAAAGTTTACAATTCGCATTGGATCGATTGGGATTGAAAAGTCTTTTAACTTCAAATGCGGATCAAATTATTAATGCTGATAAAGTCATTTTTCCAGGTCAGGGAGCAGCTAAAAGCGCAATGGACAAATTAAAACAGCATGAACTCGATAAGATAATACCCGATTTAAAGCAACCTGTATTGGGAATTTGCTTAGGTATGCAATTGTTTTGTAGGCATACTGAAGAAGGTGATGTTCAGGGTCTTGGAATCATTGACGCGTCAGTCAAACGATTTACAAACGAAGTTAAAGTGCCACAAATTGGATGGAACAGTATACATCAATTGGATGGACCTTTGTTTAATGGAATTGAAGATGGAGATTATATGTACTCGGTACACTCGTATTTTGTTCCTAAACTCAAAGAGACTGTGGCAATAAGCAATTATAATGTAGCGTACAGTGTCGCCTTAAATAAAGACAATTTTTACGGAGTACAGTTTCATCCTGAAAAGAGCAGTCGCAAAGGACAGATGCTTTTAAATAACTTTTTAAATATCTAAACATGAGGATAATTCCAGCAATAGATATCATTGAAGGGAAATGTGTACGTTTATCAAAAGGGGATTACGAGACAAAAAAAATCTATAATGAATCACCTCTTGAAGTAGCAAAAACTTTTGAGGATTATGGGATCAAGTACTTACATTTGGTTGATTTAGATGGGGCAAAATCAAAACATATTGTTAACTATAAAGTCTTGGAAACTCTCGCACTGAAAACCTCTTTGAAAATTGACTTCGGTGGGGGACTAAAATCAGATACCGATCTCAAAATTGCTTTTGAGAATGGAGCTTCTCAAATTACAGGAGGTAGTATTGCCGTAAAATCACCTGAAACATTCGTCTCTTGGATAGAGGCCTATGGGTCTAAAAAAATCATCTTAGGAGCGGATGTTAAAGGAATCCAAATTGCAACTGATGGGTGGCTAGAAACATCAGATCAAACCCTTTTTGAATTTGTAAAGCATTATCAGACTAAAGGTGTTGAGTATGTCATTTGCACCGATATTAGTAAGGATGGTATGATGGAGGGGCCAGCAGTTGATTTGTATAAAAATATTCTCGCTAAAACTGAAGTAAAACTAATTGCTTCTGGAGGAATATCAAAAATTGAAGAACTCCCGAAGCTTCAGCAGTTGGGATGTGAAGGGATAATAATAGGAAAGGCGATTTATGAAAATCGAATATCACTTAAACAATTAGAGAAATTTATCTTAAGTTGATGGAAACACAAATTTTAAATGAATTTAAAATTCAAAGTATTTTTCGATTAAAAGAGGGGTATAGAATGGTAGTTAAAGCTTTAGATTTTATTGATGAAAAGGAGCTTTGGCAACTTCCAGTTGAAAATGGAATGTCTTTGGGAAATCAAATATTACACAGTTGTGGAAATATAAGACAATACATCATTTCTTCGCTAGGAAATCAAATTGACTCA
>JAQWNN010000033.1 GCA_029268555.1 Flavobacteriaceae bacterium
AGTATTTATTTCATCGCCTTTATCGCCATTGATTTTGCCTCGTATTGGATTCACAGGTTAAACCATAAAATAAATATTTTTTGGAATCAACACATAATTCATCATAGTAGTGAGGAATTTAATCTTGCTTGTGCCTTGAGACAAAGCATCTCAAACCTAATAGGATTCAGTGCGCTATTTCTAATTCCTGCAGCTTTTTTGGGAATTCCCTCCGAAGTAATATTAACACTGAGTCCATTACATTTATTTGCACAATTTTGGTATCACACACGCCATATCGGAAAATTAGGTCTTTTAGAGTATCTAATTGTTACCCCTTCACAACATCGAGTTCATCATGCGATTAACCCCATTTATATAGATAAAAACTTGGCGGCAATATTTTGTATTTGGGATCGAATCTTCGGAACTTTTCAAGAAGAACTTGACTCAGAACCTCCAATATACGGTACTCTTAAGCCCGTCCAAAGCTGGAATCCTATTTGGATTAATTTCCAACATTTTTGTATTCTCTTTAGAGACGCTTGGTATACCAAAAACTGGTCAAGTAAAATTAAAATATGGTTTATGCCTACAGGTTGGAGACCAAAGGATGTTATTGATCGATTTCCTCTTGTTTCTAGGAAATCAAAACCACTATTAAGATATAATCCGGATTACACGAAAAATTGGAAGTTTGTTGCAATATTTCATTTTAGCTTTTTGGTATATTTGCTAATTTTTTTATTAAGTCACTTTAGTGAGCTCGAAACTTTATTTAAATTGAGTTACGGGTTCCTAATCATGGGATCTATTTTTGGATTTACGGCGCTAATGGATTTACATTCTTGGGCTCCACTTTTCGAACAATTTAGGGGATCAATGGCAATTGTGTTTATGATTATCCCACAAAATCAATTTCTTTTTGACACTTATCCCTTAAGTTATGTAATGTTTATCCTCTATTTTATCGTAACAGTGTGTATAGGTTTCTGGGCAAAAAGACAAGCCCCTGACCGAAGATTAGCTCTGAATTAAATGTCCAAACAAAGACTTGATTATCTCATTATTGGACCAGCTGCTCCTTTCAGGGGAGGCATAGCCGATACCCAAAATGAACTTGGAAAACACCTTACCAAATCTGGAAAAAAAACTCAACTGCTTACTTTTTCTAAACTCTACCCTAATTTTTTGTTTCCAGGAAAAAATCAGAAAAGAAAAAAAGAACCAAATACTTCATTCGAAGCCCTTGAAATGATTCACGCATATAATCCATTTCACTGGGGAAAAGTAGTTCGATACATCAACAAGGCAAGCCCAAAAAACCTAATCTTCCGCTATTACATCCCTTTTTTGGTTCCTGTATACGTATGGATCGCTAGGAGAACCAATAATAAAATAAAAAAAATTGCTTTAGTCGACAACTGGATTCCTCATGAAAGAAGTTTTTTAGACAAAATATTCAATTATTATTTTGGGGTTCAAATGCATGCCTTTACCACCCTTTCTTCTGAAGTTGCTTCTCAAATTAAAAGTGAATTTCAAAACCCCATCTGGGAAGGATTTCATCCTGTAAATACCCAATTACTTCCTAAAATTTCATCTGATCATGCTCGAAAACAATTAGGCTGGAAACCCAAGCAATCCATCATTCTATTTTTTGGATTGATTAGAGAATACAAAGGTGTGGAACTTTTGATACAGGCTTTTGCTGAAAAAGAATTCGATACAAAAAACAGTTTCCTGAAAATTATAGGTGAATGCTATGAAGATCAAAAAAAATACACCAATCTCGTGACTCGCTTAGGTCTTGAAGATCGTGTTGATTTTGATTTTGAATTTAAAACAGAGCAAGACATCCAGCTTCTTTTTTCAGCCTGTGATCTTGTTGCTCAAACTTATCATACAGCTTCTCAAAGCGGTGTAACCCCTATCGCTTATTTCTATAATAAACCCCTAATTGTATCTGATATAAAAGGGCTCAATACTCCGATTAAAAAAGATCAAACAGGAATATGCGTCCAAAAAAATCCAAAGGCTATAGCCAAGGGAATCAACAAATTATTGGAAACTAAAAACTATCAAAAAGCGAGAGACAACCAAAAAAAAAGCCTACCGCAGTATCAGTGGAAATATTGGGTGGAACAATGGTCAGATTTTATTGAGAATTTGAGCCCTTAAAATCCCACATTAAAACACTATTTTTAAAGAGTAACTTATAACGTATGAATCAAATAAAGCAACATTGGGAAAATGTATTTCATACCAAAACTCCTGATCAAGTGAGCTGGACCGAATCTTATCCACAAACCTCAATCGATTTAATTCAGTCCTTTGATTTAGATAAAAAAACTCCCATTGTTGATATTGGCGGAGGCGACAGCATACTAGTCGATGCCCTCCTTGATTTAGGCTATTTAGACCTAAGTGTACTGGATATTTCTGCTAAAGCGCTAGAACGAGCCAAAAAAAGACTTGGACCTCGTGCAAAAAAAGTGGAATGGATAGAAAGTGATGTCCTTGATTTCCAGCCCACTAAAACCTTCGGATTATGGCATGATCGGGCTTCTTTTCATTTTTTGACACAAACTGAAGACATAAAAGAATATGTATCTATTGTCAATCAATGCAGTGCTAAGCATCTAGTTATTGGAACTTTTTCTACCTATGGTCCAGAGAAATGTAGTGGGTTAACTATTTCACAATACGATTGTAATAGTTTAGAGAGATGTTTTAAAGATACGCATGATCAGAAGGAATGCATTGAAGTTAATCACACAACACCTTTTGATACTAAACAAGCATTTATCTTTTCTAGATTCAGTAAAAGGAGCTAATTTAATGCTTTGACTCGCCCAATCTCTGACTTTATCAATCCATTCCAAACTTCATAACCCTTGGCATTGAGATGCAACTGATCCTTAACAAACCATTCGGGTTTAGGTTGACCTAAGGCATCTAAATAAGTGGGAACCGTATCGATAAAATAAAGATCTGCCGTCTTTTTACAATAAGACTTCAGGAGCTGATTGACCTTGTTAATCTCATCCCAGTAGTCCCATCGACTTAAGGTAGGGGTCACAGCAATTTGAAGGATGGGAATGTCGGGATGTTTTTCTCTCACCTGCTTAACAAATAGCTTGAACAAATTTAAAACATCTTTTGGGGATCCATCTTTGGCAGACCCACTGATGTCGTTGGCCACAAAACAAACGACCATACTCAAGGAATGGTCGGATAGAATACGCTCTGTAAAAAACACCATATCTCTAAAATGTGCTCCACCGTAACCTCTTTGGATAACAGGATAAGGTGCCATATCTTCCGCTAAAGTTTTCCACAAACGGATACTTGAACTTCCTATAAAAAGAATGGCATCCTCAGAATAGTCTGTGGTCGCGTTTTGGTGTTCAAAAGCGTTGATTTCTGGCAGTGCCCATGCACGATCTTTTGGATCGTAATTTTTCAAAGGGGAACAAGAGCTCATTATTACTGTAATACAAAGCAGCGAAATGTAAGTAGCGGGTTTTACTATGGAATTCAAAAGGGTAAATTTAAAAAGTTAACATTTTTAAAGATTAAGTACTTAAAATCAAAATAAACATTTTTCATAAAGCAGCTATAATTCCAATTATATCTAATTTATAACAAGTACTCTGTAGAAACAAAATTAGATGCCTCAGAATTAAGTAAACTCTCCAATATTTCCTTATTGTAAGCTGTATCCTTAGAAGCCACAAATGTTCGGATTGAAAATGACCGTAAAGCATCATATACACTCAATGTACTTACTGCAGAATTTTTTCTTCCTGTAAAAGGATATACATCCGGTCCACGCTGACAAGCTGAATTCAAATTTACACGACAAACTAAGTTGGCTAAAGTATCAATAAGTGGTCCAATTTTTCTAATATCTCTACCAAACAAACTAACCTGTTGACCGTATTCTGATGCAGCCATAGCATCTAAAGGTTCATCAATTTCTTTATATGAAATAATTGGGATTACCGGACCGAACTGTTCCTCCTGATAAACTTTCATGTCCTTAGATACTGGATATAAAACTGCAGGGAAAGAATAATTTTCTGACTTTTCGCCACCTTTTTTATTTAAAACTTTTGCCCCTTTAGATTTTGCGTCTTCAATCAACTCCTCAATATAGTTTGGTTTACTTGGTTCGGGGAGTGGCGTCAAAAAGGTATCCTCCCATGGCATTCCAAACTTTAGTTCATCAACTGCTTTGGAAAAACGTCGATTGAATTCATCCACTATTGACTCGTGGACATAGAGCACCTTAAGTGCGGTACAACGCTGTCCATTATAAGAAAGTGTTCCTGATATACACTCTTTAATTGTAAGGTCTAAATCGGCATCAGGTAATATAATTCCTGGATTTTTAGCTTCCAAACCTAGTACTAGACGCAGTCTGTTCTTATTTGGGTGTTGATCTTGAAGCGATACCGCAGAGGAACTATGCCCAATAAGTGCCAAAACATCAACTGCTCCAGTTTGCATAATAGGCGAGGCAATTTTGCGTCCTCGTCCAAATAAAATATTTACTACACCAGGAGGGAAACTTTCTTGAAAAGCTTTTAACAATGGTGCGATCAGAAGTACTCCGTGTTTTGCTGGTTTAAAGATGGCTGTATTTCCCATAATAATCGCAGGAATCAAAAGACAAAAAGTCTCATTTAAAGGATAATTATAAGGTCCTAAACAAAGTACTACACCTAGAGGGCCTCTGCGTATATGTGCATATACACTCCCTTGTTTATCAAATTTTGCTCCTTTACGATCCAAATTTTTATAAGCCTCAATTGTGTCTACAATATAATCTACAGTACGATCAAATTCTTTGTAGGAATCTGATTTGTTTTTGCAAATTTCCCACATCAATAGTTTGACAACTTCTTCTCTATGAAGTTTCATTTTTTTAACAAAAGTCTCCATACACTTAAGCCGTTCTCCAACACGCATGGTTGGCCAAAGTCCCTGACCTCTTTGAAATGCTTTTTCGGCTGCTTTGAGAGCATCAAGAGCATCCGGAGATTCCATATCGGGTATTGATCCCAAAAGGGTAGGTCCCATTTCACCGTTCTTATTTAGTGAATGAATAGTTGAAAAAACTTCTGTGGTATTTCCTTTCCATGTCATTAATTTACCATCAACTAGATAACGATCACAAACGAAGGGTTTTACATGAAATTCCTTAGGGATTTCTGCAATTTTAGTTGTCATAATATCTTCTTTTACTTAGCGTTTTTTAGATTAAAAATTGAAACAAATTTTGCTTTTCATTCAAATAATCAAATTTGAAGTTATGGATTTTCATTCTTTCTACCAAAAGGGAAAAGTCTTCTGCCTTTTTCAATTGGATCCCCACGACTGCTGGGGCATTAGTTCGGTAACTTTTTTTAGAAAACTCAAAATGTGTAATATCGTCATTAGGACCCAAAATCTCTGTGACAAATTCTTTCATTGCCCCTGCACGTTGTGGAAAATCAATCAAAAAGTAATGTTTCAAGCTGGCATAAAGTAATGCTCGTTCACTGATTTCAGGCATTCTTAAAATATCATTATTCCCACCGCAGAGTATTACAGCTATTCTCTTACCTTTGAAATTTGATTCCATAACCTCTAAACCCGAAATAGCCAAAGCCCCAGCTGGCTCAGCTATGATTCCTTCATTGTTATATAAATCAAGTATTGTTTGACAAATCTTACCCTCGTCTACGGTTATAATTTCATCTAATTGTGTTTTACAGATTTCGAAAGGGATCTTTCCTACCTGACTAACAGCAGCTCCATCTACAAAGTTATCTATTTTCTTCAATACTACTCGCTCACCTTCATTAAGAGATTTCTTCATTGAAGATGCTCCTTTGGGCTCAACACCAATAATCTTAGTATTTGAAGAAAGCAACTTAATTACAGTAACTATTCCTGAAATTAATCCACCACCACCTACAGGGACAAAAATATAATCTAATGGTCCAGAAGAATGCTCTAAAATTTCAAGTGCAATCGTTGCCTGACCCTCTATAACCTTTGTATCATCAAAGGGATGAATGAAGGTTTTATTTTCTTTTTTTGCAAACTTCAAAGCATATTTTTGACAAGTATCAAAGTTATCCCCCGTTAGGACGACTTGAATGTATTCACCGCCAAACATTCTCACTTGAGAAACTTTTTGTTGTGGGGTTGTAGCAGGCATGTAAACAATACCTTCTATCTGCATTTTTTTACAAGAAAAAGCAAAACCTTGGGCATGATTCCCAGCACTCGCACAAACAATCCCTCTAGTTCGCTCCCCTTCACTAAGAGAACTAATTTTATTATAGGCTCCACGAATTTTAAAAGATCTAACTTGTTGTAAGTCCTCGCGTTTAAAAAAAATCGAGGCACCGGTCAACTCTGATAAACGTTTATTAAATTCCCATGGAGTCTTTCTGATCACACTGTTTAAACGTGACGCAGCTAGTTGAACTCCTTCTAAAGAAGGAAGCTTTTTCACCTTATACTAATTTAGTCATTGCAGTCATGGATGCTCGAAGCTCATAACCCACCATTTCAACTGGGTGATATCTAATAATCTCATTAATGTCAATCAACTGCTTGTTATCTACACCTGTATCTTTTAAATTCAACCCATTACCAATAACATCAGTATTTATCCCTTTCATAAAGTCATCTAGCAATGGTTTTGCGGCATGATCGAACAAATAGCATCCGTACTCAGCAGTATCGGAAATGATACGATTCATTTCAAATAATTTTTTGCGAGCAATTGTATTTGCAATTAATGGTGTTTCATGTAATGACTCATAATAAGCTGATTCCTCTTTAATACCTGCAGCAACCATAGTATCAAATGCCAATTCTACTCCTGCTCTTACAAAAGCAACCATCAAAATTCCATGATCAAAAAACTCTTGTTCAGTAATATCTTGATCTGTATTAATTGTTTTTTCAAATGCAGTTTCTCCAGTTGCTGATCTCCATGACAATAAGTTTTTATCATTGTTAGCCCAGTCTTTCATCATAGTACTTGAAAAATGACCCGACATGATATCGTCCATATGCTTTTCAAAAAGTGGATGTAAAATTTCTTTCAATTTTTCGGAAATTTCAAATGCTTTAATTTTTGAAGGATTTGATAGTCTGTCCATCATATTGGTGATTCCACCGTGTTTTAATGCCTCCGTAATGGTTTCCCAACCGTATTGAATCAATTTTGATGCATACCCTGGTTCAATGCCCTCAGTCACCATTTTATCAAAACTCAAAATTGAGCCCGTCTGTAATACACCACAAAGGATAGTTTGCTCTCCCATCAAATCGGATTTCACTTCAGCTACAAAGGAAGACTCCAATACTCCAGCTCGATGTCCACCAGTAGCAAAAGCATATGCCTTAGCCTGAACCAATCCATGTCCTTGAGGGTTATTTTCTGGATGTACAGCAATTAGGGTTGGTACTCCAAACCCTCTTTTGTATTCCTCTCTTACCTCAGATCCAGGACACTTAGGTGCTACCATAATGACAGTAATGTCTTCGCGAATTTTCATTCCCTCTTCAACAATATTGAATCCGTGAGAATAAGAAAGTGTCGATCCCTTTTTCATTAATGGCATTATCATCTCAACTACAGAACTATGGTTTTTATCTGGAGTTAAGTTAATTACTAAATCAGCTGAGGGTATCAATTCTTCGTAAGTCCCTACTTGAAAATCATGACTTACAGCATTTTGATAAGAGGTTCTTTTCTGTTCAATTGCACCTTGACGTAATGCATAAGAAATATTCAATCCAGAGTCACGCATATTGAGTCCTTGGTTGAGTCCTTGAGCCCCACACCCAACTATCACAATTTTTTTCTTCTCGAGTGCGGTAATGCCTTCACTAAATTCTGAAGCGTCCATGAACCGACATTGTGCTAATTGGTCTAACTGCTTACGTAATGATAATTGATTAAAATAATTTGACATAATTTATTTATTATTTTTAAAAGTATTTAATATTTCTGAAATTCCCATTTTTGCTTTAGTAACAGAAATTCTACCTGATCTCACAAACTGAAGTAAACCATAAGGCTCTAATTCTACTCGTAATTTTTCAGTCTCGCTTCTAAATCCTGTTAATTCAATTACAAAAAACTCAGGAGAAACGGTTACAATATTGGAATGACTGTCTTTAATAATATTTTGTATTTGGCGTTCTTCAAACAAAGCGCTTGATTTTACTTTATATAAAGCATTTTCTTGAAAAATAGTTTCATCGTCAGTATGATAATATGCTTTTATGACATCAATTTGCTTTTCAATTTGTTTTACAATTTTAACCACTTTATCTGCAGTCATCTTAACTACGATTACAAAACGAAAAACATTTTTTATTTCTGATTCTGAGGTCGAAAAGCTTTCGATATTTATGTGTCTTTTAAGGAAAATAGCAGAAATTCTATTTAGAAGTCCAATATTATTTTCGGTGTAAACAGATATGGTATAAATTTTTTTCTCCATTTTATTCTAGTCTTATATCTGAAACACTTGCGCCTGTTGGAATCATTGGAAAGACATTATCTTCTTTTTCTACACAAACTTCTAGGAAATAGGGTTTATCTGATGACATCATCTCTTTAACAACTTCATTTAGATCTTTTCTTTCTTTCACACGCCTTGCTTCAATCTTAAATCCTTTTGCGATTGTAACAAAATCAGGATTTACCATCTCAGTTGAAGCATAGCGCTTGTCAAAAAATAATTGTTGCCACTGTCGGACCATACCGAGGAAATCATTATTTAAAACTACAATTTTAACTGCGACTTGTTGCTGAAAAATAGTTCCTAACTCTTGGATGGTCATTTGATAACCTCCATCTCCAATTACTGCAACAACTTCACGGTCCATTGCGCCCATTTTAGCTCCAATAGCGGCAGGTAAAGCAAAGCCCATAGTTCCTAAACCTCCTGAAGTCACATTACTTTTTGACTGATTAAATTTAGCGTAACGGCAAGCTACCATTTGATGTTGGCCTACATCCGTAACGATCACAGCATCACCTTTTGAGTGTTTATTAATCATTGCAATGGCCTCACCCATCGTTAGTCCTGGTTTGGTTGGATTCAAGTCAGAATGAATAACTTTTTCTTGTTCAATAGCATCCAATTGATCAAAACGCCGAATCCATTTGGGGTATTTTTTTTCTGCAATACGATCATTAAGTGCCTGTAGACTATGTTTACAATCAGCGTGTAAAACCACATCAGCAATCACATTTTTATTAATCTCAGCTGCGTCTAATTCTAAGTGAATTATTTTGGCTTGTTTTGCGTAGGTAGTTAGGTCGCCTGTTACACGATCATCAAAGCGCATTCCTATAGCAATTAGCACATCACATTCATTGGTTAATAAATTCGGTGCATAGTTTCCATGCATCCCCACCATTCCTCTGTTTGATGGATGATCGGTAGCTAATGCAGACAGCCCTAAGATGGTCCATACAGCTGGAATACCTGACTTTTCTAAAAAGGTTTTAAACTCCTCCTCTGCTTTTCCTAAAATAATTCCTTGTCCCCAAACAACTAAAGGTTTCTTTGCTTGACTTATTAACTCAACAGCCTTATCAACAGCCTCCATAGAAAGATTAGGGTAAGGCTGATAACTTCGAATTCCATCACATTTTTTATATGAAAAATCAAAGAATTCGAACTGTGCATCTTTGGTAATATCAATCAATACCGGGCCAGGTCTACCTGAACGAGCTATATAGAATGCTTTGGCCATGATCTCAGGAATTTCAGCAGCTTTAGTAATTTGGTAATTCCACTTGGTTACTGGAGTTGAAATCCCGATAATATCAGTTTCTTGAAAAGCGTCAGAGCCCAATAAATTTGAAGCAACTTGACCCGTTATACAAACCATGGGAGTAGAATCAATTTGAGCATCTGCAATACCTGTTACCAAGTTGGTTGCGCCAGGTCCAGATGTTGCCAGTGCTACTCCTACTTTACCTGAAGTACGTGCAAATCCCTGAGCAGCATGAGTTGCTCCTTGCTCGTGACGAGTAAGAACGTGGTGCAATTGATCTTGAAACTTGAAAATTTCATCGTATATGGGCATTATGGCTCCGCCAGGATATCCGTACACTAAATTGGCCTCTTCTTCCAATAAACAACGAATAACAGCTTCAGCGCCTGAAATATTCAGTAACTTACTTGTTGAATTATTCATATTTTCATTTGCATTTCTATCCACCATATCTAATTGGAATCTGTAACGCAGCCTTCAGAGGCTGTTGCTACACTTTTAATGTATTTGTAAAGTACACCTTGTTCAAATTTATAGGCAGGCTTTTTCCAAGCTGCCTTTCGTTCGGCTAATTCAATATCACTTAAATCAACACTAAGAGTATTTTTTTCAGCATCAATAGTGATTTGATCTCCATCTTTAAGTAATCCAATTGCACCACCTTCTTGAGCTTCTGGAACAATATGTCCAACTACAAAACCGTGGGTGCCTCCAGAAAAACGTCCATCTGTAATTAATGCCACACTTTTCCCAAGACCCGCTCCCATAATAGCTGATGTTGGTTTTAACATTTCCGGCATTCCTGGGCCTCCTTTAGGTCCTTCATAACGAATTACAACCACCTCTCCAGCTTTTACTTTACCATCCATTATTCCTTGATTTGCAGCGTATTCTCCATCAAAAACTCGAGCAGACCCTTGAAATAGTAAACCTTCTTTACCTGTAATCTTCGCTACAGAACCACCTTGGGCAAGGTTACCTTTTAGAATACGAATATGTCCTGTGGCTTTTATGGGGTCTTCAACTAATCTAATCACAGTCTGACCTTTAGTCAAATCAGGAATATTTTCAAGATTCTCTGCAAGGGTTTTTCCTGTAACCGTAATACAATCTCCATGAAGCATTCCTTGTTTTAGCATATATTTGAGTACTGCGGGAACCCCTCCAATTTCATGCAAATCTTTCATCAAATATTTTCCGCTAGGTTTTAGATCTGCAAGAAAAGGTGTAGTATCACTAATTTTCTGAAAATCGTCTAAAGTTAATTTAATATTAGCTGCTTTTGCAATCGCTAAAAAATGTAAAACTGCATTAGTAGAACCCCCGAGAACAGCAATTAATCGTAATGCATTTTCAAGTGATTTACGTGTTACTATATCCCTTGGTTTTAAATCTTTTTCTAATAGATTTTTTAAATGAATACCCAAATCAGCACATTCTCCTTTTTTATCTTCGCTTTCCGCAGGATTTGATGAATTGTATGGTAAGGCCATTCCACAGGCTTCTATGGCAGATGCCATGGTATTAGCTGTGTACATACCTCCACATGCACCAGCACCTGGACAAGCATTCCTTATGACGTTTTTGTATTCTTTTTCATCTATAGTTCCAGCTACTTTTTCTCCCCAAGCTTCAAATGCTGAAACCACATCCAATTCTTTATTATTATGACAACCTGCTGCTATTGTTCCACCATAAACTAAAATTCCGGGTCGGTTGAGTCTTAATAAGGCCATTAAGGCACCAGGCATATTCTTATCACATCCCACTACGGTTACAACTCCATCATATGACATAGCTTGGACTACCGTTTCAACAGAATCAGCAATTATATCTCTGGAAGGCAAAGAAAATCGCATTCCTGGAGTTCCCATTGAAATTCCATCACTTACCCCTATAGTGTTAAAAACTAATCCAAATAAAGATTGTGAATTAATCCCTACTTTGATGTTTTGAGCAAGTTCATTGAGATGCATATTACAAGGGTTGCCTTCATAACCAGTTGAAGCAATACCGATTAGGGGTTTTTCAAAATCTTCATCTGTCATCCCTATAGCATGCAACATAGCTTGAGCTGCCGGTTGTGTTGGATCTTGGGTAACTGCTTGACTGACTTT
>JAQWNN010000034.1 GCA_029268555.1 Flavobacteriaceae bacterium
TCATGTTAAAGTTTTTAAAACTGACGTTCAGAGTCGGTCCAATCAAAGAAAGATTCTATAAATTTGTATTAATAAGTTATTGTTTTAGATTTAGAGTATGGATAGTAATGCTTCTGGCATATCAATTTTAGAGTCAAAAATTATTATTTTGCTCAATAAGCTAAAAGAGAACCATCTTAATTTAAAAACTCTTCAAGAACGAAATTCACTCTTGGAAATGCAAAAAATGGAACTTGATGATCAGATGAAAAATTTGAAAGAGGAAAACAAGTCCCTCAAAATTGCAAATAACTTATTAGGCAGTAATGAAGGAAAAAAGCAAACGAAAGCTAAGATAAATAGTTTAATCAAAGAGGTTGATTACTGTATTTCTCAGCTCTCAGAAATGAATTAGTATGAGCGAGCAACTAAAAATTAAATTGACAATAGCAAATAGAGTTTACCCGTTAACTATTGCCCCTGATCAAGAGGCATCGCTTCGGGAATCTGCAAAAAAAATAGAAGCAACTATTCAACAACTTGAAAAAAATTATGCTGTGCGTGACAAGCAAGATGTTCTTGCAATGTGTTCCCTTCAGTACGCAGCACAATTAGAAAAGATTAAAAATCATGACAATTCAACTACTTCAGAGTCAGACGAAAAAGTTAAAGAACTTATTGATTTAATTGACCTTCATATGACAATATATTAAGTTTATTTTAATGACAAATTACTGCCTGTATTAGTATTTTTTGATAAACTCAACGAGCTTTTAATTCAGAGAGGTGAGTTTCTTTTGTAAAAGCAAGCTGTCTTGAACAGATCCTTGAGCATAGGTGTAGCCTCAAACTTGATTTTTAGGAGTTTATACAAAAAACAAGCTGATACAGGCTTTTTTTTAAAAAAATAAACCTTAATTTATAAAATACTGTAAAGCAATCCTGCTATAGCTCCACCTGTAAAAGGTCCTAATATTGGAATCCAGCTATAGGTCCAGTCAGCATCTTTATTTTTTCTAGGAATCAATTGATAGACTAAACGCGGGCCAAAATCACGTGCAGGATTGATAGCATATCCAGTTGTACCACCTAAAGCAATACCAATTAACCAAACTAGTATACCAATGGGGAGTGCATCCAATGCCCCTAAGCCAAAGTTTTCAACCTCAGATCCTGCAATAGTGATGTTTGGACTTACAATGAATAATGCTCCAAAAACAAGCATAAAAGTTCCTACAGCCTCACTGAAGAAATTATTTTTAAAATTTCGAATTGCAGGACCTGTACAAAAAGTACTTCGAACAGCTGCTTCATCGGAAGTTGCTCTGTAATGATCTATATAGACAATGTAAGCAAGCCAGCTTCCCAACATTGCACCTAATAATTGAGCAGCAAAGTAAGTTGGTACAAGCGACCACGAAAATTTTCCAGCAAAAGCCAATCCAATTGTAACTGCTGGATTGAGGTGAGCTCCGCTAGACTGAGATGTAACAAAAACACCAACAAAAACTGCAAATCCCCAAGCACTAGTTATGAGGAGCCACGGTGTTTGATCAGATGCAATAGTTTTCTTTAAATTAACATTGGCAACTACTCCAGCACCAAACAAGAGCAATATAGCTGTTCCAATAAATTCTGCTAAAAAAGGGTGTAAAATCATAATTGATATTTTTTTAAAATTACATTAAATTTTTTCAGTTCCTCCTCAATCCATAGAGCGTCTTTTTTCATCTCTTTACACATTATTTTTGCTACTTGAGGAGCAATTATCTCAGTTTCATAGGCATCTAAAAATAAACAACGTGTTCTCCTTGCTAGGACATCTTCCAATGTCATTGCCATCTCTTCTCTTACGGCCCAAATAACTTGATTTTCAGAAATAAATATTTTTTCAGAAAGCGAATGGCTTGCTTTTTCTATGTCTATAGCTTTAATTTTTTCAGCTTCTGTTCCATAAAAATAATATGGTTTACTGAAGTCTGTATTAAAATCATTTCCAAAAATAGCTAATGTTTCTGTATTGCATTTTCGATCTGGTAATCCACCAACCATCTGAATTGTATTAACCGTATCCTCCGCCATTTTTCTGTAGGTTGTCCATTTGCCTCCCAAAACGCTAATTAATCCACTAGTGCCGACAATTATTTTGTGATGTCTAGAAACCTCTTTTGTACTTTCTTTTTTACCTTCATTTGCTGCCAGTGGACGCAAGCCAGCAAAAACACTTTTCACATCTTTACGACTTGGTTTTTTAGTCATGTAAGCACTTGCATTTTCTAAAATAAAATCAATTTCGTCTTTGAGTGCTAATGGCTCTTCTAGGGCTTCGTTAACTGGAGTATCGGTTGTTCCTAACACAACTTGACCATTCCAAGGAACTGCAAATAAAACACGACCATCTGTTGTATGTGGAACCATTATCGCATGATTCCCTTGTAAAAAGGATTTGTCAATTACTAGGTGTACACCCTGAGATGGACGAATCAGTGGTTTTGAATCAGGTTTGTCCATACGGATAACTTCATCCGAGAATACCCCTGTTGCGTTAATGATAACTTTTGCTTTAATTATATGAGATGATCCTTTTATTCTATCTGTCACATGAACTCCACTTAGTATATTTTTTTCTTTTTCAAGTTCAGTAACATCGAAATAATTTAATAAGGTAGCTCCTTCTTGATTAGCAGTATGCGCCAGACTTATTGCCATTCGTGCATCGTCAAATTGTCCATCATGATAGATGACACCTCCTTTAAGTCCTTTTTTATTTACATTAGGTAGGTAATTCAATGTCTCTTCACGATTCAAAATAGTTGATGGCCCAAGTCCCAATTTACCTGCCATCATATCGTATACTTTCAATCCAATCCCGTAAAATGGACTACTCCACCAATCGTAAGAAGGAATTACGAAGCTTAAATCTCGAACCAAATGGGGTGCATTTTTTCTCATGATCCCTCGTTCTCTTAGGGCCTCAATAACTAGAGAAATATCTCCATTTTGTAAATATCTAACCCCTCCATGGACAAGTTTTGTACTTCGTGAAGAAGTCCCTTTAGCAAAATCATATTTTTCAAGAAGTAGTGTTTTATGACCACGATTAGCTGAATCCAATGCAATTCCAAGACCTGATGCACCTCCACCAATAATTATAACATCCCATTCTTTTATCTCTTTGAGCTGCTCTAAATTATTTGATCTATTCATTTAGATGAATTAGTATTGCTTAATTTTCCAATACGATTATTCCATAAATCAATCGTTTTTTTGTTAGATAAATTAGAATCTGGAGAAAATATTTGATCTATTGACCAGATTTCAGCTAAACTTTCAATTGACTCCCAATAACCAGTTGCAAGGCCTGCAAAGAATGCCGCACCAATAGCTGTAGTTTCTGTAGTCTGAGGACGAATGACATCAGCTTCTAATAAATTAGCTTGAATTTGCATGAGTAAATTATTATTACTTGCCCCCCCATCAACCTTTAAAGATTTAAAAGTTGTATCAGCATCTTTTTGCATTTCAATTACAATTTCTCTAACTCTTAAAGCAATAGCTTCAATTGCCGCTCTAGCAATATGTCCTTTTTGAGTTCCTCTAGTAATTCCTAATATGGAACCTGTTGCATGTGGATCCCAATAAGGCGCACCCAAGCCTGCAAGTGCAGGAATGAATGTAACCCCTCCATTATCATCTACAGTTTGGGCTAATGCTTCAATCTCACTTGCATCACCAATCATTCCAAGTTGGTCTCGAAGCCATTGAACTACAGCCCCTGCAACGAATACACTTCCCTCAAGTGCATAACTCACTTTACCATTAATTTGATAACCGATGGTTGTTAGCATTTTATTTTTTGAAATAACAGGTGTAGCCCCTGTGTTCATAATACAAAAGCAGCCTGTACCATAAGTATTTTTTACATCACCAGGGGAAATACACATTTGACCAAAAAGTGCAGCTTGCTGATCACCAGCAATACCTGCAATTGGTATATTATTACCAAATAGACTAGGGTCAGTTTCCCCAATTTTTTCTGAAGAAGATACTACTTTGGGGAGAAGTGCCTTGGGAATATCTAAAGTTTCTAAAAGTTCATCATCCCATTGAAGAGTATGGATGTTGAAAAGTAATGTTCTGCTTGCATTTGTCACATCCGTAACATGAACTTGTCCTTTTGTAAAATTCCAAATAAGCCAACTATCAACTGTGCCAAAAGCAAGTTCTCCATGTTCTGCAGCTTTTCTTATTTTTGGATCTTGATCTAAAATCCATTTGATTTTTGTGCCAGAAAAATATGCATCTAGTATAAGCCCTGTATTTTCATAGAATTGTTTTTCTTTCCCTTCACTCTTAAGTTTTTCACAAATACCTGAGGTTCGTCTGTCTTGCCAAACAATCGCTTTATGGACTGGTTTTCCAGTTTTTCTATCCCAAATCAAGGTTGTTTCTCTTTGATTAGTTATTCCCATGGCATGAATTTCTTCAGCCTTAATTTTTGAGCTTTCTAAAACGTTATTTATAGCTTTGAGTTGTGTTTTCCAAATTTCCATTCCGTCATGTTCAACCCAACTTTCTTTAGGGAAATATTGAGTAAACTCATATTGAGCAATTCCTTTGGTGTTTCCTTTATGATCGAAAATAATAGCACGGGAACTAGTAGTCCCAGCATCTATTGCCAAGATATATTTTTCCATTTGTAGTTTAATTAACTACGTAAAATTAAGAATAAGATTAACGTATTACTAGTGATTTAAATGATTATTCTAAATTCAGGAAATCAAGTTACCCTCTTCATCCCATTGGGCTAAATCATTTCTTTTAGATTGATCGACAAACTTCGGCATCCAAGATTTATCATACGACATACCATGGTCTTTAAGAACGTCAACAGGCACCCCATCCCACACATTTGGTTGGTTTCCTTTATAGCCTAATTCTTTAATGCCCGCTTCAGAAGTAAAATAGCCTGTCATCACAAGATTTCTGATCAGTGAGAAAAATTGAACTTCTTGTTTTTGTTCAGTTTCTTTTGGATCTGGAAATGCGATTTGATCTAAAACTTGGTATTGCTCATCTCCACTACAATTGATAAAATCTTTACCATAGGTTTTATTAGTATAATTATCTAACCACATTAGACCACCTCTCATTCTGGTTTGAATACTTGGAAAATCTTTTGCCATAAATTCTATAAATTCAGGCACTTTAGCCTCTTCAATATTACCCTTTTCATTGGGAGGGAGAATCTGATTAGCAAGGCGTTTGATTTTTTCAATCTCACTATTTTCAAAAAACTGTTGACCTAAAAGCTTTTCATCATAAGCTTTCTCTTCTGGAGTTCTGCCGTATTGATATTCCCATATTTTTTTCTCAATTGAAGTCTCATTTTCTGTAACACAGCTTTCTAAGGCTAATCCCCCTGCCATACTACCTAAAAGCAATGATCGAATACTATCTCTTCTGTTCATGATTAAATATTTTGTTTTTTTAGCTCTTGAATAATGAATTCTGATGTTCTCCATGAAAGTGCCATTATTGTCCATGTTGGATTTTTATCTGCTTGGGAAACAAAAGGTCCTGCGTCAACAATAAAGACATTTTTTACATCATGCAATTGTTCAAATTCATTGACAACAGATTTTTTGGGATCACTACCCATTCGTGTTGTTCCTACTTCGTGAATAATTCTTCCTGGATTGAGCAATCCGTAATCTTTATCGGCACCGGGTTTATCTCCTAAAACAATTCCACCCATATTTTCAATAATTTCCTCAAAGGTTTCATGCATATGACGCGCTTGTTTTCGTTCATTATCAGACCAGGAGTAGTTGAATCGTAATACCGGGACTCCAAATTCATCTACTGTGGTTGGATCTATCTCACAATAATTATCTTTTCTGGCAATGGATTCACCTCTTCCAGACATGCCCATTACAGATCCATAAAATTTCTTTACATCTTCTCTCAACTGATTTCCATATCCGCCCACTTTAAGGCCAAGATGTTTATTAAGGTCATTTGGATTAAATCCTGTTCCATAGCTTGGCATCCCAAGTCCTCCCCAAACTTCAATATGATAACCTCTTGGAAAATCAAGTTTTTTATTGTCAAGCCACCATGGTGAATACAAATGCATCCCACCGACACCGTCCTCATTATAAAGCTTCCGATTCATTAATTCTGGAACAAATGCCATACGATCAGAACCCGTAGAATCGTGTAAGTATTTACCTACTAAATTACTACTGTTGCCTAAACCGTTTGGATGTTTTGTGCTTTTGGAGTTGAGAAGTATGCGAGCGGTACTACAAGCAGAGGCTGCTAAAACGACAACCTTTCCAGTAACTCGATATTCTTTTCTATCTTCTTTGTTGATGTAAAGAACTCCAGTTGCTTTGCCCTCCTCATTGACTTCAACTTCACGCACCATACTATTTACATAAAGGTCAACTTGTCCTCCCGATTTTTGTGCAGGGAAAATTAAACAAGAACCGGCAGAGAAATCACCATAAACCGAGCATGAGCGACTACACTGATTACAGTAAAAGCAAATTCCTCTTTCATTATTGATACGTTTTGTTAAAATAGATAACCTTGAAGGCATTACTTTAACTCCTGATTTTTCTGCTCCTTTTTTATAATATAATTCATGAAGCCTTGGTTTTGGGGCAGGTAGGAAATAACCGTCGGGTTCATTATACATATTTTCTTTACTTCCAAAAACCCCTATGAGTTTATCTACTTTATCGTAATAAGGCTTAATGTCTTCGTAACCAATTGGCCAGTTTTCTCCAAGTCCATCCCTGTCTTTACCTTTAAAGTCCCTAGGGCCAAACCTAAGGGAGATTCTTCCCCAATGATTGGTTCTGCCTCCTAGCATTCTAGAACGGAACCAGTCAAACTGAGTGTCGCCAATTTGATTATAGGGTTCTCCATTAATTTCCCAACCACCATAAGCCATGTCAAATTCTCCAAAAGCTCTAGTAGTTCCTGCGCCTCTTCTGGGAGATTGGTAGGGCCATTTAAGTTGGGTTTGTTGTTTAGGTTCTGCAGGGTCAAAAAAAGGACCTGCCTCAACTACTGCTACTTTTAGACCTGCATCAGCAAGAATTTTTGTTGCCATACCGCCTCCTGCTCCGGAACCAACAATCACAACATCATACTCCTTTTCATTTTCAATTATTTGCATTTATAGAAGTTTGATAAAAAAAATTAGAAATAAGATTTGGAATCGACGTTTAGACAAGTTTTATTTTTATATATAGTGTAGGAAAATCCTTTATGTATACTATATGCCCCAATTTCACCTTTTCTATTGGTTGCTAAGTAGGCGACTTGAAAATTTGATTTTTCTCTTTGTTTTTCTAAAATCCGTTTAATTGCTTCTTCGCAGGCTTCTTGGGGATTTTTTCCTTGTTTCATTAATTCTACGATTAAAAAACTACCAACAGTTTTGATTACTTCCTCTCCAAGACCAGTTGCAACAGCTGCACCTATAGTATTATCTACATAAAGTCCAGAACCAATAATTGGTGAATCTCCAACACGACCTTTCATTTTATATGCTGTCCCACTA
>JAQWNN010000035.1 GCA_029268555.1 Flavobacteriaceae bacterium
TTCAGTAATTATAGCTGTCCTCCCGATAGTTAAAATTCTATCATCATAATTTTCTTTAATTGATGATTTTAGACGCGTTTCTACACAATTTAACTCCATAGGCTTTAGATAATTACCATCAGGAAATTGAGATAGACCAACGTTCTCTCCACTTACTCCGATATAGCCTTCAACATAATCATACCAAGGTGCCATTTCCTTGTATCTTATTGGCCAGTCAACTGATATTCCATCTTTCAAATTTGCTTCAAAATCAAAGTCTGTAAGTCGATAACTTTGTCTCCCCCAAGTTAGTGACCTTCCTCCTACATGGTATCCTCTACACCAATCGAATCTTTTAGTTTCATTGTAAGGGTGCTTTAAATCGTTGACAAAAAAGTGCTTACTCGATTCTGTTGTAGTATATCCTGTTCTGCTCTGCTTGGATTGAACTTTCCTCGTTTCTTGTGTAATAACATCTCCTGTTTTATAGTCCCAAGGGTCGTCATTCATAGTGGGATAATCCTCAATATGCTTGACCATACGCCCACGTTCAAGGACCAATGTTTTGAGTCCCTTTTCTGTGAGTTCTTTAGCAGCCCATCCTCCACTTATTCCTGTACCTATGACAATAGCATCGTATTTTGTCTCCATCAATCTGTCTCTATTAGTTAAGTTCCAAAGAAATCAAATATAATTATTTTTGGATTGAATTCTAATAATTTAAATATATTTAAAGGTTGTATGAATTTATTTTCATCTTTGTCTTTTTCAATAGACAAATTATTAGGCTTAATTTAAATAAAACATACACGCATCCAAAACTAAAAAACTTAAACATGAAATCATTAATATTATCCATAATAACCCTGACCATTTTCATTTCTTGTCAAAATCAAAAAAAATCTACTACTCAAGAAGATCCGTTTTTTAAACTTTCTCTAGCTCAGTGGTCTTTTCATAGAAGTTTTAAATATGGTGGTGTATCCCCTTATGAATTTGCCAGACTTGCGAGTGAATTAGGGTTTCAGGGATTAGAATATGTAAGTACACTCTATCCAGATGTTATGAAAAGTGATGACAAAACCTTAGCCATACAAGCTTTTGTTGAAAAAAATAACGCTCTTGCATTACAATATAAATTACAAAACATTTTAATTATGGTTGATGATGAGGGAGATCTTTCTACTTCAATTGAAAAAGAGCGTTTAGAAGCGATTGAAAATCACAAATTATGGATTGAAGCTGCACATAAAATGGGGTGTGGAGCAATTCGTTTAAATCTTCATGGTGAAGATGATGAGGAATCATGGATAAAAAATTCAATATCTAGCCTAGAGGTGCTTTCCGAATATGCCATACCATTGAATGTTAATATAATTGTAGAAAACCATGGAGGAAACTCATCTAACGCTAGCTTATTGATGAAAGTAATTAATCAAGTTAGTTTTGATAATTGTGGAACACTTCCTGACTTTGGTAATTTTTGTTTAAGTAAGGACTGGGGATCTCTTAAAGAGAACAAATGTGATAATCCATACGATCCATATATAGGGGTTGCCGAAATGATGCCAAAAGCCTTAGGCGTGAGTGCCAAGGCATATGATTTTGATAATAACGGAAAAGAAACTATACTTGACTACCAAAAACTACTTTCTATCGTGAAAAAAGCTGGTTACAAAGGATTTATTGGTGTTGAATATGAGGGAGACCATTTGTCTGAAAAAGAGGGAATTATTGCTACTAAAAAATTAATTGAAAAAACGGCAAGCAACTTATAAAAATGAAGTTAATCACTAAACTTCAACTCTCTTTTTTATTTTTTCTAGAGTTTTTTATTTGGGGAGGGTGGTTTGTTACTATGGGAACCTTTCTTTCGCAAAGCTTTAATGCAAGTGGTGGTCAGTTGGCGATGGCTTATGAAACTCAATCTATTGGTGCCATTATCGCTCCCTTTATCATTGGATTAATTGCAGATCGATATTTTGCAGCCCAAAAGATTTTAGGCATACTTCACATACTGGGTGCAGGACTCCTTTTTCTAGCTGGAGAGTCAGCTAGTTTTATAAACTTTTATCCATATATTTTTGTTTACATGCTATTATATATGCCTACTCTAGCCTTGGTAAATTCGGTTGCCTTTCGCCAAATGAAGAATCCTTCAAAAGAATTTGCCTCAATTCGAGTAATGGGTAGTTTAGGATGGATTATAGCAGGTCTTACAATTGGATACTTGGCATGGGAAAATACACAACTTTTGAAATATACTTTTTACATGACCTCAGCTGCATCTTTATTTTTAGGTATTTATAGCTTTTTTCTTCCTAATACACCACCTAAAACAAAATTGGATAAAAAATTCAGTTTAAAAGTAATCTTAGGGCTTGATGCGCTCTCTCTTCTTAAAGATAGAAGTTACCTGATCTTTTTTATAAGCTCAGTGCTAGTTTGTATCCCATTAGCTTTTTATTATCAGCATGCTAATCAATTTTTAAATGAAATAGGTATGAAAGCAGCCGCCTCAAAAATGGTAATGGGGCAAATTTCAGAAGTATTCTTCTTATTACTTCTTCCTCTTTTTTTAAATCGTTATGGGTTAAAAAAAGTGCTTGTTTTAGGCGTTCTTGCTTGGGGGCTTCGCTACCTTTTATTTGCATTCGGAGATTCTGGTGAAAGTACGTGGATGCTTTTATTTGGAATTATCTTACATGGAATTTGCTATGACTTTTTCTTTGTTTCTGGACAAATCTACACGGATTTTAAAGCAGGTGAACAATACAAAAGTTCAGCACAAGGCCTTATAACACTTGCTACATATGGAGTGGGAATGTTAATAGGTTTTAGATTTGCAGGATGGCTTACTGATCAGTATATAAGTGAGGTTGGACATTTTTGGAAAGAAATATGGATTCAACCAGCCATTTTTTCTTTTGTTATTTTAATCTTATTTTTAATTTCTTTTAAGAACGAAACCATCAAAATAAAATCAATATGAGTAAAATTAGACTAGGTGTTTTAGGGGGTGGAGGAGACTCTTTAATTGGGGTTCTTCACCGTGTAGCATCAAGCATGTATGACCGATACGAAATAGTGGGAGGTGTATTCAATCCTGTCTACGAAGAAAATATAAAGTTTGCCGAACAAATCGGAGTTAATGCCGATAGAATATACGAAGACTTTGATACGCTAATTGCGGAGGAAATTAAAAAACCTGAAGAAGAGCGAATTGAAGTAGTTTCTGTTCTTACTCCGAACTTTTTGCACTTCCCAATGGCAAAAAAACTTCTTCAAAATGGCTTTCATGTCATATGTGAGAAACCCCTAACTACGTCGTATGATGATGCTAAAGAATTAGAAGCTCTTCAAAAAAAACACAAAGCTATTTTCGCGGTAACTTATACCTACACCGGATATCCATTGGTCCGTCATATGAAGCATATGATCGCTCAAGGGGAGTTAGGAAAAATTCAAAAAATAGACATTCAATATTATCAAGGTTGGATTAACCCAGTGATTCACGATCCTGAAGTCCGTAAGACTGTTTGGCGCTTAGATCCTAAAAAAGCAGGGATTAGTTCATGTATAGGGGATATTGGAACACACGCCTTTCAGATGTCTGAATATTTGACTGGTATGGAAGTAAAGTCCGTCCTTTCAGATTTAAATACTCTCTATGATGATAACTCTTTGGATTTAGACGGAACTGTATTGGTTCGTTTTTCTAACACAGTTAAAGGTGTAATTAGAGCCAGTCAAATTGCAACAGGAGAAGAAAACGGATTAACAGTGGCCATTTATGGTCAAAAAGGTGCTTTTAGATGGGAGCAAGAAAATCCGAACTTTCTTTATCATCTCAAAGACGACGAGCCTCGAAGAGTAATTAAACCTGGAAACGCTTACACTTCAGCTGTTGCTTTAGACGGCACAAAACTTCCCGGAGGACATCCAGAAGGAATCTTCGATGCAATGGGGAATATCTACAAGGGGGTTGCAAAGGCAATACGTAATGAAAAATCATTTGACGGAGAGTATCCTACCATGAACGACGGTGTTCGAGGGATGCTCTTTATTGAAAAAGTTGTTGAATCTCATAAAAAAGGAAACATATGGCTCAGCCTGGAAAATCAATGAAAACGATAAAAGGACCTGGTGTTTTTCTCGCACAGTTTGTAGATAGTAAAGCTCCTTTTAATTCTTTAGATGGAATGTGCAAGTGGGCTGCTGATTTAGGTTACAAAGGAATTCAAATACCTACATGGGAACATTTTTTAATAGACCTAAATCAGGCTGCAGAAAGTCAAACTTATTGCGATGAGCTTAAAGGTAAAATTAATTCCTATGGGTTAGAAATCACTGAACTTTCTACTCATCTTCAAGGGCAATTGGTCGCAGTGCACTCTGCATACGACCTCATGTTTGATAGTTTCGCACCTGAAAAGTTAAGAAATAATCCGAAAGCACGAACTGCTTGGGCTGTTGAAACGATGAAAAAGGCAGCTATTGCGAGTAAACGTCTAGGTTTAAAGACTCATGCAACTTTTTCTGGTGCATTACTTTGGCATACTTGGCACCCTTGGCCTCAAAGACCAGCTGGATTGGTTGAATTAGGTTTTAAAGAATTGGCAAAAAGATGGAAGCCCATACTCGATGTTTTTGATGACAATGGCGTCGATGTCTGTTACGAAATTCATCCAGGAGAAGATCTTCACGATGGTGTTACTTTTGAGCGTTTTTTAGAGGCTACTGGAAATCACAAACGTGTCAATATACTATATGATCCAAGTCATTTTGTTTTACAACAACTGGATTATATCGAATATATTGATCATTATCATGAATTTATCAAATCATTTCACGTGAAGGATTCAGAATTTAACCCTAATGGAAAAAAAGGAACCTTTGGTGGTTATGGCGACTGGATTGACCGTGCAGGAAGGTATCGTTCACCGGGGGATGGACAAATTGATTTTAAAACTATCTTTACTAAACTAACGGAATACGGCTGTGATTTATGGGCAGTAATGGAATGGGAGTGCTGTATCAAAAGTCCTGAGCAAGGAGCTAGAGAAGGGGCCCCATTTATCAAAAATCATATTATTGAGGCTACAAAGAAAACATTCGATGATTTTGCAGGCGTTAGCTCTGACGAAAAATTTCTCAAAGATATATTAGACTTAAAATGAAAAAAGTGGTTCAACTCTTCTCCGAATTAATATTATTAGCTAATAATACTTCCCCAGCTAAAAAATTGAAAAAAGAAGATAGTCATTTATTCACTTTGGTAGATTTATGTTTGCAAAAATCAGCTCTCAAGAGCATGATGGTTATGTGTCATTCTAAAAAATTAAGATTAGAAAACTATAATAATGTAGTAGTATGATAATGTCCATGACAGGTTATGCAAAAAAAGAAACCCAATGGGAGGACAAACGGATCAGTATCGAAATTCGTGCATTAAATAGTAAAAATGCAGATGTTCACTTACGAACTCCCTCTTATATTAGAGAACTTGATACAGAATTTCGTAAACGTCTTGCTTCTAGAATGAATCGAGGAAAAATTGATTTAAATATTCATATAGAATTTAGCGAACAAAACTTGCCTACTAAAATAAATACCCAAGTTATCAAATCTTATATGCAGCAGTTGGAAACTATCGGGGATAGTACAATAAACGAAAGACTTTCAATTGCAATGAGACTTCCGGACACCCTTACAACAGGTCGCGAGGTAATCTCAAGTCAAGAAAAGGATGTCATCTTTAAACTTTTAGAAAGTGTAATAGAGGATATCAAATCATATCGTTTAGATGAAGGTGCAGAGCTTGAAAAAGATTTCTTGCTTAGGATTGACTTAATAGAAGAACATTTAGAAGCAATTAAAAAAATTGCCCCTGAAAGAATTAGTAAAATTGAGCATAAACTAAGAGATTCACTTGAAGGTTTGAAAATTGAAGTTGATGTCAATCGCTTTGAACAGGAATTAATTTTCTATTTGGAAAAATTTGATATTACCGAAGAAAAAGTACGTCTTAAGAACCACTTAGATTACTATAGAAAAATAATGAAAAGTAACGTTCCAGTAGGTAAAAAGTTAGGTTTTATTACACAGGAAATAGGAAGAGAAATTAATACAATAGGTTCAAAGGCTAATCATGCTGAGCTACAGAAAATTGTTGTTCAGATGAAAGATGAATTAGAAAAAATAAAAGAACAACTATTAAACGTTCTCTAAAGGTGAATATCGGGAAACTCATCGTATTTTCAGCTCCTTCAGGAAGTGGAAAAACTACTTTGGTTCGTCATTTGCTTAAACAATCTTTACCCCTCGGCTTTTCAATTTCGGCTACTTCTAGAAGACCTCGAGGTAAAGAAAAAAATGGAGTAGACTATCATTTTTTGACACCTAAAAATTTTGAAAAAAAAATTCAGCAAGGTGAGTTTTTAGAATTTGAAGAGGTTTATCAAAATTTATTTTACGGAACACTGTTTTCGGAATTAAATCGTATTTGGAGTGAAGGACACCATATCTTATTTGATATAGATGTCAAAGGCGGATTAAATATCAAAAAAAAATATCCCCTCAACACCCTTTCTATTTTTGTACAACCTCCCTCAATTGAAATATTGAAAGAAAGACTTCAAAATCGGGCAACAGAAAATAATAATAAAATTAAAGAGCGTATTAAAAAGGCACAAATGGAAATGAACTTTGCTTCAGAATTTGATTTTATTCTTATAAATGACGATTTAAAAAAAGCAAAAAAAGAGGTTGTTCAAATTGTTCGTAACTTTTTAGAATCTTAGGGGAATTCCTACCTTTACAAGGTGAAAAATGTTGGACTTTATTTTGGTACTTTTAACCCTATTCATAATGGGCATCTTGCTCTGGGAAATTATTTTATTAAAAACACAGATATAGATGAAGTTAGATTCATAGTGAGTCCACAAAATCCTTTTAAAGAAAACCTTAGACTTTTAGAAGAGCACCACCGTTTGAAAATGGTTAAACAAGCGTTAAAAAAATTTTCCAATTTAACTTCTTCTGATGTCGAATTTACTCTTTCAAAACCAAGCTATACTATTGATACATTAGAATATTTGATCAATAATGAAACTGATGTTTCATTTGTCCTTATCATGGGAGAAGACAACTTAGTTAATTTCGATAAATGGAAAGAATATAAATCAATTTTGAAACTCGTAGACTTATATGTGTATCCAAGGATTCATAGAAATGAAATTTCCGAAAGCCTTCTAAAACATCCTAAAATCAATCTAGTACCTGCTCCACAATTAGATTATGTTGCTCAAGATCTTCGAAAAATTATACAAAACGGAGGATCCATAAAATCTTCTGTACCCGAGTCAACGCTTAAATATTTAAAAAAAAATAATTTTTATAAATAAAATCGTTACTTTTTTTTAAAAGATTAGTATCGTGAAAATCAATTGTGATTGGAGCGTTGGAAGCGATCTTTTTAAATGGTATGGGTACGGGATTCATTTTTTTATAGACTTTATTAACTGTATAAAAAGTAAAGTAAACTCTTAAAATTCAAGTAAAAGATCTTCAAGACGTCTTGAAAGTGCCTCCCTACTCCAATTTTCAATATTAGGAAAGTTATTTATAAGTTGTCCTTTATTAATCATCGCCCTTGTAATAAATTGCTTGATTTCTTCTGTGTCAAAACTCTCTATCATTTCTGCTTCTGATCCCTGCTTGACAAACTTTCCTGCTTCTGAATCTGGATCACCTATCGATAAAATGGGTTTTTTGGTGGCAATATATTCCAAAATTTTTCCGGAAATCATATCTTTTTGGGCCCCACTAAAAATGAAGTTAAGCAGAATATCTGCACTTTTCATGAGTTTTACAGCTTCATGATGTGCAATATAGCCGTGATCAACAACCTTAATATTCTGAAGCTTTGATTTAAATTCATCTACTATCTCAGCCTGAATTTGCCCTGCAAATGAGAGACATATTGAACCTTTATGCTGAAGCTGCTCTAGCACTTTTAATACTCCGTGATATTCTTGATTATAAGTAAGTAAACCTGTAAATACTAGATGGAATTTGGTATGGCTTTCACTGGCGACTGAATCAAACAAATCCGAATCGTAACCATTTGGAATGGCATAATATTGCTGATCAGGAGCTTTGCTTTTTAAATACTGATGAAATTCCCCTGCCAAAGTAGTGATAACTATGTCAGCTTGTTGAAGTATTTTATTTTCTTGCCTTTCATCCATTTTTATAGCCCATGATGTTCTATTCAACTGCTTATTATAGAAAATATTGACCCATGGGTCTCTCATGTCAACAAGCCATTTTAGACCATATTTATTTTGTAAATGAGCACCTACCCAGTGAGTAGAATGGGGGGGGCCTGTTGTTACAACTCTATCAATCCCTTCTTCTGCTATTAGTTTTTGTGCCGCTCTTAGGGCAAATGAACGCCATCCTTTTCTCGCATCTGGAATAAAAAAGTTTCCGCGAATAAAAGCTGTAAATTTTCCAAACAATGTTTTTGTAGAAACTGCTCCTTGTGGTATTCCACCATTTGATAAACCTGGACTTAATCTAGAATACCATCTTAATGGCTCACTTGTCTTAGTTCGGATAGTTGGTATGTCATTTACCTCTGAAAGTAAACTCTTATCCAGTACTGGATAAGAAGCGGTCGTTTCGTCTACAGTTAAAATATAGGGCTCCCATCCAAATACTTTTAAATACTTTGCAAAATACATCCACCTCTGAACCCCAGAGCCTCCAGAAGGAGGCCAGTAATAAGATAATATAAGAATCTTTTTTGCTTTAGCTTTCACGCTTATTTTTTGCCTTCCATAAAGGTACTGAAGAACATGCCTCTCCGTAAAACAAACTTTTGGCAACAGACTGTAATCTTAGAATTAATTGAATATATGCATCCTCAGGAATAGCAGATTCAGAGCATCCTTTAATCATCAACGGCTTATCTTTAAATAGAGAAAGGTCAAGTTCAGCTATTACTTTAGAAAACAAATGGCGCTCTAAGTCCTCTAGGGATCCCATTACAACTTCTTTTGCAAAGGGCTGTAAATAACTTGTAACTAATAGTGCTGCCCATGCAGGTAATATGGCAGCTGTAGAACAGTGAATGGCAATCTTATGATCTTGGTATTGAGACCAATCTTCTTGCTTCAATACCTCCCGAAAAGGTTTTTCCCTTAAAATAATTCCTTCTTCTAGCCATTGGGCTAAATCTACTGTCGACCTAATCCCTTTAGGAATCCATTCCTCTAGATCAATATTAATTAAGGGGCTTTTCGCAACTTTATTGACAATAGAACCACCCATAGCTAAAGCATTCCCAATTCAAGTTTAGCTTCCTCACTCATAAGCTCTTGAGTCCAAGGTGGATCAAATGTAATTTCTACTTCCGCACTTTTTACCTCATCTAATGATTTTACTTTTTCTTCTACCTCCATTGGCAAGGATTCAGCAACAGGACAATTTGGTGTGGTTAAAGTCATCAAAATCTTGACTTCCATATCCTCATTTACAAATACATCGTAAATCAATCCGAGTTCATAAATATCAACAGGTATTTCTGGGTCATATATGGTTTTTAAAACATTAAGAATTTTTTCGCCTAAGGCTTCTGTTTCTGACATCTTTCCTAATTCAGTTGTGTTTGATAAGCTACTGCGTACATTTTAATCTGTTTGATCATAGATACCAAACCATTTGCACGAGTGGGTGATAAATGTTCTTTTAATCCAATTTTATCGATAAAATCAGTGTCTGCATCCAATATTGCTTTTGGGGGTTGGTTTGAAAAGACACGTATTAAAATAGCGATAATTCCTTTTGTAATAATGGCGTCACTATCTGCTGTAAAAACCAATTGGTCTGCTTCTAATGAGGCATAAACCCAAACTTTACTTTGGCACCCTTTGATAATATTGTCCTCCGTTTTATGTTCCTCTGAAATAAGGGGTAGGGACTTGCCAAGATCTATCATATGCTCATACCGTTGCATCCAGTCGTCAAATAGGGAAAACTCTTCAATTACTTCTTGCTGTCTCTCTGCTATGGTTTCCATATCTATAAAATTAAAAAATTTATTGCAACATCGCCATTGCCTTGCGAAGCCCTTCAATAAGTCGATCTATTTCTTCCTTGGTATTGTAAAATGAGAAAGAAGCACGAATAGTTCCAGGAATCTCGAAGTAATCCATAATGGGTTGAGCACAGTGGTGTCCAGTTCGCACAGCTATCCCCATTTGGTCTAAAATGCTTCCTATATCATATGGGTGAATCCCTTTCACATTAAAAGAGATGACTGCAGTTTTTTCTGGGGCTTCACCGTATATTTTTAATCCTGGAAGTTCTTTGAGAACAGTAGTTGCATAGTCTAGAAGTTCTGCTTCATAAGACGCAATAGCCCCATAACCTATAGAATTCATATAATCTAGAGCCGCTCCAAAAGCAATTCCTCCAGATATGTTTGGTGTTCCAGCTTCAAATTTATGTGGAAGCCCAGTGTAGGTAGTTTTTTCAAAAGTAACAGTTGCGATCATTTCACCTCCTCCTTGATAGGGAGGGAGTTTATTTAGTAAATTCTCTTTCCCATAAAGCATTCCAACCCCAGTTGGACCACAAATTTTATGTGCAGAAGTAACGTAGTAATCTACATCCAAATCCAGAAGATCAGGTTTGATGTGAGGACATGCCTGTGCACCGTCAATTAAAACCTCTGCTCCAACAGCATGAGCTTTAGTAATTATTTCTTCAATAGGATTTACTGTTCCAAGCGCGTTGGAAACATGATTTACAAAAACCAAGCGTGTTTTATCGCTTAGTAGTGATTCAAACACATCCATATCCAAAGTTCCTAACTGGGTCATAGGAATAACTCTCAGCTGTGCTCCAGTTCTTTCACAAAGCATTTGCCATGGAACTATATTGGAGTGATGCTCCAAAGCTGAGATGATTAATTCATCTCCAGTTTTCATAAGACTAGTATATCCCGATGCAACTAAATTTATGCTCTCCGTAGTTCCAGCTGTAAGAATAATTTCATGAGCATGTGCTGCATTGAAATGCTCCTTAATTGTTTTTCGAGCTCCTTCATATGCCTCTGTAGCCTCTTGACTTAATTTATGAACACCTCTGTGGATATTAGAATTTAAGCGCTTGTAATAATCAGTGATGACATCAATTACTTGGTTAGGGGTTTGTGAAGTTGCAGCATTATCAAAATATATCAAAGGCTGACCATTAACTTGTCGAGAAAGAATGGGAAAATCAGATCGGATTTTATTAACATCAAACATTTAAAGCTCGAATCCAAGATTAACACCTAGTTTTTTAGCAATTTGACCGTTGATTCGCTTCTTTAAAGAGGGGAGTTGCACACTCTCTAAAACATTATTTGCAAAGGCATAGGTCATAAGCGCCTTAGCTTCCTTCTTAGGAATTCCCCTAGATCTAAGATAAAATAATGCTTCCTCATCTAATTGTCCGATGGTGCATCCATGAGAGCATTTTACATCATCTGCAAAAATCTCTAGTTGAGGTTTTGTATTAACCGTAGCTTTATCATCTAAAAGAATATTATTGTTTTGCTGAAACGCGTTGGTTTTCTGAGCAATCTTATCCACCAATATTTGCCCATTAAAAACTCCTTCTGAAAGCTCTGCAAAAATTCCTTTATAATCTTGATGACTTTCACAGTTGGGCTGTGCATGATGTACTAAGGTTGCATGGTCTACATGTTGTTTTTTATGAAGTATGGTAACCCCTTTTAAGGTTGACATTATATGCTCATCTTTGTGAAAATATCTCAAGTTATTTCGTATTAACTTTCCCCCTAAAGAAAAAGTATGGACACTTGCATGACTGTTTTTACTCTGTACTATAAATGTACCATCGATCAGTGATGCAGAAGGAAGATCATTTTGTAATTTGTAATAATCTAAAAAAGCATTTTGGTGCACATAAATCTCAGTGACACAATTTGTAACTACTGGATGCTCTTTGAGGCTTTGGTGTCTTTCGATCACTTGAACTTGTGCATTCTCATCTAGTACAATTAAATTTCTAGGTTGAAGCCATAAAGCATTTTCATTTCCTGATGAAAAATGAATAATCTCAATGGGTTTTTCCGCCACAACATTTTTTGGGATGTAGATGAAAGCTCCTTCTTTTGCATAAGAAGTATTCAAAGCTGTCATACTATCATCTTCAGGTGCAATTTTATTGAAATAAGTATCGATAAGTTTACGATATTTTGGTTTTGACAAGGCAGCTGACATCAAACAAACATCAAGCCCGTCGTGTGTAGTATTGGATAAAAATGGACTATAAACACCATCAATGAATATTACTTTATAAGTATCAGTATCGTATAAAAAGTACTTTTTAACATCATTGAGCTCGATACTATTCTCGGATTTGGGAAAAAGCGCATAATCTTTTTGAATTAAGGCTTCTAAGGAGGTGTATTTCCACCCCTCCTCTTTTTTGGATGGAAACCCTTTATCTTCAAAAACTTTCAGAGCAGACGCTCTAGTTTTATGAACACTATCATTAAGATCCAAATCCTCTTCAAAGGCAAGATGAGAAGAAAGTAGCTTTTCTTTAAATTCCATGAGATGCTAATTCTTTGATCCAGTCGTAGCCTTTAGCTTCCAATTCATGGGCCAACTCTTTTGTTCCTGATTTAACAATCCTACCATCAAAAAGTACGTGTACAAAATCGGGCACTATATAGTCTAACAAGCGTTGATAATGCGTAATAACAATCGTAGCATTTTTCTTGTTTTTCAATTTGTTTACACCATTGGCAACAATTTTAAGAGCGTCAATATCCAGTCCTGAATCCGTTTCATCAAGAATTGATAAAGAAGGTTCGAGCATTGCCATTTGAAAAATTTCATTTCGCTTTTTTTCTCCTCCTGAAAAGCCTTCATTAAGCGAACGAGATAAAAATTTAGAATCGATATCCAAAAGCTTTGCTTTTTCTCGGATTTTTTTGAGAAGTTGACTTGCAGGCATATCCTCCAAACCTTTAGCCTTTCGATTGGCATTAATTGCCGTTTTGATAAAGTTGGTCACCGAAACTCCTGGGATTACGATAGGGTATTGGAATGAGAGAAAAATTCCATTGTGAGCGCGTTCTTCGGCATCCAATTCGAATAAATCTTTCCCCCTAAGAAGAATCTCTCCTTTGGTCACTTCGTAGTCTTCATTCCCTGCAATTAACGATGATAAGGTGCTTTTCCCAGAGCCGTTAGGCCCCATTATAGCGTGAATTTCACCGGCTTTAATATCAAGATCTATTCCCTTAAGAATCTCTTTGCCTTCTACTTCGGCATGTAAATTTTCAATTGTTAACATATGTAATTTTTATCCTACAGATCCCTCAAGAGAGATTTCTAATAATTTTTGTGCCTCTACGGCGAATTCCATTGGTAATTTATTCAATACCTCTTTACTGAATCCATTTACAATTAAAGCAATCGCCTTTTCTGTATCGATACCTCTTTGGTTACAATAGAAGATTTGGTCCTCGCCAATTTTACTGGTAGTGGCCTCATGCTCTATCTGAGCAGAGTTATTTTTAGCTTCAATATAAGGGAAGGTATGAGCTCCGCATTCATTACCCATTAGTAAAGAATCGCACTGAGAAAAGTTCCTTGCATTTTTTGCTCTAGCACCTACTTGAACAAGTCCTCTGTAGCTATTTTGAGATTTCCCTGCAGATACTCCTTTTGAAATGATAGTGCTTCTTGTATTCTTTCCTAAATGAATCATTTTGGTTCCTGTGTCAGCTTGCTGGAAATTATTTGTTACAGCAATAGAGTAAAATTCTCCAATAGAATTATTCCCTTTTAAGATACAGGAAGGATATTTCCAAGTAACAGCAGAACCTGTTTCAACCTGTGTCCAAGAAATTTTTGACCGTTCATGGCAAATACCTCGTTTGGTTACGAAGTTAAATACGCCTCCTTTTCCATTTTTATCCCCTGGAAACCAGTTTTGAACTGTAGAATATTTTATTTCAGCATCATCTAAGGCAATCAATTCAACAACAGCTGCGTGGAGTTGATTTTCATCTCTTGAAGGTGCTGTACATCCTTCTAAATAACTAACATAGCTTCCTTCATCGGCAATTACTAGGGTACGCTCAAATTGTCCTGTTCCAGCTTGATTGATTCTGAAGTAAGTCGATAATTCCATTGGACATCTAACACCCTTAGGGATATAGCAAAATGAGCCATCTGTAAAGACGGCACTATTTAAACCCGCATAGTAATTATCTTTAGGGGGAATTACGCTTCCAATATATTTTTTGACCAATTCTGAATGTTCTTTAATAGCTTCAGAAATAGAGCAAAATATGATTCCCTTTTCTGCTAAAGTCTCTTTAAAAGTTGTAGCAACGGATACTGAATCCATTACAATATCTACTGCAACTCCAGATAATTTCTTTTGCTCTTCAATTGAGATTCCTAATTTTTCAAATGTTTTGAGCAATTCAGGATCTACTTGGTCTAGACTATCATATTTTGGTTTTGTTTTAGGAGCAGAGTAATAAGATATTGCTTGTAAGTCAGGTTTTTTGTAGTTCACGTTAGCCCACTCAGGTTCTCTCATTTCAGACCATGATTCAAATGCCTTTAGTCTCCATTCAGTCATCCATTCAGGCTCCCCCTTCTTCCTAGAAATAGCCCGAACAACGTCCTTATTCAATCCACTAGGAAAAGTGTCTGAATCAATATCAGTGAAAAACCCGTATTCGTATTCTTTGGTTTCCAACTCTTTTTTTAATTCTTCTTCAGTATATGCCATTTTCTATTATTTATAATGAAAAGCTCTCACCACAACCACAAGTACGTTGCGCATTTGGGTTGTTGAATACAAAACCCTTTCCATTCAATCCTCCTGAATATTCTAAAGTAGTCCCAATTAAGTAAAGAAGACTCTTTTTATCTATCAATATTTTAACCTGATTATCCTCAAACAACTTATCATCGCTATGAAGATCTTTATCAAACTTTAAATCATAAGATAAGCCAGAGCAGCCTCCACTCTTAACTCCAACGCGGACATAGTCCACAAGAGGGTTAAATCCCTCTTCTTTCATGAGCAATGCAACTTTTTCTTTTGCTGTTTTGGCAACCTTTATCATTAAATAAAAAATTAACTCAAATTTTATGCAAATATAGCGTATTTATTAGGATTTACTTATAACTACTATTGTTTAAACCAATATGATAATTGGTAAATTTAATTCCAAATTGCCACGAAGAGGTCTTTGCCTCCCTTTGAATCAGAAAATTCTCCTGACTTACTATCTGTGCTTCCAACCACAATTAAATCACCATTAGAATTTAGTGCTATTGCCTCTCCTTGATCTAGTCCATCTCCTACCAGAAGGTGTGAGCTCAGTAAAGAACCATTTGAAAGCGTATAATATAGTGTGACATCGTTGTCAAGAGGACTATTTTCATTTTCAATAGAGCTGCTATGGCCAACGGTCAGGAGTGTCCCATCTGGCCGTTGAACAACATCATTCAAAACATCAAATTCACTTTCTCCAATATTTTTTACTCTAATCAATTCCCCTTCAGAAGAAAGCCAAACTAGTATCCCATCTGATAAACCCAGAGGATTTAATATGTCTTTGTCCTGACTGAATGTTTGCCCTGCAATAAGAAAATTCCCTTTTTGAGTCTCAATAATTGCATTGCCAATATCATACCCACTGCCTCCTATAGAACGCTCCCAAAGCAAGTTTCCACTTGAATCAATTTTGACTACCCAAATATCGTAGCCTCCTCTTGGGTTAGAAATATCTAAATCTTGACTTTCAGAACTCCCAGTCAAAATAAAATTCCCTTTTTGAGTTTCTATGGCATCGTATGATCGATCGTTACTGGTCCCTCCAAAATATCTTCGCCATTGAAAATTACCATTTTTGTCCACTTTGTGACACCAAAATTCACCTGCTCCATGTTTTTTTGTGAGATTACTTTTTTTACCTTCCTGGCCCTCGCCATTGGATGCTGTTACATCTAAAAATCCGTTAAAAAATAACCCTCCATCTGATGTGGCTATAATACTGTAGGCATGATCGTGTCCTAAAAAGCCAAAACTTTTTTGCCAAAGTAATACCCCTTTGGAGTTAGTTCTAATTAACCAATTGTCATGTTGTCCTTCATTTAAAGATGCATCTCCATCATCACTTTTACTATAACCTATTACTGCAAAACCTCCATCTGAAAGTTGAACTACATCATGCCCTCGATCATCTCCAGAGCCCCCGTATGTTTTTGTCCACTCTAAGTTGAAGAATGAATCGAATTTCATCAAGAAAATGTCACTTCCAACATAACTTTTGTCTGAAAAATTTCCATCTGTACTTTGAGTATTCCCTACTACTACAAATCCTCCATCTAATGTTACACTTACACCATGTGCAATATCCTCCTCGCTGCCTCCATAGGTTTTTACAGTCTTCCAATTACCATTTATTGGCGGTAAGAAAGCCCAATCTGTATCACTATTTGGTGAACAAGCTATGAAAATGAATATGGAAAAAAAAACTATAATATGTTGCATTAATTTTCAGAAGCTTTAACCAAAATCAATCCTGATTCAATATCATTAATAGCAATAACACCACTTTCAAAATATGGATAAACATTACAAGCTCCAGCAAATTTTGTTTCGTTGTCAGAAGGATAGGAATCAAAAAAACCAATTTCCTCTATTTTTTTTTCTTCAATACTACTAATATCAAGTACTCTTAGTCCAGCAGTATAATTCGCCATGAAAAATTGATTCCCTTTTATATATCCGTTATGGTCAATAGCATCTAAGCTTCCATAATAATTTAGGTGAAGCTTGGGGCTAGAAAGATCCATTAAATCAAATATTCTAGTAGAGGTTGGAGAGCCATAATTTATTTCATCTAATTCATCTCCATGCATAAAGTACCTATGATCTTCAGAAAGATATCCCTGATGAGTATAACCTCCATTCTCGTATGAGATGGATTGAATCCATTCTGGATTTTTCTTATCGGTGACATCTACGATTATAATTCTATTATTTACTCCTCCATCACTATTACTTCCAAAAAGAAGTTCTTTCCCTTGATAATTTTCATCTGGACCTTGATATATAACAATTTGAGCATCATGAGTATAAGAAGCAGTTTCAAAACCTCCTACAATTTTAGGATTTTTCGGGTCATTTATATCAATAAAAAGTGGGCCCCCTTGATATAAATTTGACCCAACTACAAATGCAAAACCTGTCTCTTTATTAATTGCAATATTGTGTGCATTTCCAAAATCTTTGAATGTCACGTCTGCAGTAAAACTCTGAGGTTCTGTAAGTCCTCTTAGGCGCGTTAAGTCAAAAACTTGTAGTCCATGGTCAGAGGCTTCGCTTACAATAAAAGCATGGTCGTTATATACTTTAATATCTCTCCAATCACTATTACTAGTTGAAGTAGGTAACTTGCCAAGATAAATTGGATTTACAGGATCCTCAATAGACACGAATCCAGTACCGTCATTCAATCCACTTAGTACGTATTCTATACCAGTTTCTTGGTCTGTCCACCCCCAATTATCATTTCCGGATAAACTGTCAAACTGATCTAAATTTACCCTTGAAAGAAAATCATAACCATTACATGGATAAATACCAGCCATTCCATTTTCACAAGGGGTTAATGTAATTTTTTGAGGTGAATTATTCAAATTCTCATTTGAAGTATTTGGATCAGCTGTATAAGGTATACCAAGTGATAATATGAATACAGGTTCTTTTGTACAATTTAAAAACATTAAAAACACTAAAAATTTTAGAGATAAGGAGCGCATTTAATTTTTTTTTAAAAGTACTAAAAAAACATATGGCTAATTATGCTTTAGCATTTTATAAGGGTTCATTACTTTTGAATCATGTTTGAGAATAAAAATACATCAAAAACAGCTTTAGAAAATTTAGGTGAGTTTGCATTAATTGACCATTTAACGAAGTCTGTAAAGCTTCAAAATGATTCAAGTATTCTTGGAATTGGCGATGATGCTGCAATATTAAGCCATCCCAATAATAAAATATTAGTCAGTACAG
>JAQWNN010000036.1 GCA_029268555.1 Flavobacteriaceae bacterium
TTTTTCCAATAATTCAAATTGATGATGATTATACTGTAAATACATAATTTTCCCAAAGAATTGGTGCAAGCTATAAAGTCACTAAAATTTTGATGTTAAATACTACTTATATCCGCGGTAAGGGGAGTAATAATGATATACAGATTAATTTATTTAGTCTCTCTGGAATTTTGAAGCAAAATAAGTTTTCTTTTATTACCCAAATATATTATTTAGATATTGATACTACTTTTGGAATTGCTGAAACCATTAATTATCGATTAAGTTCAAGATTTGATTTAAGAGGTTTCGTAAATCAAACTTTATCACCCAACCAATTTATTTGGACACTAGGGCTTCGCTATAACTTATAAAACTGTGATTGTTTTCATTTATCAATAATAAAATGCCCTTCTAAGTAAGTACGAGCTTTTCCACCAATAAGAACTCGTTGCCCCATTTCCTTACAAATCAATTCTCCACCCCTTTTTGATAACTGTAATGCATTCATTTTTTGTTTTTGAAGTCGATTTGCCCAAAAAGGAATCAATGAGCAGTGAGCAGACCCAGTAACTGGATCTTCAAGTAACGTTGCTTGAGGAGTAAAAAATCTAGAAACAAAATCCACATTATTTCCTTTTGAGGTCATAATAACTCCTCCAGTACCTAAATTAATCTGATCAAAAATTACACGGTTTATTTCAAGATCTCTGATTTGTTGTTCAGATTCAAATAGAAGAACGTAATCACGGGCTTTAAAGACCTCTAGAGGACTAATATTTATAGAACTTTTTATTAAATCAGGAAGTTTAGTTCTTTTTGGTGGTCTGGATGGAAAATCTAAAAAATACATCCCATTTTTAATAGAAACCTCCAGAATACCACTCAATGTTTCAAATTTTATTTTATTTGATTTGTATCCTAGATGCTTTACTAAGCAGTGAGCAGTTGCAAGAGTAGCATGACCACATAGATCCATTTCAAGATCTGGGGTAAACCACCGTAAGTGGATAGAATTCTTTTTTTTGATAAAAAATGCAGTTTCTGGCACTGCATTTTCTTTAGCAATTTTAAGTAATATGTTATCATCAATCCATTCTGATAATGGAACTACACACGCTGGATTTCCTTTAAATAATTCTTTAGTAAAGGCATCAATTTGAAAAATTTTAATACTTTCTGACATGAAATTTATTACAATAGTTGTAAATTTATGGTAATAGAATGAAAATTTAAAAGTCCTCTTAACTAAGAGGACTTTTAAAAAATAGTCTTTCAAGTTTTATCTACTATAACCTGAAATTAAAGGAACATAGCTTGTTTTTATTTGAAAAGGTGCTATGGCAGCCTTAAGTTTATCTGAAGAATCACCATATAAAGTCATATAATTGATCTTAAAAGTATCTTGAAACTCTTCAAAATCTTTTGCAATAGCTCCATCTGGAGAAATATTTTTAATATGAGTTATTAAGGCATCTGAATTTGTATAACGTTCAATAAGTGTTACCTCATTCTTACCTGTTTTTGTGAATTTAAAACTCAAAGAATTAGGCTCTAGTCTATTTACTAAATTTTGATATTTAGCCACAAAATTTTCTACTTCAGCAGCAGATTTTTTAACTGTCATATTAACAACATTCATAATCTCATCCGGATGATTTACATCATATACTGCATTAAACATTCCTCCAGCATCAAAAAAGTCACCTTGTTCAGTTACAAGTCCGTTTTTATCGAAATTGAAATACCAATAGCCGTTGAGGTCTAGTTCTTTTCCAGTTGCAACATTAGTACCTGTCCAATTTCCATAGGTTCTTACACTGCCATCAAAGTCTCCATTGTCATCTGTACCTGGTAGCCAGACTTCAGCAGTGTATTTTATATTATCAAATGCTTCATGATACCCTTTAAGCATTTGAATATATGAATCGTAACCCAAAGGCTTAGACTCATACAAAGGTGGGATAGATTTGATATCTTTACTTACAAGGCTTATTTGGGCATCAAGATCTTCCTGGCCATGAAATTCAAAAAGCTTTTGTGCATTAGCAAGGTTTCTTTTGTAATCTGGGTTAGAGTTACAGCTTAGCAAAATTATTGGTGCTAAGAAGAGAATTAATTTTTTCATCATAAATTGAATTTTAGTTAAGTCGTAAATTTAACTTTTTTAAATATATATATCATTTCCGAAGCTATCTGAAGTGTTCTTTCGTCGTATTTTTTTACTTCCAAATCAGTGTTATCATATGCTTTTGGATCATCATATGTAAGTGAAATTCTTTTTTCGGAATATGGAATAAAGGGGCAATTTTCATCAGCATGATCACATGTCATAACTGCTGCAAAAGGCTCTGATGGATTAAAAGTATCATCAAAAAGTTTTGAAAATACGATTATAGGTTCTGAATTTTGAGCATAATATACATGATGTTTTGGATTAATCTCTCCGATGCTCTTAACTTTAAATCCATTACGCCTTAAAGAAGAAACCGCACGTTCGTTAAACGATGTAATTTCTATACCTCCTGAAAAACACCCTACATTGATTTTATAGTAATCAGCTGCGGTTTTAGCCCAAATTTGTGATAATTGACTTCTACGGGAATTGTGAGTACAAATAAAATTAAGGAGTGGTTTCTTACCGGATATAATTTTTTCTTTGATGTAGGTAATTAAAACTTCAAGGATCTCTTTCCTATAATCTGATATAGTCTCTAAGGCTATTTTTGAAAATAATGCATTTAGTTTTTGATACATTATAACAATTTTAAGTCATAATTGTAATAAAAGTAATAGTAAACCACAACATAAAATTGAAATCTTAAACTTTCATTTTAAAAATCATTTAGATTTTGACATATCACGAAATAGAAATATCATCACGATGATCATTGTTATAATGACCGTTATTGCAACGCCTTTAATTGTCATGAAGAATTTTTTTAGCTAATATACGGCTTCGATTTTATTCTGTAAACTCTTTCAAATATTTAATAAATAAACTTTAATCTGAACTCATTAATGCCATGCACTCAATTTCTAGCTTTGCTTCAGCTGCTAATCCGCTTCCAGCAAATGCACTTCTTGCAGGCAACTTGTCTTTTTTAAAAAAAGTAGCATAAATTTCAGACATTTTAGACCAGTCTTTGATATCATTAAGCATACAGGTACACTTAAAAACATGATCCATTGAAAGACCCATTGAATCAAGAAGGGTTTTAATATTTATTAAAGTTTGTCTTGTTTCCGCTTCAATACCACCAGAAATTAATTTACCATTGGGTAAAGTGCCTATTTGTCCCGAAAGGTAAATAACATTATTCACAATTGTGGCTTGAGAAAATGGTCTATTTTTCTCCAAATGTTCATTACTATTAATTCTTTGAATTTCTTGTGAAAATCCAAAAATAGGTGAAATTATTATAAGAATAAAAAGTAAATTTTTCATTAGAAATAATTTTTGATTTGTTTTACTGAAAATATAAGATTTTGATCTTAAAAAGATAGATATACTTAGAGTAAAATCCGATTTTTTGTACATTTAAATTTATATTAATTACTATGTTTTTCCTCAAAAATATTTTTTGTTCTTCATGCCTTCTTCTAATATTTGGATGTACACCTGAAGTTAAATTTGATGTTATCATTTTGAATGGTACTGTTTATGAAGGTAATCTTAGCGATCCAAAAAAGATTGATATTGGGATTGTAAATGATAGAATTATTGAAATAGGGAATTTAGAAGCAAGGCAATCATCTCGAATTATTGAAGCTGAAGGCTTAGCAGTTGCCCCTGGATTTATTGATCTGCACGCACATTTAGAGCCCATATTTGATCTTTCAGATTGTGAAAGTCATTTACGTCAAGGTGTGACTACTAGTTTAGGAGGTCCAGACGGTAGAGGTCCATTACCTTTTGGGGTATATGTAGATAGTTTAAAACAGTTGGGAGTAGGCATGAACGTTGGTTTCCTGGTAGGCCACAATTCCGTTCGACGTAAAGTAATGAATCTTGATAACAGAAAACCTTCATTATATGAATTAGATCAAATGAAAAATTTAATTACTCAGGCAATGAATGAAGGAGCTTTCGGTATTTCAACAGGATTAAAATATTTGCCAGGAAGTTTTTCACAAGTTGAAGAAGTTATTGAATTATCCAAGGTAGCTTCAAAAAAAGGAGGAATTTATACTTCCCATTTAAGAGATGAAGGTTTACAAGTTTTATCTTCAGTCAAGGAAGCCATAACTATTTCTGAACAAGCAGACATACCTGTTATTTTAACTCATCATAAAGTTATTGGAAAGCCTATGTGGGGTAAAAGTCATGAAACACTTTCTCTTGTTGATCAGGCTAGAGCTATGGGATTAAATATTATGATAGATCAATACCCTTATAATGCAAGTTACACTGGTATTTCTGTATTAATTCCAGGATGGGCTCGTGCAGGGGGTAATAAAAAATTTATTGAAAGATTAAAAAGTCCAAAACTAAGAGATAGTATTAAAAATGGAATTGTATTCAATATTTTGAACGACAGGGGTGGAGATGATTTAGATCGCGTACAGTTCGCCAAAGTTCCGTGGTTGACAGAACTCGAGGGGAAAACTTTGAAATATTGGTGCGAACTTAAAGGTCTTGAACCCACAACTGAAAATGGAGCTGAGCTTGTAATTAATGCGCAAGTAAAGGGAGGTGCAAGTTGTGTTTTTCATGCAATGGATGAAAAAGATGTCGTAAATATTATGAAGCATCCGCAAACGATGATAGCATCAGATGGAAGATTAGTACAACTAGGAGATGGACACCCACATCCTAGATGGTATGGAACATTTCCACGAGTATTAGGGCATTATGTTAGAGAACTTGGAATATTATCATTGAAAGAGGCTATTTATAAAATGACCTCAATGCCAGCAAATGCTATGGGTCTAAAAGATAGAGGAGTTATTGAGATTGGAAAGAAAGCTGATATCACCATTTTTAATCCCGAGACTGTTATCGATAACGCTACCTTTGAAAAACCACATCAATATTCTGAAGGGATTGAATATGTTCTTGTTAATGGAAAATTTGCAGTTGATCAAGGAGAATTTAAGTCTATAAAATCTGGCAGGGTACTCCTAAAAAATTTGAATTATTAGACTATAAACTATTTTATTACTGATTCAGTTCTTGGAAAGAAGAATATTAGATAAAAAAAGTGTAAAATCAAACCTTATAGTCTAGTTTCGCGAAATGGTTTACAAAATCTTAAGAGTTTTTTCAGGAGGTTCTCATTTTATTTACGGAATTCTAGCCCTAACGCAACCTTTTTATATTGATGAGTTTATTCGTTTTGGATTTTCTGACCAAAGAGTCCTAATCGCAGTATTCCAAATGATAGCAGGTATAGGAATTATTTTGGGTTTTTATAAAGTAAAATTAACTCAAATTAGTTCTGCAATCTTAACAATTATGATGATAGGTGCATTAACTACTAGGATTTTGATTAAAGATGATTTTGTCCAATCTCTTCCAGCTTTTTTATACATGTGTATAAATTCCTTTATCTTTATAAAAAGCATAAAAGGAATAACATGAAAATTTTAAAATATTTACTTTCAGCTACTGTTTCTTTAGTAGTACTTAATGTATGGTTTTTTCGTTTCAATCAATCTACTATTTACAGAGGAGGTAATGCCTCCAATATGATAGAGGAATTCGCAGTTTATGGATTTAGTGAAACTATAGTTTACGTGGTAGGGGGTTTAAAAGTACTTGCTGCTTTTGGGCTTTTAATTGGATTTATTAAAGAAAAAACAATAGTTCCTTCTGCAAGTCTTATGGCTATTCTGATGAGTGGTGCGATATTTATGCACTATAGGGTTGCAGATGAGGCTATCAAATACCTCCCAGCTGGATTAATGTTTATTTTTAGTTTAGGAATTTTATTTCTTTCTAAAAAGAATAAAAAGTTAGTTTAGTTGTCAGTCACACCTCTAATAAATTCACATTCCTCATCGGTCCATTCAATAAAATCAACTTTTGTAAAAAAATCTTTTACTTCAGTTTGAAAAAGGTCATATTCCAATGATCTTATATTTGGCGCCATTAGCCCCCCACCATCGTGAGAAGCATTAAAAACATCATGGCCAAGTTCATGATACATCAAGAAAATTTGTTCTCCCGGAGTTAAATTCCTAAAAAGAGTTTCATCTACTGAAATGAGCACATATTCCTCACATGAACCATTCGCAATTCCTGCCGTACTTCCCCCAAGATCTTCTGAAATAAATGTTACATCCTCAATATTTGAAAGATCAACATCATAAAGAGCAGCTGACTTTACAAAAGCAGTCCAATACGAGTTAAGTATTTTAGGTCTTGCAGCACTATAAATAGAATCATTATCGAAGTCCGGCGTTATAGCGATTGTTTCGATTTCCATTGGTGATATGGATTCTGATTGACTTGACTCTTCGTCCCCCTCTTCAGAGCAGCTAATAAAAATAATTAAAAAAAATAAAATTTTTTTCATATTAATATTGTTTTGAATCCATAAATGTAAAAATACAAATAGTTATCAAAATGAATATTAAATACTTAAAGCTATTATTAGTACAGACTTTTTTTCAAGAATAGTTACTTTAAATTGTAGATTACAATTCTTGTCTTGAGTAATAAAAAATAATGAACTAATCTGATAATTTTGACTGAATTTCCTGACTCAAATTTTTCATTTTTGTTTTTAGGTTTAAAATAGCAATAGCATAACGCTTATCCCATTCTTCTAGTCGGTCAGAAGATCTTAATGCAATTTCATATTCTACACCAGGAATTATCCATGCTGCGTAACCACTAAAAGGATCAGAGGATGCATACAGAGATTTATACCACGACCCAAAATACATACCTTGATTAGAAATAAAACTCTTTTCGAAAGCAATTAGTTGTTTATTGATGTTTTTAAATAACTTTTTTGAAAAATTATCAGCACTCAACAATGAAGAAATTAGGATACTTAGTAATTTACTAGACTCTTCAAGGGCTTTAATGGCATCATCAGTTTTAGGGAAACCTTTGAAATCTGAATTATACTCTTTTATTTTTTGGGTAGCATTTTTAAAATGAAGGTTTAAATCAAAAGCATATCTATTTATATTATATGGTATGAGTTCTGAATTGGCCATTCGTAATGTCAACAATCCAACCATATGTTCTACCATTGGGCCCATTTTAAACTCAGGATCAACAAATTGTTCATAGAATTTAAAACTGTCGTAATTAGAATGATAAAGGTTTGGACCTCCAGCACCTCCACTCAGCGAAGGAACACCGACGTGCATGTAAAATGCTATATGATCAGAACCTCCTCCTAAATTACCTATAGTGGGTTCGTTCAAATTATCCTTTTTCCAAAATTCATATAAACTTTCATCTGTGTAAGGATACTTTACTTTTTTCGAAGTTTCAATTAATATTTTTTTTAGAGTTGGGGCTGCTGAGGCTCCAAAATTTTTCCCTGAAACTCCTCCATCAAAGTTCATATATACTATCCCTTTAGCATTGAGCTGATCACGCATTTGTTCAACCCATTCAGTAGATCCAATTACACCGTGTTCTTCAGCATCCCAATGACCAATTAAAACTGATCTTTTAGGAGCAAATCCCTGTTCTTTAAGTTTTCCTAGTGTTTCGCTTAAGCTTAATAGCATGGCAGTACCGCTATTAGGGTCTGTAGCTCCGAATCCCCATGCATCAAAATGACATCCAAGAATAATCCATTCATCAGGAGCTTCAGATCCTTTAAGCATTCCTACAATATTAGCTGCTCGAACAAAATCAATTTTTTGTTCAACTTTAAGCCTTATAGTAAGTGCATTACCTCCTTCAAGGCGGTAGGTAAATGGAAGTCCTCCTTGCCAAGATTGGGGCACTGCTTTTCCTTTCATTTGGCCTAAAATCTTTGATGCTTCACCATATCCAATTGGGGTAACTGGAATTGTATGAAGTTGTGTTTGTTTTGGATCCAGTCTTTTTATTTTCTTTTTTCCATCAAGCGGTAAGGCAGGTTCAAAAGGGGTTAAAGGGTCACCTGTGAAATCTTCTGTCAATAAAGATCCTCTTTGTATTGTTGATTTATTATAATAAGGGCCCTCAGGGTAAACCAATCCTTTGGTATAACCATTGTCTTTTGGATCTGTATAAATAATTAGACCAGCGGCTCCATTGGCTTCAGCAAATTTGGCTTTAAATCCTCTAAAATTTCCACCGTATTTTGCTAAAACAATCTTCCCTTTTATTTCTATTCCAAGTTCTTTAAGGGTTTCAAAATCTTCTTTACGACCGTAATTGGCATATACTACTTCAGCAGTGACATCTCCAGTCCCAGAAAAAGCATTCCAGCCTTTCCAAAGTGAAGGATCTTTAGAAAATGGATCACCTGGTATAATATCTTCTTTTTGATTTAGAACAATTCTTGTTGGAGTTACAATTTCAATAAGTGAATTACCGGGCTTATTCGGTAGATAAACATCATATGGATATTTTTCCACATTAAATCCTGCATTTTTCATTACTTCAAACATATATTCCTGAACCGCTTTATTGGCATCACTCCCCACAACATGTGGACGCTCTGTCAACTTTATCAAATGCTTTTTGAACGAAGTAGTATCTATATTTTTTGAAAATAAATCTTCAATTTTTAATTGATTTTTCCATCGGGTTAAGCTATATCCTTCGTATTGTGCGAATGAGAATGAAAAGCTTGTGCAGATTATAGTAATTAAGGGAAGAAAATATTTAGATTTCATAATAATAATTTTTTCAAATTAAAAATATTTTTTAGCTGATACAAGTCAATGAACCTATTTATATATTTTTAAGTAATTTTTTTGTGTTTTAAAAAAAACAATTTAAATTTGATGTCCGATGAAAAAAAAAATGCTTCATTATAGTTTCCCTGAGGGCGTAAATACTATGTATATTGAAGGTAAACGTTACACCCGTGCTGAATTTAAAGCAGCTTGTAATAGAGAGAGAAGAAGATCAAAGAACGGACGTTTTTCATCTATTGTTAATCAGTCCTAAATTTCATTTTTAACATTTAAAAAACTAGCCTAGATAAAATGTAATTCCACACTGTGCTAGTCATAATTTAATAATCTTTATAAGACTAAGATTTTATTACAGAGTTAAAAGAAATGGCAGTATCTATTAATGCAAGATGCGAATATGCTTGAGGAAAATTACCGAGTAGTTGTTTTGTATCAAAATCTATATCTTCACTAAAAAGATTTAAGTGATTACTGTATTTCAATAGATCTTCAAAGTATTTTTTTGCTTTTTCAACCTCTCCAATTTTTATGAGACTATTAATAAACCAAAATGTACAAACAGTAAAAGAAGATGAAGGCAGCCCAAAATCATCTTGATTTTTATATCGGTATAATAAGCCATTAAAAGCAAGCTCTTTTTCGACTGCTTTTACGGTTTTTTTAAAACGATCTTCATTTGCGGATACAAATCCAAATTGTTCTATAAGCAGTACAGAGGCATCGAGATATTTTGAACCATATGATTGAGTGTAAGCTTGTACTTCTTCACTCCATGCATGGGATTCTATATCATCTTTAATAGCCTCTTTCAATGGATTCCACTTTAAGGCTATATTGTCCTTTCCAACCAGTTCAGCTATTTTGATTGCTCGATCAATTGCTACCCAGCACAAAACTTTTGAAAATGTAAAGTGTTGGTCTTCAGAACGAAATTCCCAGATTCCTTTATCAGCTTTTTTCCAATTTTTTTTAACTACCCAAACAATTCCTTTAACAATAGACCAAATTTCTTCTGAACGTTCAAAATCAGAAGGAAATTCTTTCATTTCAGCATGAATGGCATCCATTAATATTCCATATATATCATTTTGTTTTTGGGAATAAGCCGCATTCCCTACACGAACAGGTTTGGAATTTTGGTAACCCGAAAAGTGATCAAGTATTTTTTCTGTTAAAACAGTTTCACCATTAATTCCATACATGATTTGAAGCTTTTGATCCTTGTCTGGTATTAGCTCTACGATATAATTGATAAAGTTTTTTACAATGCGCTTATGTCCTAGTTTAGAAATTACTCGAATTACCATAGAGGCGTCTCGAATCCAACAAAAACGATAATCCCAATTGCGAACCTCTCCAATTGTTTCAGGAAGTGAAGTAGTAACAGCGGCTAAAATAGCTCCTGTTTTATCATATGACATAAGTTTTAAAGTCATGGCACTTCGCTTGATTAGATCATTATATTGATCAAAAACAGGAGTTTTAGAACACCAATTTAACCAATAAACCTTAGTTCGTTCAAAATCTAAGAAGCATTTTGATATGGTTGGCAGCTTTAATTTTTCGTTGTAGGAAATATTAAAGAAAAGAGAATCTTTCAGGCTAAAAAATTCATTATTCAAGACAGATTGTTTGAGGGCATTGGTGTAAAGAAATAAACTATCATGTGTTGGGGTATTTACTTCACTTAAAATTGAATTATTTTTTTCTTTGTGAATAGTTTTACCCTGGGCATATTCTAGTCGTGGATCGTATTGAATTTGAATTTGTGGACTCCCTTTTATTGGCTTTATAAATCGAACTAATTCTGGTGGTGCATAATATTGTCCATTTTCTGTTTGGAAGCGAGGCATAAAATCAATTATTTCAAAAGCTTCGTCTTGATTTTTGAATTTAGTTATAAGTATGCAAGTGTCACCTAAATATTTTTGTTTTGTCTCGAACTTATTTTTTGAATTGATCCAGAATCCACCACCCTTATTATCATCAAGTATTTTAGCAAAAACTGAAGGGGAATCAAATTCAGGCAAACAACACCAATCAATGGAACCATTTTCATTAATTAGGGCAGCAGATTTACAATTTCCAATTATTCCAAAATTTAAATTATTTTCTGAGTGCATATCTTAATTACAAGTTATTTCAAATAGATTAAATATTGATTCAAATATGCCAAAAAATATTATACCTTATAGTCTTTGGTTATATCAAAATATTGTGATAATCACATTCCATTTTTAGTATGTACTAAATTGAGAATTTCTCATTTAAAAGCTTCTAGATTTATAATTTGAAATTATTTTAATTTCTATTCTACTCTTTTACATTAGAATCTTTTTTTCCATTAAATTGAATGTCAATATTTTAATATGTCAAAAAATATTATAGTATCAAATCGACTGCCTGTTCAAGCCGAAAAAAGTGAGGGTTCATGGTCTTTTATGCCTACAAGTGGAGGTTTGGCTACTGGTATGAAATCAGTTCATCAAGAGGGAGATTCTTTATGGGTTGGATGGCCTGGAGTTAGTTCAAACATATTAGATTCAAAAAGTAAAAATAAAATAATTGATGACCTAGAAAAATTTCAATACAGACCTGTCTTTTTAGATGATGAAGAGCTGGATAATTTTTATTTTGGATTTTCTAATAAATGTTTGTGGCCCTTGTTCCATTATTTTATAGAATATCACCATTTTGATATTAAGCAATGGGAATTTTATATTAAAGTAAATAAAAAATTTGCAGAGGAGGTATTAGAAGTAATTGAAGATGGTGACATTGTTTGGATTCATGACTACCAATTAATGCTTTGCCCTCAAATGATAAAAGATCAAAAACCTGAGGTTACTATTGGATTTTTTCTTCATATACCATTTCCATCCTTTGAGATATTTAGAATT
>JAQWNN010000037.1 GCA_029268555.1 Flavobacteriaceae bacterium
GTCGGTAGAAACTACTATTGCTTACACTGAATATGGAATAAACTATTATTTTAATAAAAAAGCAAATGGCTTTTTTGTAGGTGTTGGTAAAGGCTCACTTTCGACAGATCTCACCTTTAAAAATCTCCCTTTCCCCAGTGGTCTTCAGAGCTTAATTGGATCAGGGTCTACTGTACTAAATTTAGAAACAACCAACTTTAAATTAGGAGTTAAAACTGCAGGGACTATTTTTTTTCGCTTTGAATTAGGCTATGGTGTAGGTAAGATTCCTGACTCTTTAAACTTTATTGCATCATTAAACGGGATTTCGGAATCATTTACAAAGGCTATTAAAGATACCCAAATTCCTGGCTTAGGCTCCAACGGTATATTGATTGGTAATATTGGGTTTGGATTTTCATTTTAAAACTATTTTATATTTAAACTAATAATTTATCAAATCTAAAAGGAAAGAAGATTTAATTCTGGTTGAGAATTTAATTTGGATGTTTTAAGTTGGAATCTAGTTGCTTGGAAATACTTTTTGAATTAGTTCGGAAAATTGTTATTTATATTTTTATCTAATTAGTTAATTAAAAAATGTTAATGTCTAAACTCCACTTTTTTAGTTTTAGTCTTATTCTTATTTACTCTTATAGTTTACTTGGGCAAGAAAGCTTTATTTTAAGTGGTTACGTTACAGATGTTGAAACAAATGAAAAACTCATCGGTGTAAACGTACTTTTACCAGAATTAAATCTTGGAACAACTACCAATGAATATGGGTTTTATTCTATCAGCATTCCACAAGGAGGCCAAGAGTTGTTAATTAGTTATTTGGGCTTTAAAAATTTGATAGAAAATATCAACTTATTTAAGGATCAGACCCTTAATATTAAACTTTTTCCAGAGGTTGAACTATTGGAAGAGGTTGTTGTTAAGGATAATATAGAGCGACTTAACCTTAGAAGTCCACAGATGAGTGTTAATTCATTGTCTATTAATACCATTAAAAAAATGCCTGCAACTCTTGGAGAGGTTGATATTATCAAATCCATTACCCTGCTTCCAGGAGTTACTAATGGTGGTGAAGGAGCTTCGGGATTTAATGTAAGGGGCGGTGCAGCTGATCAAAATTTGATTTTACTAGACGAAGCAATAATTTTTAATTCTTCACATCTATTTGGATTTTTCTCTGTATTCAACCCAGATGCAATTAAAGATATTAAATTATTTAAGGGAGGTATTCCCGCTAATTATGGAGGTCGGGTATCCTCTGTGTTAAACATTTATCAAAAAGATGGAAATAGCAATGATTTTAGTGCTGAAGGAGGTATTGGGTTAATTTCTAGTCGTTTGTTGCTTGAAGGGCCCCTAAAAAAGGAAAAAGGCTCTTTCCTTTTTGGTGGTAGGAGCAGCTATGTACATTTGTTTTTACCATTAATTGAAAGTATAAAAGATAACAAAGCGTATTTTTATGATCTAAATACCAAACTCAGCTATACAATTGATCCAAAAAATAACCTCTATCTGTCTGGATATTTCGGAAGAGACGTTTTTGATATTTCAAACTTATTCAATAATGCCTATGGTAATTCAGTAGCAAATTTTCGATGGAATCATTTATTCTCTAATCAATTGTTTTCGAACTTGTCCCTTATTTATTCAGATTACGATTACAGGCTAGATTTTAGTTTTGCTGATTTTGAATGGAATTCAAGTATTGTAAATCTCAATTTGAAATATGACTTTAAACATTATTTATCGGAAAAAATAAAATTAGAATACGGACTGAATAGTATCTACTACAAGTTTGATCCGGGTTTAATTGAACCTACAAAAGAAGATTCATCAATTCAAATAAATAAACTAACTGATAAATATGCTCTAGAAAGTTCTCTTTACACTGGTATTAATTATCAGTTTAGCCCTAAGACCAGTATTCAGTTAGGAGGAAGATTGAGTAATTTTATTCGTCTTGGACAAAAACTAAACACCTATGTCAATGACAACCCACTAGTATACAACTCAGCATTAAAAATTTATCAAGGGTCAGAACCCAGCGGAGAAATTAACTATTCAAGAGGAACTGTATTAAAAAACTTTCTCTATATAGAGCCTCGCGCAGCTTTGGCATATCAAAACAAACCCTCCCAGTCTTTCAAGGCGAGTTACAATCGTATGGTTCAATACCTACATTTAATTTCTAATACTAACTCCCCTACCCCAATAGATATATGGGCACCGAGTGGAAAGTTTATAGACCCACAAATACTTGATCAATTTGCAATAGGTTATTTTAAATCATTTAACTCTAATCGATATAATCTAGAATTTGAGATTTTTCATAAATCAAGTCAGAATAGATTGGATTATATAGATGGAGCAGAATTAATTGCAAATGATGCTATTGAGCAGGTTTTATTGACCGGAGAAGCTAAAGCGAAGGGGTTAGAGCTTTTAATCAGAAAAAATGAAGGTAAATTATCTGGCTGGATTGCCTATACCTTATCTCGTTCAGAACAAAGAACTCCAGGAAGAACATCCTCAGAAGTTGGCATAAACAACGGAGATTGGTATGTTACTCCTTATGATAAAACTCATGATATATCAATTACAACAACTTATGCACTAAATAAGAAATGGGATTTTAACGCGAACTTCTTATTCCAAACAGGACAGCCCATCACCTATCCAGAAGCGCAATATCAGTTTATGAATTTTTCAATTCCAAACTATGAAACTAGAAACAATAGTAGGCTTCCCAATTACCATCGTCTTGATCTTTCAGCTATTTATAGTCCCAATAGAAAAGATAAAGCATATTCAGGCCAATGGGTCTTTAGTATTTTTAATGCATACAACAGACAAAACGCAGCTAATATTCGCTTTCAAAAGAATATTGATACCGGACAAAATGAAGCCGTTCGTCTATCAATATTTGGAATCATACCTTCTGTAACATATAATTTCAAATTTTAAAAAAATGTTCAAAAACTATTTATTTCTTGGAATTATAATTATTTTTTTTGCAGCATGTGAAGAAATTATTGATGTAGATTTAAATTATTCTAATGAACGTCTTGTAATCGAGGGTCATTTAAATTGGATCAAAGAGAGTGGACAAACCGAACAAATTATTGTACTCTCCAAAACTACTCCTTATTTCGAGAGCATAAGAGAAGCTGCTAGTGGTGCTGAAATTCAAATTAGAGATTTAAAAAATAATATTTATGAATTTGCTGAAAAAGGGAACAGTGGAATCTACTATCCCTTAGATACTATTCCCTTTAATATTGGTAATAAATTAACACTTAAAATTCTATATGAAAATCAACAATACATTGGAAATGAGGTTTTATATCCTGTTGCATCTATTTATAAAATTGAGCAAGATAGTATTCCCTTCTTTGGTAATGTTGCAACCCAAATAGAGGCTTACAGTATGGATGAAAAAAATGAAGACAATTATAGCTATTTTGAGTTTTTGAGTGATCGTTTAGATGAGCAGGTCGAATACAATATATACAGGGATGACTTTTCTAATGGATCAGAATACTATGGTGTTATTTTAGACGGTGATTTAGAAAAAAATGATGCGGTGAGAATTAGACAATATAGCCTTTCAAAGACAGCCTATCAATATTGGTACTTACTCATTCTTCAAAATACCCAACAAGGAGGACCTTTTCAAACAAATCCGGCTAATTTAAATGGTAATATGATAAACCTTACCAAACCTGACAATAGTCCATTAGGATATTTTCGAGTTTCAGAAGTATCAGAAATTAATTATATTGTTAAATAAACTAATTTAAAAAGCATAAGATATGCCAAAACTGAGAACAGTTGATCTATTGTCTATGACTCCAACATTAATATTATTTTGACTTAAAAGTTGAGCTTCGTTTTCAGAAATACCTCTTTCTATGCGGGCCTCAATTCCAAGTTTGCCCAAGTGAATTCTTGCTCCTAGATGAAAACCTAAGGTGGAGTCCCCTTTTAGAGATTCTATAGAATAATTTTCATTTTCTTTACTTAATTCGTAACGATAAGTAGGTCCAGCAAAAGCACTTATTATAGGTAATAACTTAAAGCCTAATGAGACAGGAGCTTCAATTCTAGATTTACCAACAGTTAATTCATCAAAAGTGGTTTCAAATTTAGAAAAGTGAATTTCAGGTCTCACGTAAAGTAAAGCCAGATTTAGTTGTCCATAAAAACCAAAATTGAACCCATTTACTTCACTTTTAGCCTCTTCCAAACTTGGAATCTGGGTCGATATACTTGTAATATCACCGGAAGAATTAAAATTTAAACCTGCTTTTAATCCATATTCAAAACCTTGTCCGTGAACTGTTTCATAGGCTATTAAAATCAAAAAAAGTGCTATATAATTTTTCATAAATACTATATTATCAGGTTATAGGAACTAGTAAAATAATAAAACTATTTCGAAATTGAATGTTTTAAAGTTGATATACTGCACGAATTGTTATGAATCTTGGCTGGATGAATGTAGTTGAGTTGAAAACGGAAACACTATTTGCGTTGTTTCGTATTTGAGAGCTTACATTTAATAAATTAGAGGCTCTAATTTCATACTCCCATTTCGTTTCTTTGTCTTTTTTGAATGCAAGGGTTGCATTCCAAATTTGAAAGGATTGTGAATCTTCACCAGTTTGATCTTGTACAGTATAGCTATAGTCAGTTTTAAATGTAAATTTTTCAATGATGTAGGCGTCAAATTCAACAGAAGGTGATCTTGTAATAAATTTAGTTTCACGCAATCCCTGGTTATTATTTGTAATACTATATCGATAGCGTATTCTAATATTGGGGGCTACACTAAAATTAGTTCTGATTTCTGGCGTATAAGTTTGAGTAAATCGCTCATTTATCGATTGTCTTTGTTGAATGAATTGATTATTTGTGCTATAGTTAAAACTAGTATTCATACTGGTCCTTACCTTACCAAATGTTCTTTGAATTCTTCCAAATATATTGAAGTTTTCGTCAGCAAAATTAGAATTGAAATAGGTGCTTGTTCGAATGACGTTATCAAAATTGGTAAAGCCGCGTATTTGATCAATATTATTTGTGTACGAGGCCCTAGCAAAAACATTGGTGTAATTAAATAAATTAAAACTTCTATAGAGCAAACTTATATTATGAGATAGTGCATTTTGTAAATCAGGTTCTCCATACTGTAAACTATTATAACTATTAAAAACTAATCCTCTTGCGAGTCTTGTTACGTCAGTAAATTGATTTCGCATATTGTAATTGAAGGTAAGTGATTCACCCTTTTTAAGTTGAATACGTGTTTCGAAATCAGGTAATAGTCTAAAGAAATTATCTTTAATATTTATTCCAAATTGAGTGTTCTGATTACCATAGGAATGAACAGAAAATCCAGGGGTAATTGTAAACTTACCCGATCTGAAACGATAATGAATACCTAGATACAGATCTTTAAAACGATAATCGATATCGTTTACAGCAAGTCCATTATTAAAAGTTGGCTCTGGTATAAACTCTATATTATTTGAAAGAAATTGAAAAATATTTGAGCTGAATTCTTGTTGACTCAGTATTGTGCCTAGTGTAAAGTTTATATTACTTTTTGGTCCTATTAAGTAATAATGATCAAGTTTTGCATCCAATTGGTTAGAAAGGATCTTTCTGTTTTGACCTAAACTGTATGATGCTAATGAAGTATTTAATCCCAAGGCATTGGCAGTAGAATCAAATGGATCTAAAGCATCAGGATCATTTTCTAAAACTGCACTATAAAAAGGATTCTCGTTTTTAATTACGCTTTGTGCTTCAAAAGCAAAAATGTTTTTATCGTTTAATGTATAATAATAACTCAGATTTTGATTTATATTATAAGGAGTTACTTCCTCTAGCTGTGTTGTTAGACCAAGAACAGAAGAAGTATTATTCTTTGCTTGTGAATCATCTGAAATACGAGCTAATATATCGTAGTCAATTTGATTATTATAGTTAGGCTTATAAGAAGCACTTAGCTTGACCAAGCCCTGGTTTGAAAGTTCAGTATTTGACTGCTCGGTTTCTTCATCTGGAATCCCTAAGCCCTCATTGGTATATCTGATAGAGCTAACTTCGTTGGAAAGAATTCGACTGTTATTATAAATTAAGAAACCACTTAAATCAAGTGATTGACTCGGCGAATAGCTGAAATTCGCAGAGGCCAGTTTATTTTCTATTTTAAGTGCATTTCTTTGATTTGTTAAAAAATTTAAGCTGTTGTCACCTAAATTAATACTCGTACCACTTCTGCTGCTTGGACGTTGAAAACCACCTCCAAAACCTCTTATGTCACGTCTAGTAAGAGCAACATCACCTATATTGTTAAAATCACTAATAATGTTGATGCTGTATTTGGGGTTATAATAAAAAAGTTTAGGTTGAATTAGATACAGGTTTTCGTCAGGAGAATCACCAAATCCACCAGTAATATTTCCAAACCAAAAGCTTTCTTTTCCTTGTTTTAATTTAATATTAATAGCAAAATTATCTTGATTATTTCTTACTCCACTTAGCTGACCAACCTCTGCGTAGTTTCTTAGAACTTGAATTTTATCAACTGCATTAGAGGGAATATTTTTTGTCCCTATTTTAGTGTCCCCATCAAAAAAATCTTTTCCATTTACCATAAGTTTATTAACCACTTTACCTTCAACTTCTATTTGTCCACTATCGTTAATTTCAACTCCGGGAAGCTTATCTATAATATCTTCCAATTTACGTTCAGAACCATTTTTGAAAGAGTCTGCATTATATATTAAAGTATCACCTCTAACAACAATTGGCATTTTAACAACAACCTCATCCAAAATAATATCTGCTCGAAGTGTATAATTTTTTACAATATCTTCTTGATTTGTTTTAAGAATTTCATTAATTGTTATCAATCCAATTGAACTTACCTGAATTTTATAAGCTTTATTTTCTTTAAGATTTATTTTAAACTTTCCTTTTTCATCTGTAAGGCCATAACTCTCAAGACCATTGGTTTCATTGTCAATGGCAACTACACTGGCAGACTGTAAAGGTATTTTTAAACTATCAGAAACTTCACCTTCAAATTTTATTTGACCAAAGATCAAAGTAGAAAAACAAAAAAAGATAAAGAGGGTTTTAAGCTTCATAGAACTGAATTGATTTATAGAAAGTATTAATAAAAATCAACCTCTTCTTCTTCCACGATTATTTCTCATTTCCAACATTTTAGTTTGAATAGTTTCGCTATAGCTTAATTTATTAATTTCTTTTCCTTTATCAGGTGTTTTTATTTCTATGATATCAGATGGATTTATGATCACCTGGGAGCATAACATAGTAGTATTACCAGCACTAACTTCAAGAATTAGTCCTGGTAGTCCCCAATATTCAGCAGGACCTTGTTTTAATGGTATTTGAAGAGTGTACCATGCCTCAATAGAGGTTAATTTAATCTCTGAATCTTCAGGCTGAGAGCTTAGATCTCCCCATGAAAAATCATACCAAGTTAACTCATCAGTGGGGACAACAGCTGTTGCCTTAAAACACAAATAATCACCAATTTGCTTTGAGTCTGAGCCCATGATCCAATCAATTTTTTGTAATTCATCTTTGACTAAAAATCGTTTACCATAAAATTCTTGAGCTTGAACAAGTTGATTTTTTTCAACATTTTTATACTGCTTCCCACGTGCAAAATTACTCCCCCATGAATCTGTTGCGCCTGACATAGCATCCACTTTTTCCTCTTCATAAAATAAAGATTCACTTTTATTAAATGCAAGGACATAAGTTTTTTCTAACCTATTTTTTAAACGATTTTTTATTTGTTTTTTTTGGGCTTCACTCATCCGAGCTCCCCAAGCACCTAATTCCATTTTTGATTTAGAAAAATAAAAGGCTTTCCCCTGAAATTCCTGAGAAGTTGATAAATCATTTGTTTTTAACAGTGATGAAATAACAAGAAATATAATTGATATTTTATGGATAAATAACATAAATGATTTTTTGTTTAAAAATACAAAATACTATACAAATACAGCCTTTTCTATAAATTATTAGATTCAAATTGATTATCTGATTTATATTATATTCGCTTCGTAAAATAATTATATGAGAAACTTAATTTTAAAAAACCTTTCGAAAACTTATCCTAACAGTGTAAAAGCATTAAATAATGTTTCTATTAAGATATCAAGTGGTATGTTTGGTTTATTAGGTCCCAACGGTGCTGGAAAGTCCTCCCTTATGAGAACCATAGCCACATTACAAGAGGCAGACTCAGGGTCAATCTTTTTTGATGACTTGAATGTTTTAGATAATAGTAAAGAGTTTCGTCAGCAATTAGGATATCTTCCTCAAGAATTTGGTGTGTATCCAAGAATTACTGCTGGGCAGTTATTAGATCATATTGCTACATTAAAGGGTATTTTGTCCAAAAAAGAAAGAAAAGATTTAGTGGACTTCTTGCTTCAAAAAGTTAATTTATTTGACAAAAAAAACAAAAGTGTAAAAGCATTTTCAGGAGGAATGAAACAAAGAATTGGTATAGCACAATCATTAATTGGAAACCCTAAAGTATTAATTGTTGATGAACCAACGGCTGGTCTAGATCCAGGAGAAAGAAATCGATTTTATGATTTACTTTCTGATGTTGGAGAAGATGTAATTGTAATCCTTTCAACTCATATAGTAGATGATGTCCGGGAGCTATGTACTCAAATGGCAATAATGAATCATGGAGAAATTGTTTTTAATGGATCTCCTGATGAGGGAATAAATTCTTTAAAAGGTAAAGTTTTTCAAAAACATATCTTTAAATCTGAACTTGGTGAGTATAAGAAAAATCATCAAGTCATTTCAAATAAATTAATAGCGGGTAAACCAATAATTCATGTCTTAAGTAGTAAAATTCCAGATAAAAGTTTTAAAAAAATTGAGCCATCTCTTGAAGATGTTTTTTTTACTAAGATCCAAAATAAAGAATAATAAAGATGTTTAAGATTTTCTTCTTTTCAGAGTTAAAATATAGTCTTAGAAATCCAATGATTTATTTATTTTTTTTCATTGTTTTTTTACTTGTATTCTTTGCAAATGTGTCTGATAATGTCACTATTGGCGGCTCAATAGGAAATGTTTACAGAAATGCACCTAATGTAATAACTACATTTTCTATTATTATGACTCTTTTTGGATTGTTATTTGCTGCTGCATTTTTCAATAATTCTGCTTTAAGAGATTATAAAAATAATTTTCAAGAAATTATTTTCTCTAAACCCATAGATAGGTTTGGATATTTTATGGGTAAGTTTTCAGCTTCTCTCCTTCTATCTACAATTCCTTTAACTGGAGTTTTTTTAGCAGTTATAGTTGGATCAAAAATTGCTCCTTTAATGGGTTGGATTGAGCCAGAACGATATGGACCACTATATTTTCAAACTTTCATTTCTAATTATTTTATATTTATTCTTCCAAATATGTTTATCGGAGGAGCAATAATTTATTCTCTAGCTCAACAATTTAAAAATACTACAATTTCCTTTGTAGGTGCAATGTTGATTTTAGTTGGATATACATTAGCAGGAGAATTGACTTCTGATATTGATAATGAGAAAATCGCAGCTTTAGTTGATACTTTTGGAATAAGGACTTATGATATTACTTCTAAATACTATACTCCAGTTGAAAAAAACACTCTTAATCCAACATTAACTGGATTACTTTTATACAATAGGATTATTTGGATTGCTTTTGCTTTTCTAATTTTATTGGTTTCGTATTCAAAATTTACTTTTTCTACTAAAAAAACTAAAAAGAATAAACTTAAAACTGAAAATATAAATGATGAATTATTAGTTTCTTTAGAATCATTCCCAGAAATCAAAATAAGTAAAGAATCTAATTTCAATCATTTCAGGAGTTTTTTTAAACTCAACATGAGAAGTATATACAAACACGTAACATTTAAAATACTATTTGCTTTTAGTATCATTCAATTAATTGCAGGTCTTGTTTCAGGTTATGAATATTATGGTCTTAAATCATATCCGCTTACCAGCTTAATGATTGATCAAATTAGTGGTTCTTCTGGCTTATTTATATTAATTATTTTAGTTTTTTTTAGTGGGGAATTAGTTTGGAGAGATCGTGACGTACAGATAAATGAGGTAATTGACTCAACCCCCCACTCTTCTTTGGCACCCCTTTTCTCAAAAACTATATCACTACTTTCATTATCCGTACTTATTCATTTTACTCTTGCTTTAATAGCTATAATTTATCAACTACTAATGGGATATACTGAAATTGAATTTTCTTTATATATCAAAGATTTTTTATATAATTTATTCCCTCTATATTTCTCAACATGCACTGTTGTTGTTGCGATCCAAGTAATTTTTAATAATAAATATATAGGCTATATGGTATCTGTTATTATTCTTTTAGTCTTAGATATCATATTAGAAGTTTTAGATATAAGCTCCAATATGATTTCATTTGGTGCTACTCCATATATGATATATTCCGATTTGAATGGTTTTGGACCTAGTAACATGGGGGTTTTTTGGTTCAATATATATTGGATATTATTTGGATTATTTTTATTTACTCTTTCAGGATTTATTTGGAATAGGGGGTCGGTAAAATCTTTAAGAGAACGATTAAATGGTTTTAAAAGTAATACAAGTAAATCTTATGTGATTATAGTTTCTTCGATTGGTTTAATATGGACAGCAGTTTCGATTTTTGTTTATTATAATACGCAAGTATTAAATACATATAATTCTACTGATAAATTTGAAAAACTTGCTATTTCTTATGAAAACATTTATAAAAAATTTAAAGCTCTTCCTCTTCCTAAAATAATTGATGCAAGATATAACATTGATATTTTTCCGAAAAAGAAGAGTGCTGATGTGAGAGCAGAACTTACTTTAACAAATCATAATAATAAACCAATAGATAGTATACTTTTAAATGTAAATAAACAATGGGATTTAACTTTTGATTTACCAAATGCATCAATAATAAGTAAAGACGACGATCATGGCGTACATTTTTACGGTATTGATCCACCAATTCTTCCTGGAGACACAATAATTTTGAAAATAAATAACAAATTTGAAACTAAAGGATTTTCAAATGGTGGAGAGACAACTGGCATTGTGAAAAATGGTTCATTTTTAAATAATTTTGAAATTTTAGCTAATATAGGTTATGACTCAAACAAAGAATTAAATGATAAGAATAAAAGGAAAAAATCAGATCTGCCATTAAAGGAAAGAATGCCAAAACTTGAGATTGATTGTGGTACAAATTGCAATAAAAACTACCTCACGAATGGATTTTCAGACTTTATTAATGTGGAGACTATAATTTCTACAAGTAATGATCAAATAGCGATAGCTCCTGGATCATTAATTAAAGAATGGGTTCAAGGTGATAGAAAATATTATCAATATAAGGTAGATCATCCGTCGCAGAACTTCTACTCTTTTATATCTGCAGATTATAAAATAGCTAAACGGAAATGGAATGAAATCGACATTGAAATTTATTATGATTCAAAACATTCAGTAAATATTGAAATGATGCTAAATGCTGTCGAGAGGTCTCTTAAGTATTACAATGAAAATTTTGGCCCTTATTACCATAAGCAATGTAGAATAATTGAATTCCCAAGATTCTCAAATTTTGCTCAAGCTTTCCCTGGGACCATGCCTTATTCTGAATCTTTCGGTTTCATAATTGATCTTGAGGATGCGAATGATAATAATGTAATTGATGCTGTAATTGCTCATGAAATGGCTCATCAATGGTGGGCTCACCAGGTAGTAGGAGCAGATATGCAAGGTGGTACTCTTTTAAGTGAATCCTTTTCAGAATATTCATCATTAATGACTCTCAAAAAAATAGCAAAAACACCAATGAAAATGAGGGAAATGTTAAAATATGATCATGATAGGTATTTGAGAGGTAGGTCAGGTGAAAGAGAAAAAGAATTACCATTATATAAAGTAGAGAATCAAAGCTATATTCATTATGGCAAAGGAAGTGTTGTACTTTATGCATTGCAGGATTACATTGGTGAAGAAAAAGTCAATAGTTCAATGAAAAGCTTTTTAGAGCAGTATAGATATAAAAATCCTTACCCAACTTCGTTAGATTTTTTAAATATTCTGGAATCAAAAATCCCGGATTCATTAAATTATTTAATTGATGATTGGTTTAAAGAAATAACACTCTATGATAATAGGTTAAAAAAAGCAAATGCTAAAAAACTAGAAAACGGAAAATATGAGGTAAAAATTCAAATTGAAGCAGCAAAAATTAAAGCTGACTCTTTAGGCAATGAGATAGAAGTAAATCTAAATGAATGGATTGATATAGGAGTTTTTTCAGATATAGATGAAAAAGATCTTATATATCAGAAAAGAGTCAAAGTAGATGAATCATTAATGAATTTTACTATGGTTGTTGATAAATTACCATTAAAGGCAGGAATTGATCCTAGACATCTTTTAATAGACAGAGTATTTGATGACAATATAAAGACAATAACCTTCGAATGATAATTATTTATTACTCCAAAGGGTAAAAAAAAAGAGCTAACTTTATGTTAACTCTCCTATAAGGGTGGAAGATCGGTCTCGAACCGACGACCTCCTGAACCACAATCAGGCGCTCTAACCAACTGAGCTACAACCACCATTTATAGGTCGCTAATATAATAAGATTTAATCATTATTCCACATTCATAAGATTCTCTTAAGATTATTTCAAAAAAAAAGAATTAAATTTTTCATGCTTTAAGAATTGATTAGCTGAGCTTTATTTTTACTATATTTATAGTATGAAATTTTTTGAAAAATATTACCCGATACTGCTTGCATTTCTAAGTTTTTTGTATTCCATCTATTTGTGGTTTTCAGCTTCAACCCCAGGAGAACAACTTGAGGGATTGTATGTAGGCCTTTGGCCGGTTACTATATTAGCATTTGCAATTGCAATTAGACAGAGAAGAAATGATGACTAAAGTCAATAACAATGAATAATAAAATAATGTTTATTATCGGAAGTATCATTTTTATAGTCTATGTCTACTTTCTAATTACAATCATAAGAAAGCAACATAAAATTCAACGAAAAGAAAATAATACTGTCTATGACACAAATGATTTAGCCCTTGAAGATTGGATAGAAGATGCTAAGAAGATGAAAGAAGATGGGATGTCCTATCGAGAGATTAGTGATAAGCTTTCGAAGAAAGGATTTACAGTCTCAAAGTCTACATTACAGCGTAAAATCAACT
>JAQWNN010000038.1 GCA_029268555.1 Flavobacteriaceae bacterium
CCCGGCCAATGCCTGCCGTTAGCCACTAAAAGATCTTGATCTCCGTCGTTATCAATATCACCAACGTCTATTGAAGCTGTTCTTTCTTTAAGAGTTCCTAAAATAAGACGATCACTTGTAAAAAAATCCAATGTTTGACTGCTTCCTAATTTAGGGATCATTAAAATTAATACCAACTTGAATAAAATTCTGTATTTCATAACTATTAAGTAATTATCTAGTAAAATATAGATATACAAAAACACCGGTGGCAATCCATAGGCCTGCAGCGATTATTAGTTTTTGAGTTTTAGTAAGTTGGTCCATTGTCGATATTAAGTTTTACTTATTTTGATAGATTATCTAGAGAAGTTATATATAGCAAATGTTGCAAGCCAATGTTCACCCCCATAACCACTTTTAAACATGATATTATAACCTTTTTCCGAATGTTTTTTTGCGATTGTTTGAAATAGTTTTTTATCACGATTATTTTCAAGTTTAGCCGATATATCCTTTAGAGTCCATGCTCTATGATGCATCAAACCTATTAAGTGTCCAATTCCAGGATCCATAGGGTCAAGTACTTCAGGAGGATTTATTATATTTCTGAATTTCCTTTCATTAAATGAAGGTAAAAATTTATACAACCACTTATTAAATTCTTTATTATCTAGAACTAATGACATTAGTCCAGCCTCAGCGAGACAAGGTGATAGAAAATCTGTACCTGAAGGTTCATAATTTACAGGGCAATTTGTGTCTCCTAGAAAATTTTTAATACTATAGTCCTTAATCTTATTAAATAATGCTTTATCATCAGCTATTTTTGCATATTCAATCATAAGGGAAAATGAGAATGCAGAATTAGCATGCGTTCCTGGTCTAAGTGGAGTTGAAAGTTTATCTAAAAATAAAATTGTTCTTTCACTTAGAAGATTAACAAGTGGTTTCATGTTGGCTGCCCATATCTGCGCTTTATCAAAATCCCAAGAAAGTAGTTCTGAATATAGTTTCATTAACCAAGCCCAGCCATAGGTTCTTTCAAATCCTTTAGTGAATTCCTGTTTAAAAAATTCATATTCTTTATTCAATTTTTCTTTACTTAAATTTTTATCAAGTTTAGATAGTATAATATCTCTATCAGAAATTTCTGGATAATCTTTTAATATTTTAACCATTGCCCAATGACCGTGAACTGCGGAATGCCAATCCCAGCATCCATAAAATGAAGGTGTGATTTCATAGTGTGGCTTTAACCAATTTTCATCTGTAAATCTATATCCTATTTTATATGGATATTTTTGATCAACACATTTTACAGATAGAGAAACTAACTCCTTTGCTAATTTCTCATCAAGTTTAATGTTTTCTATTTCTTCTTCTTTACTCTCTGTACATCCTATTATTAATAAAATAAAATAAAATAAAAATTTCCTCATTCCATAAAGCTACAAAAAAACCCCCTTTGAATTAACTAAGAGGGGTAATGTCAAAAAGTTTAAAAGGATTTTTAATTAACCCACATTAGAGTTTGGATTAATGAAAACATCAAGCGGCTTAAAAGCTTATGGAGCAGAAATAATATCCTACAGTAAGGAGATGAAAAATACACTTTCAATTAAATTAATTAAAGAAAGTTTTAACGTTGAAAATGTGTATAAAAATTTTAAAATCGATAGAGTCCAAAAGAAATATTTTGTGATTAATTCATTTGAACAACTTGATGATTCTTTAAACGAAGTTGAAATTAAAATTTAATGAGGTTCAATATCTGAATCATGAGAGATCTAATTCTGGTTTTCTGTCAAGGTAATTTGTGATTTGCTCATATGCTAAACCAAATTGTAATACCCTACTATCATGACCAAATTTTCCCATTACTTGTAAGCCCATTGGCCTTCCTGTAGCATCAAATCCTGTTGGAAGATTTATTGCAGGGATTCCTCCAATACTTGCCATTATTACTACCTCCATCCACCGGTGATAAGTATCCATTAATCTTCCGTTTATTTCCTTTGGCCAATGAATATTAGAAGAAAAGGGGAAGACTTGTGCTGTTGGTAGAATTAGAAAATCATATTTATTAAAAAGTCGGTCTAATTCAGAATACCATTCCTTTCGAATAAGCTCAGCTTGCTTTATATCTTCTTCTTTTAGTTTAAGTGCTTGTTCAATTTCCCATAATAATTCTGGTTTGAGTAAATTATGAGTTAACGGATTTTCATAAAAGTCTAACATTCTCACACGAGTTTGATGCCTTAACGTAGTCCAACATGTCCATAAATCTGAAGGAGTAAAATTAATTTGTGCTAATTCGACTTGTGCTCTTGCAGAGGATAACTTTCTTAAACTATTTTCACATAACTCGAGAATACCTGGTTCAAATTTTAAATAACCACCTAAATCTTTAAGCCAACCTATTTTGAGATCATTAAAATCCAATGGCTCTATTTCATTAAATTCTGGTTTTAAAGAAATTGTTTTCAACAAACCAATTAAATCTGTGACATTTCTACCCATTGGACCAGAAGTTGAAAGTAATCGGTTAATTTCATCACCTTCTTCCATCACTACATTAGTGCTAGGTCTAAAACCTATAACATTATTAAAAGCTCCTGGATTACGTAAAGAGCCCATCATGTCTCCACCGTCAGCTACAGGGAGCATTTCAGTCCTCAATCCACAGGCAGCTCCACCACTACTACCGCCTGCGGTAAGTGATGGGTTGTAAGCATTCCCCGTAGGTCCAAAAACCGGATTATATGTTTGCGAGCCAAGACCGAACTCGGGGGTATTGGTTTTCCCTATAAAAATGGCTCCCTGACTTCTTATTTTAGAAGTAATAAATCCATCTTCATCAGCTATTCTATCAGCAAATATGGGGGAACCACTGGTGTAGGCAAAACCTTTAAGAGGGGCTAAGTCCTTTATAGCATGTGGTATACCATGCATCCATCCCCAATATTCATCCCTTTCTATGGCTATATCAGCTTTTTTTGCTTGATCAAATAGATTTTGATCGTCGGCCATACTAATAATCGCATTATAAACTGGGTTATACTTATGAATACGAGTTAAATAAGCTTGCATTACTTCATAACAACTGAATTGCTTTGTTTTTATACCCATTGATAATTCCAAAGCACTTAGTCCAGTTATATCACTTGAGACCAAACTCCATGAATAAGAACATGGTAAAACTGATAGGGAGCTAAGGGTAACGCTATTTTTTATAAATGCTCTTCTTTTCATATCTTAAATATAATAAATACTAATCTTAAAGCTAAGAGTTTTATTACATTAGCTCATTAAACATAAATCAGCTTATAATGAATATCAAAACAATTTTTAAAATTAATATAGTACTAATGTTCCTTCAAGCACTTCCATTGTACATTTCGTTATTTTCACCTGAATTTAAAATGATGCTTACTACTGATGCTTTTGGTTCAGATCCATCACCAGATGCAATAATAATCTTTGAACAATTTGCTCTAGTGCTTGGATTACTTGTTCTTGGGATTATATCTCTTATATATGGCTCTCTATCATTTAATGATATTAGTGTTTTAAAAAGAATATCATTCCTATTGTTTGTCTTATCTGGATTCTTTGCTTTACCTGATTTAATTAATGTTTTTACAGGTCAGCCAACTGCTCCACTACCCGTAATAGTCATGGGATTAGTAACTTTAGGATTATTTTATTATGGTTCAAAAAAAGGTACTATTTAAAACATCGGTTATCCTCTTCATTAATTTTTAGATTAAGAATAATCAATATTTATATTGTCCCTTTCATAACTTTTTAGAATGTGATTTTTGTATTTAAGTTATACTTACAACTTTCCCTGCATTCTTAAAAGATTTTGTTTATACCTTTTATAAATCTATTCCTTTTTCGAAGTAGGGCAATTACCCCAGCTAGGTTTATTAACTTCAAATAAAGCTGATCCCTCTGCAAAATCTGATGGCTCCTGAGGGATCTTTTCCACGCACCATTTGGATAAATTCTGATTAAAAACAGAAGCATTCTTGAACATAAATGCCATTGCTATTACGTTAGATGTATCCCATTTGGATATATCACTATTGAATTGTGCTGATTCTCTAAACATCCCAGACATAGAGTTTACTTTTGATGTGTCCCAATCACTTAATTCATTATTAAATGATTTGGCTCCATGAAACATTCCTGTTGTTAATTCAAGGCTTGAAGTGTTCCAAGAGTTAATCGGTTGATTAAAGGCAATTGCATTGTAAAACATATAAGACATATAAATTACATTTGAGGTATTCCATGAGCTAATATCTTGATTAAATGAATCTGCTTCACTAAACATCTCAGTCATATTCTCAACACTTGATGTATCCCAAAATTCAATATTCTTATTAAATAAAGTAGCTTTTTTAAACATTGCATACGTACTTTTTACTTTTCCTAAATCCCAATCTGCAATATTTTGGTTAAACTCTGATGCTTTAAAAAACATTTTATCCATTTGAACTACATTTGAGGTATCCCAAAAACCTATATCTGTATTAAAGTTTATATTATTAATAAATAACTCTCTCATATCACTTACAAGGGTAGTGCATAAGTTTATGTTGTTATTCAAAATTTCAACTTTTATTGTCTGATTATCCACAACAGTGTACTCAACTTGATTTATTATTTCTTTGAAACCAACTGAAGCGTCTGGGCATTTACATGTTCCATTTTCAAAATATATAATTCTGTTTCTCTTCTCATTTACAATTATTGTTCTTGAAATTGTGCTTGTATTACCAGAACTGTCAGATACTGCATAAATTAGAGTATAAATTCCTAAAATTGAAGTATTTAAATCGCCTGAAATATTAATTAATGATGTAATATCACCATCTTCAATATCAGCTGCAAGTGCACCAGGGTCTATGAATGAATCTTCCCTTTGAATATTTATTGTTGATGACCCTACTAAACTAATCGTTGGGGGTTCGTTTTTTTTTGGAATGAAAATTGCCTCAAGAGTAATATCTGATTCTATCTTAATATTTATAATATTAGTATCTAATCCATTAGACCATTCTGAAAAAACATATCCTTTATCAGCTGAAGCTGTCAATGTAATGATTTCTCCAGAGGGATATACACCTCCTGTTGAATCAATAATTCCTCCTTTAGATTTGATTATTACAAGTAAATATTCAATCAAGTTTTCTTCGATTATTTCAAAATCACGGCTAAAGCAACCAATCAAAAGGGTAAAAATAAAAATGTAAGTAAGCTGCTTCATGTTTAGATAAGACTAATATCTAAAATTATATTATACTTAAGATACAATTCAAATTCTGGATTGATAATATATCCTTCAAAAACATTTAATTAATAACTACGGATTTTACCCTAAAATGGTTATTCGAAATATAAGTTTTAAATAATGGGAAATAAAAAAAGTGGGGAATTCGAAATGAAGGTTTTCTTTCAAACATATTCAATCATCATAACTTCATTCCCACCCAACCATAACAAATGGATTTCAAGCAAAGCTAAATTAGACAATAATCAATTTAGATTTAGTAATCTAAAATTTTAAAACCTTATTCCATTATATAAATTTCTTATGATACCAAATTACAACCAATACTAATAAATACGAATTGGTTTCACTCTTTAAAAAATTTACATTTACTTTTTGTTATGAAAAGGACCAATATATTTATGTACTAAACTATTGCAGTTCTATTTATGTATTTTCTCATTAAGTAAAGTCAACCCCCCCCCCATAAAATAACTATGAGAGCCCAGCAGAATAAGATGATAAAAATCTTTGAAAAGGCTTTATTTTTTATTATTAATTCTGTTTAACATCGTTCTAGCTGGTATAGAACTTGGGTAATTGTCAATTGCTTTATTGTAATAAATTAATGCATTTTCAAAATCTCCTACATTAAAATAAAACTCCCCCATAGAATCATACGGGTTATAACCATTTGGATAGGAATCAATGTATTCTTCGAATAATTTTTTTGCCTTTAATTTATCACCTTTAGCATAATGAAAATATCCTAAAGAATTTATTATTGGCGGAATCATATATGTATGGTCACCTGATTCTGGCATTGAATTATTATCACCTTCCTTGTACTTAATTTCTTTAAGAAGATTTTCCATTTCTTTAATTTTATTATCATAACCAGGTGTTGTAAATGCATAGAAATAATGAATAAGTTTACCTTTAGGTTCTAATTTTCTCATTCTTGACCATAAATCATGAGCACCTTTTGATATTAAAGGCCAATTTGCTCCACCTCTTTCAATATCCAATAGGGAAACAAATAATTTCGATGTTTCGTTATTATTTGAAACTAGTTCTTTTGCTTTATCTATATGCATTTTTTCTTTATTAGATCCTTTTCTTGCTAAACCCGCCAAAACAACATGAGGAGCAAAAAGGTTAGAATCATATTCGAGAGCTTTTTCAAAAAAAGTTTGAGATTTTTGTCTTTCAACATTATACATATGCTTCATAGCATGAAATAACATTTCATTAGCGTTGCTTTTCTCACTTAGCCACTGAATATATGTACCATCTGTATCTTCAAATGTCCACATATTATCTTCTTCTGAAACATTCTTTTGAGGTTCAACTTGATCACATCCTAACAATGCAAAAAAGAATATCAATAGTATTTTTTTCATTTTAATTGATTTATGATTATTTAGAAAAAAACAATATACAAATAAGTATATAAAATAAATGAATAAAAAAATCAAAGAATAAATTAAAGGGTATCTAAATAATAGATCTTAAAATTAAATTTATGGTCTTCATCAAAATAGAAAAGGTTTTCAATCATTTATAACTTATCACTTCAATCTTTAAGATAACCACAAAAGATATTTTACCTTTAGAATATGGATTTAGATATTGGAGAGAAAGTAGGGCTTCTTATTGAAAGGGAAACTGATTTGGGTTTTAGTGTATTAATTAATGGTTCTTTTGAAGGATTATTATACGAGAATGAAATTTTTGAGCCTATAGAAAAGAACATGGAAAAAATAGGATACATAAAAAAAATTAGAGAAGACGGAAAGTATGACGTTTCACTTCAGCCACAGGGATTTTTAAATGTGATAGAATCAAATTGTGCAATCATTTTAAAGAAACTAGAACCTTTAGGAGAATTAAATCTTTCTGATAAAAGCAATCCAGATGATATTATGCAACAACTTCAGTTAAGCAAAAAAGCATTTAAAAAAGCGCTTGGGGTTCTTTATAAAGAGAGAAAAATTATTATTGAAAAAAACAGAATAGTACTACTCACTGAAAAACCATAAAACATTTTTTTGCCTTTAAAGAATGAAAAAAGACGGAGTACTTCACTATAAGAATTTCAATTGATTTTTATAATTCTTATATTAATTTTATAAAATCTCTACAAGGGTAAATTTAGATTCTTAAAATGATTGAACATTTTTTTACATGTCCTTATTGTTGGCAACAAATTTCAATGTTATTGGAAAGTTCAGATGAAATTCAAAACTACATTGAGGATTGTGAAGTTTGTTGCCGGCCTATTCAAATTGAATATATTTTTCAAGATGAAATAAAAAAATTTAATATTATCTTATAAGTTTCTTTAGTGCGACAGAAATTTTGTGCTCTTTGTGGAAAGTATTGGTCTTCCATGCATCATATAAAATATAAAGAAGGAGCTGGATGGTTTTTTTACTCGTAAGAAATATCTGTTAGAATTCAAAAAAAATAGAATAGATATGGAGGAATTTGATATCACTCCAAAAGATTTTTTTAGATTTAAGTAATGAATAAATAGGAACTACATCTTGAAAATAAATTTACAATTAAATTTGATTTTTAATAGACTTCATGCTCTATGGCATGACGATTGTTATCACGGTTGGGGTAAGTCTAATCGTTTTTTTGAAGGTTGGTATTACAAGTTGGTTAGTAAGGACCAGTCACAGGCCGTAGCTATCATTCCTGGAATTGCTATGGATGAAAACGGCAGTAAACAAGCCTTTATACAAGTATTAGACGGGAAAAAAGATAAGGCATGGTATCATCGCTTTGATTCAAATGATTTTTGTCCCTCACCTAAAAAACACTCTTTATTTATTGGCAATAATTTTTTCTCTTCTAATAAAATGATACTTGACCTTCCAAACATAAAAGGAGAAGTAAATTTTGATCATCTTTCTCCATGGCCTTCAAATTTATTATCCCCTGGTATAATGGGTCCTTTTTCATTTGTCCCATTCATGGAATGCTATCATGGAATTTTAAGTATGAATCATTTTATAAAAGGAGGGTTGGTTCTTAATGATGAATCAATTTCGTTTAAAGAAGGGAAAGGTTATATAGAAAAAGATTGGGGATATTCTTTTCCAGAAGCCTATATTTGGATGCAGAGCAATAATTTTTCACAACCTGGTATATCTGTTAAAGCTTCAATAGCATTAATTCCTTGGTTAAATTCTTCATTTATTGGCCATATTGGAGGACTATTATTCGAAGGAAAATTATATGAGTTTACTACTTATAATGGTTCAAGGATAATAAAATGTAATGTATTGGAGAACAAAGTTGAGATAGTTATGGAGAATAGAAAATTCAGATTAAGTCTCTGGGTAAAAAGAAATAAATCCACAGAGCTTGCTGCTCCCATTTTAGGTTTTATGGATGCAAGAATCGAAGAAAGTATGAGGGCAGAAATAAGAGTAGAGTTATTCCATAAAAAAACAAAAACAATCCTTTTGACTGATACTGGGTTTTCAGGAGGAATAGAAGTTGCAGGAAAATATCAGAAGCTGTTAACATAAAACCATTACCTAAAAATTTTTTGAATAAAATTTTTGCCAGTTATTGCACTAGCTGTAATTAAACCTGAAAATAATGCAGCACCTACTCCTGCAGTTACAATATCTTGGCCAGTCAAGTAGAGGTTTTTTATTTTTGTCTTTGGTCTTAAAAAATTTTGTCGAAATCGTTTAGGATTATGATCAATTCCGTACAGTGCACCTTGTTTGTAATTTGAAAAATGTTTTGCTGTAAGAGGAGTGGAAAATTCATATAATTCAACTTTTTCTTTCAGTTGGGGTAGTTGTTTGAATAAATGTTGAAGAAGACGTTGAGTAAATTCTTCCTTTTTAATTTCATAAGCTTCACCACGTTTTTTCCATACTGTTCCATCCCATTTAGCAAAAGCTTCATAAGGAATCATTGTAATAATATCTATTGTACTTTTTCCAGGATAACGTTCATTCCAATCAGAAAATTTAGCTGAGGGGAAAGATATATAAACTAAGGGGAATTCTTTTTTATTATCATTTATAAATCTTTCTACACATTGGTCGTGATCCAGGTCATCTGGGTAAATCCATAAATTTGTTTTTGGAAGTTTTAGATCTTCTGGTGAGCCCTTTAAACCAATATAAAGACATCCATATCCTACTGATGGATTAACGCTTTTTAATTTTTCATTTAGCTTATGCCTGTATATCACATCTGGGGGAAGTAAGGTTTCGAAGGTGTTAAAAACACCTGTTCCGCTAATGATATTGTGTGCATAAAAACAACTGCCATCAGTCATCTTGACACCTTTAGCTTTATTATTCTCTATAATTATTTTATCAACTTCTGCACGAACTAAAATAGTACCACCACCTTTTTCAATTACTTTTTCAATAGTATTTAAAATTTCCGAAGAACCTTTTGCAGGAACACTTCCTCCCTGCATGTAATGTTTTGCAACAGAAGCATGCATTGCAAAACTACTTTGTTTTGGTGGAAGTCCATAATCTCCATATTGTCCACATAAGACCTTAATTAAGGTTTCATCTTTGGTGAGTTCACTCAAAACATCATAAGTAGTTCGATCAGAGTAATTCAAGTATTTTTTTCTCATGTAGCTTCCAAAAAGTAAACTAGTAAGTTTTGGTAATGCTTTATCTATATAAAATTTTGACGCTGCTCTATTAACTTCAAAAATTAAATTGACATATTTTTCGATTCCTTCTTTTTCATTGGGAAAATACTCTACCATTTTAGATTTAAAATTATCTACACCTTTAACAAAATCGTATTGCTTATTTCCCAAAATAATACGATCATATATTTCGCCCATATCATCCCATTGTAATTCTTTATCTGAAATATAATCAAACAACTTCCTCAATATGCTATTAGGTCTTTGAACTTCTCCTATATAATGTATACCTACATCCCATTCAAATCCTTTTCTTTTGAAAACATGTGTGAAGCCTCCTGCCGTATAATGTCTTTCTAGTAATAAAACTTTTTTTCCTGTTTTTGAGAGTAATGCACCAGTACAAAGACAACCGATACCTGTACCAATTAAAATGGCATCATAGGTTTCAGCTAATTCAGGAGATTTTTTATAAGACTGGATCATTAAGATAAAACTTTATTAAAGCTAATAAATTTACTGTAGGTTATTCCAGTTAAACTAGTTTTGTAATTTAAACACTAAAAAGTACGGTACTAAGATTCTTTAAAAAGTACTAAAGTTCGAAGTAAGGTATTAAAAAAGCTCACTTTATTTGTGAACCTTTGTGGGTGTTGAGGGATTCGAACCCCCGACTTCTACCCTGTCAAGGTAGCGCTCTAAACCAACTGAGCTAAACACCCGTAGGAGTTTACTTCTTATTAACATTTGTATAATCCGCGTTAAGTACCCAAATAATTAATAATTCCTTCCAATATATTAATTCTTAATCAATCCATACCTCAACTTATAATACTTAGAAGCATTAATTCTATTGGTGTTATAAAAATCTATAATATTTCTACTCCGTATTTTTCCTCCTGAACTTAATTAATAAATAAACACAAGTCTTCACTTACTTCATTATTAGCTTTTCTCACCTCTGGCAAATGCCCACGCAATTGCCCCTCCAGAGACAGCAGTAAATATTATGTATATTAAAACAGTAATAAACGCTTGACCAGTAGCATTAAATACAGCATATTGAGAAGCTTCATTCAAATTTTGAATACCTCCTAATATAGCTCCTAACCATATTCCATTTAGAGCCCCATCTTTAATTGTTCTAAAACCCATTTTATCCCAAAATATTACTTGTAATAAAGTTTGTAATAATCCAGCAGCGAATCCAGCCCAAAGAACAGGTTCAGCATAATAAGCAGTTGGAAAAGCTTCGTGCAATGCAGCTGTTGTTGGGTTGAAATATAAAGGTACTACAACAATACCTGCAAGTGCAGCAACAGATACATATCCAGCTACTAATGGTAAAATAAATTTTTTCATTTTAATTGATTTATAATTAATAAACTACTAATATAGTTAACTCTACAATATCTCTACTCTGTGGTATTTTTTCTGAACTAAATGAAGAAGATATTATAATAATGAAAAATTCTCAACTAACTAAAACTACATTTAAATTAGACCTTTTCAACTATTTTGAATCTAGAAATATCTTAAAATAAAGATTAGGTCCGCTTTGACTAATAATGATTTATAATAGTAATAAGTATTTATTTGTGAATTTGAAAAAATATTTCATCATAGGTTATGAAGATTTCATTTTTAGGATAAATTATTGAATATTTAATAAAATGTCTATTTTAATACATTTTGGTATAAAAAAATAGATTATTTGACATTATCTTTAAATAATAATTAATAAAACTACTTTATTTGTTTATTTAATTCAATTTTTGTTTTTAGTTTAAGTTAAATTATCGTCCAGACTTTACATCTGGACGATTTTTTTTCAGGTATTTACTTACGCTTCCAGATTTGAGTTCTCCCAAGCAAAGAAAAACCAATGTAACCCCTTACCTTTAATGTATTACTATCTTCAAATCCAATATTACAATCATAAACTTTTCCCGATTTAGGGTCTAAGATAGTTCCGTCTTCCCAGCTATAGTCGTCTAACTGTAGATCATTTATAATTAACATTCCTACGATAGACTGGTCTTTATTTTTCCCCTTACAATTTATACACTTTTTCCCCTGATCCTCGGGTAAAAGTAATTTTGTGATTTTCCCATAAAGCTTTCCGTTTTCTTTGAAAATGAGGACTTCAGATTTTTGATTACCTGTCTCATCATCAGTGGTAATCCAAGTTCCTTCAATGGAGTCAGTCTGAAAAAAGAATGTCCAAAGCATAATTAATGTAGTGTGTAATATCATAATGCGTTCTAGTAAAAGTTTTTATAAATTTAAAGAATCTATAATTATAATCGTCAATATCATTTATTAAATGAAAATTTTTGAAAAATATAAATTTCTACTAATACTACTTCCTTTAGCCTTATTCATTTCATTGCTAGACAATAAAATTTTAAAAGGTTTTTTATCTTCAGGTAAGTCAATTGATCATTACGGGTATATAGGTATTTTAATAATTGCTGTAGTAATTTTAATTTATATTATAATTCAATTCGATAAGAAATCTAACTCTTAGATAATAGTCATTTATATCTTAGCTACCTTTAAAATAAAAATATGCGACATTTTGAATTAAATGAGCTTGAGGGCTTATCAAAAATTTATAGGCTAAATTTAATAAATAGTGTTACTGGCTATAAGTCAGCACATTTAATAGGATCCATTTCACCTTCGGGCGATGAAAATCTAGCAGTTTTTAGCTCTATTATTCATTTGGGTAGTAATCCTGCTCTTATTGGATTTATTTTAAGGCCTAAAACAGTTCCCAGAAATTCACATGCAAATATGAAATCAACAGGCGTTTTCACCCTTAATGCAATCTCCTCAAATCAGATCGAAGATGCACACCATACTTCAGCTAAATACCCTGATAATATTTCAGAATTTGATCAAACCAATCTAGAGCCTGAAATAAAGCAAGGTTGGAAAGCTCCTTATGTAAAGGGAGCCCAAATACAAATAGGATGTAGTTACGTCAACGAATATCTTATAAAAGAAAATGATACTGTACTGGTTGTAGGTAAGATAGAACATCTCTTCATTGAAGAACAACTTCTAGGAAAAGACGGATGGATTCAACTGGACAAAGGTAATATTGTAAGCATAAATGGATTAGATGGTTATGCAATTCCAACCCTCATTAAACGTTTTGAATATGCAATACCAAAAAAATAATACTCAGCTTGCATCTGAAGGAATCAATCAAGATTGGTTTACTTATGCTACTGAACACAGTGATATTGTTCCTGAAATATTGATTGAATTAGAAAAAGAAACATATCAAAAGGTATTGCAACCTAGAATGATATGTGATAGACTTCAAGGACGATTCTTAAGTCTTATTTCTAATCTAGTTAAAGCAAATACTATTGTTGAAATAGGAACATATACTGGCTATTCAACACTTAGTTTAGCAGAGGGTTTTACTGATAATGGTAAAATCCATACTATTGACTGCAACGAAGAATTGGTGAATATCCAAGAGCGTTTTTTTAAAAAAAGCAAATATTCACATAAAATAAAAAGACATCTAGGAAAAGCAATAGATGTTCTAACTAAGATAGAAGGCCCTTATGATTTAGTATTTATAGACGCTGATAAAGAAAACTACATTGTATATTTCGAAAACGTTTTTCCAAAAATGAGAAAAGGGGGGTTAATTATTTCAGATAATGTTATGTGGAGTGGAAAAGTTCTTAGTGAGGCTAATCCTAAAGACAGCAAAACAATAGCAATAAAAAGGTTCAATAAAAAATTAATGATGGATCATCGCATACAAACAACTCTTCTGCCTCTAAGAGATGGGCTTACTTTGAGTCGAATATTATAAGTCGCGTCTAATTGAATCTTCAAGATCTGTAAAATCTTTTTTGACTTCCTCCACTTCTTTTTTAAGGTCTTGAGTAATTGACTTAGTAGGATTTTCAACATCTACATTAGTCGTCTTTTGAATTTCACTTTTAATATCATTTGTAGCTTGTCTGACTTGAGTCATTCCTTTAGCTAATGTTCTTGCTATAGAAGGAATTTTATCTGCTCCAAAAACAAGCAACACAATAAAAAAAACAAAAACAATTTCAGCTCCACTAATAAATAATAGCATGTATTAGATTTTAAACAAATATAGTAGGTTTAACAAAAAGACTGATTAAAATGAACTTGGATTCAAAAGTTTCTTAGGTTATTAACCTTTTATTTTTTCTTTAAATCTATCAAAGTCAGAAGTTGATTCCTTTTTAGGCCAACTGTTATTATCAGAATTTACATCTGCTGTTTCCTGATCAGGATCAATTGTTACACCAATCAATTCTTTATTAGAAGTAATTATTTTTTTTACACTAGCGTCATTTTTTCTCCACAACTGGACAGGATATGTAACACGTTCTTTTGAACCATCGGCATAAGAGTACTCTACTATAAGAGGCATAACCAATCCCCCAGGCTTTTCAAATTCTATTTCATAAAAATAGTTGGGTACTTTATCCGAAGTAATTTGTTCTTGCTTCAAATAATCTTTTATTATTTTTGAATTACCAATTGGGTTATTAACTGCAACATTAGGATCATACAATTCACTATTATTATCAATTTTAAAAACTATCTCTGGAAGGTCCTCTAAATTATATCCAAAACTCTCCAATCTTGCTTTTGCTTTTTCATCAGGTGTATCAGAATAATAATACTTATTTACTTTTTTAACTCCTATGTCAACTGCATCTGTAGTATAAAACCACCCTCTCCAAAACCAATCTAAATCAATGGCCGAAGCATCCTCCATGGTTCTAAAAAAATCTTCAGGAGTTGGGTGCTTAAACATCCATCGCTTTGAGTATGTTTTAAAAGCATAATCAAAAGCTTCTCTCCCCATAACTGTTTCTCTTAAAATATTTAATGCTGTTGCGGGTTTTGCATATGCATTAGGTCCTAATTGGTATACATTTTCAGGATTTGACATGATTGGAGAAATAAAATCTTGATCCCCTGCCATGTAAGGAACGATATTTTGGGGATTTCCTCTTCTTGAGGGATATTTTGATAAACCTGGAATGGCTTCTGGATATGTTTCCCCAAATTCTTGTTCAGTTAAATATTGGACAAAAGTATCTAAACCTTCATCCATCCACCCCCATTGTCGCTCATAAGAATTGACAATCATAGGAAAAAAATTGTGCCCAACCTCGTGAATTATTACACTAATCATACCAAATTTTGTTCTATCTGAATAGTTCCCATTCTCATCTGGTCTTCCATAATTCCAACATATCATTGGATATTCCATTCCTTGATTTTTGGCATGTACAGAAACTGCCTTTGGATAGGGATAGTCAAATGTAAATTTAGAATACGTTTTCAAAGTTTGAATAACAGCTTTTGTCGAATACTCTTCCCAAAGCGGATTCCCCTCTTTTGGATAAATTGAGACTGCCATTACTTTTTGTGATCCAACTTGAACAGCTTGTCGTTCCCAAATAAATTTTCTTGAGGAAGCAAATCCAAAATCTCTTACATTTTTTGCATAATACTTCCATATATTTTTCTTTTTAGAAAAAAGTGATTCTTTTGCTATAGCCTCCTCTTGATTAACAATAAGAATAGGTTCCTCAAAATTATTCTCTGAAGCTATAAATCTTTTATACTCTTCCTTATTTAAGACATCTTTTGGATTCAAAAGACTCCCTGTAGCCTCAACGATATGATCAGAGGGAACAGTAATATTGACTTCGTAGTCACCAAATTCCAAAGCAAATTCACCATTCCCCCAAAACTGATAATTTTGCCACCCTTCTACATCATTATAAACACAAAGTCTTGGGAAAAACTGAGCAATTACATAGGCTTTATTACCATCTTCTTCAAAAAATTCAAAACCAGAACGTCCTCTTTTTTCAACGTGATCGTTAATATTATACCACCATTTAATTTGAAACACATAAGATGATCCAGGTTCTATTGCTTTGGTAAGATCTATTCGCATCATAGTCTGATTAATTTGATATGGTAGTGGATTTCCGTCTTTATCTTTAACCCAATCAATAATAAAACCACCATCAAATGGTTCATTAATGTAATTGCTTACAAATGAAGAAGGTCTTAATGTAGCTGAATTAGATGATCCATTTTTTTCTAAAGCTGGTGCATCTTTTTTACGAATATTTTGATCCAATTGGATCCATAAATAAGGTAATCGATCCGGTGAATTATTTGTATATGTTATTATTTCTTCACCATATAATCTACTATTCTCATCATCTAACTCCAAATCCATCACATAATCCACCTTTTGCTGAAAATATTCTACCCCGGGGGATCCAGAGGCATTGTGATATTTATTTGGATCTGCGAATTGATCATAAAGTTGCTTGAATTTGCTATTATTTGAATGCCCTTTTTGGGTTTGACCATTAAGAAACATCAAGCTAAAGAAAAGAATTAAAGTTAATAAACTAGATTGCGACTTAAGATTTTTCATCATCATGAATTTATTATTGATTAAATATACTAATCTGTGTTAATAGATCAAGGAAATTATGGTTTTAAAGTCAATAAAACACTTCGCTTATTTTTATGCAACAAATAACTTTTTCGCTGATCTAAACTTTTGAAATGTACTATATTTTGTTGATCTTCAAAGAGTGATAAAAACAATTCATTTGAGAGTTTAATCTTATTTGGTACCTCTTTAAACTTTAATTCTATAAAACATTTGGTTATATCTTTCACGTATTCCTTGCCCAAAAAAGCATAAGAAATTGGGATTCCGTCAAAAGTAAATATCAAGGTTTTTTTGAAATAGTTTATAATAAGTTGATTAATAACTTCTGTATCAGAATCTGGATCCAGATATATACTCTGATTATGCTGGCTTAAAATTGATTGAATATCGTCAGTAAAAAGCTGAGTAGTTATTTGAAGACTTTTTGATGTAGGTTTCCATTCAATTGAAGTAGTACTGACATAAAACTTATGCTCATGATCCGCAAAAACTAGATCATTGAGCCAAAAGGTTAGAAAAAGAAAAAAAATCATTGGCATATTAAGGAATCTGATTATTCGCTTAAAATATTTTTATACATTTTACTTTTATTTATTAGGTAATCTATCAGCTGAAATTGTTTGCTTTGTTTAAGAAGTTCGCTTGTTTTCATCTGAGCATCAATGTATTCTAAAAATCCTATAACCTGATCATTTCGAAGGCTCAAATCATTTTCAAAAAAAGAAGTTTCAAAAACAAGTGGTAAAACTTCGCTTGGTTTCATTTTCATTTGCTCTTCTTTAGACTTAGAGCTCAGTGCTTTTGAAATAAGTTTAGCAATATTGACAAAATCAATTCCATTTGTAATAAGACGATCGTCTGTCAATTTATTATTGATACGAGTAGATTTATCTTTATCGTAATCGAAGCCTTTGAATTCTTCCTCTAAAAGATCTAGGAATCTATCCTTATCTTCAGTAGTTACAACTACTTCTTTTAATTCCGTAATATTTTCATTAACACTAACTACTAATCTATTTTTAGTTAAAATTTCTTGAGTGATTTTTACAGAACGAATTAGATATTGAACTGATGAAAAAATAATCTCATCCCCTTCTGCAACTTTAATTTCAAATTCACCGTCGCTATTAGTTATAGTATTTGTTTGTGCTGTATTATTCACCACATTTGCGGCAACAACTACAGTATTTTTATACAATAATTTACCTTTTATTAGTTGCCTTTCTTGACTAAAAAGGGAAGTACTAAAGAGTATGGAAAAAGATAAAAAAAGAATAATTTTCATTTTTTAAAGATAGTTTTACACTTTGAAATTTAAGCTTTTTGGTTGTAAATTTTTTAATGGCTAAATTCAATCATTAAAGTAAGTATATTATATTTGGATGAAAGGATTAGTTTTTTAGACAACCATTTTGAAATCAATCTCATAGAAATCCAGCAACGCTTTATAAAAATGAACTACAAATGAATCGTAGGCTTTTTCTTTCTACTTCTCTAAGTTTACTTAGTATTAATTCATATTCTAAAAGTATCAAATACGATCCATATTCAACAAAACTCCTTTTAGGAATGGGTGACCTTTCTTTGTATAGTAATAATATTCCCCTGGCTATTGACCCGGGAAAAGCTTTTGAAAAAATGCAAACTCAAGCTAAAAAAGAAGGAATTATTTTAGAAATAGTATCAGGTTACAGATCTTATGTTAGACAAAAAAGTATTTGGAATAGAAAATATAAATTTAATAAAGCTGCAGGACTTTCACCAAAAAAGAACATCAGTAAAATCATTGAGTATTCAACTATACCTGGAACCTCAAGACACCATTGGGGAACAGATGTAGATATTATAGACGGATCAAAACCTAAAGAAGGAGACGTCTTGGTGACTGAAAAATTTCATGGAAAAGGTCCCTATTCAGAACTCCGAATTTGGATGAAGCGTCATGCTGAAAAATATGGTTTTTATTTGCCCTATACCCAAAACACTAATAGAAAAGGGTTTTATTATGAACCTTGGCATTATAGTTATGCTCCCTTATCAATTCCTCTTCTTAAAACCTTTACCCAATTAGATCTAAACAAATTGTTGATTACTGACGGCCTAGAGGGAGGCACTCATTTAACTCCTGAATTCATGTCTTTTTATTTAGAGGAAAATATACTAGGTGTTTCTGATTCGCTTAAAAAAATATGAAATCATATTAGAGATGCCTTAATCGATAAAAAAAGTAAAGAGGCAACGAAAAAAAACGAATGGATTATATTGTTAAATAAAGTAATCACCGAACAAAAACAGGATTCAAAACATCTTGAGTTTCTAACTCACTAAAAGCATAACCATCTAAATTAAAGCCCAGTATATCTTCAATTGATGAAGCACCTTGATCAATTAAATACCTAACCATCATACCTCGAGCTTTTTTTGCAAAAAAAGAGATTATTTTGAGTTTCCCATTTTTAAAGTCTTTAAAATGAGGGGTCGCTATCGGTGAATGAATTGATTTAATATCTACTGCACTAAAATATTCCTTACTCGCTAAGTTGACTAAAAGCTCCCCTTCTTTAAGTTCGGCATTGAGTTGATTTGTAATTTTTGTTTTCCAAAAAGAATATAAATTCTTATGTGAACCCAGCTTAAAAAGTGTGCCCATTTCTAGGCGGTATGGCCGAATTGCATCTAATGGTTTTAAAAGTCCGTATAACCCTGAAAGGATACGGAGTCTATCCTCTAAAGCACAAATTTTATCTTGTGAAAGAGTATAGGCATCCAGCCCTGAATATACATCGCCATTAAATGCAAAAACAGCAGCTCTAGAATTTGTAGAAGGAGATTTGAATTTTTGATTTCTATCCCAATTTAATGATGCCAAAGCATCTGAAATATGCATCAGCTTTCCTAAATCCTTGGCTGATTGGTCTTTTAAAACAGAATTGATATAAAAAGCTTCTTTCTCAAAAAAGGGTGTTGTTGTTTTTTCTGTAGGTATATCTTTTTCAAACTCTAAAGATTTAGCAGGTGAAATGAGTAACTTCATATTTCAATATCACAAATAAAGTAAAAATATTTTCTATTTCAAAAGTAATAAATTAAAGGATAAATTAAACTATTGTAATTTCTTATGCTGGGCGTATTGCCTCCATTTTTCTAATACAATTTCAAAATCTTTTGGCATGGGTGAATCAAACTCCATCTTTTCTTCAGTTTCTGGATGGATAAAGCCTAAAGTTTTGGCATGAAGTGCTTGACGTGGTAAAAGTGAAAAACAGTTTTCTACAAACTGTTTGTATTTTGTGAAACTAGTTCCTTTTAGGATTTTGTCTCCACCATAACGTCCATCATTAAATAGAGTATGACCCGTGAATTTCATGTGGGCGCGAATTTGGTGCGTTCTTCCTGTTTCCAATTGACATTCCAAAAGTGTAACATAACCAAATCGTTCTAATACTTTAAAATGAGTAGTAGCATCTTTCCCATGAGAATTATCTTCAAAAACAGTCATTTGAAGTCTATTTTTTTGATTTCTACCTATGGCCCCTTGAACGGTTCCTTGATCCTCATCAAAATCACCCCAGACCAATGCTAAGTATTTTCGCTCTGAGGTTTTTTCAAAAAATTGTTTTGCAAGATGGGTCATGGATGCTTCCGTTTTTGCAACCACTAAAAGTCCACTGGTGTCCTTATCTATTCGGTGAACTAATCCCGGTCGATTATTATTATTTGTAGGCAATTGGTCAAAGTGATGTAATAAACCATTCAGAAGTGTTCCTGAATAGTTTCCGTGCCCAGGATGGACAACTAAACCAGCAGGTTTATTAAGCACTACCAAGGTATCATCTTCATACACGACATCAAGATCAATTGGCTCAGGTTTCAAAATATTTTCATAAGGGGGGTGAGTAAAAAGTACCTTTACTTCATCTCCTGCTTTTATTTTATAGTTTGATTTTACAACCTGCTCGTTGACATAAATACTTCCTGCTTTTGCGGCATTTTGAATTTTATTTCGAGTCACTTTCTCAATACGTGACATCAAAAACTTATCAACTCTTAATGGTGATTGTCCCTGATCAGCTTTAAAGTGGTAATGTTCATATAAAGCATCTAATTCAAAATTTTTTGAATCAGTCGAAATATTATCTTTTTCCATTGCCTAGAACTAAATCAATTTTGCTTGTTTTTGGCAATAAAACTCCTGGATTAATTACCTTTCCTTTATAACCAATTTCTAAAACCATATCCTTACCTATATTGTCTATATATGAAATTTCACCCAACTTAAAACCTACTGCATTAATCATAGACTCTGCATTTCTCTTAGTAATTTGAATTAAATTAGGAACAGTAATTTGGCGATATCCTGATGGATTTATAGTTAAATATATTTTTCTATTGGTTTTTACTTCACTGCCTGCAGAAGGAACATGATCAATAACTGAAAGGGGTGGGAGTTCAGGAACAAATCTTGTGGAATCAATGATTTCAAATCGTAAATGCTTTTTTTCCATCATAGTTGGAAGGGTACTTAAAGCGACACCACGTAGGTCTGGGACTTGTAAATATTCTTGATGATGTGTAATTATTTTTAATGTGTATGAAATAGTCCAAAATAAAGCAAATACACTTATAAATAAATAGAGTAATTGTTTGTAAAAGGACTTACTGAGAAAAAAACGTAAAAAAATCATGATTTTATATCTATGCTAAGATAATAAAACCTTCGCTTTTTCAGTTGGTCTGAAATGCTATACCTTTGTCAAGGTAACATACAAAAATGAGTAAAAAAAAGGTAGGTGTTGTGTGTGGTGGTTTTAGCTCTGAATTTGAAATTTCAATTCTGAGCGGAAAAACAGTGTTTTTAAATTTAGATCGAGATTTATTTGAGGTTTACCTCATCACGATTCGAACTGATGCATGGATTGCAGTGGATGATTATAAAACTACTTTTAAAGTTTCCAAGGGGGATTTTTCTTTAATAAGCGATAACCATAACGTAGAGCTTGATGTAATTTTTAATATGATTCACGGGGCTCCAGGAGAAAATGGTCAATTATCCGCGCTATGGGAATTACTTAAAATTCCTTTTTCAAGTTGCGACAGTTACAATGCAGCACTAACATTTAATAAAAGAGACTGTCTTACTGTACTTCGGGCTTGGGGTGTACCAACTGCTAAACATTTTGCTCTAAATCAGGGAGAGCCAATTGATTTAATTAAAATTCAAAAAGTAGTTGGACTACCATGTTTTGTAAAAGCTAACAGAGCTGGGAGTAGCTACGGAGTATATAGAGTAAATACAAAGTCTGAACTTGAACGCGCTATCATAAATGCCTTCCGAGAGGACCACCAACTTATTATTGAAAGTGCTTTAGAGGGAAAAGAAGTGTCAGTAGGCGTTGCCGAATTCAATAATAAAATAACCGTTTTGCCTATTACTGAAGTTATCAGCGAGAATAGTTTTTTTGATTATGCTGCAAAATATGAGGGTAAAGCTCAGGAAATTACACCTGCCAAAATTAAAAAATCCTCAAAAATAGAAGTTGAAAAGTGGAGTAAATTAATCTATAAAAAACTTGGGTTAAAAGGCGTCGTCAGAAGTGAATTTATCTTTGTAGACGATATACCTCATCTATTGGAAATCAATACTGTTCCTGGAATGACTTCAAAAAGTATTATCCCTCAGCAAGTTGGTGCAATGGGTATTGAACTTTCAGATTTTTTTAGTTACCTTTTACAAACAGCTTTAAAGCGAGAATAATTTTAAGATGAAACGATTTGTTTTTCCCGGCTCTTTTGACCCCATTACCATTGGCCATCAGGAAATTATAGAAAGGGCTCTCCCTTTATGTGATGAACTCATTATAGCAGTTGGTGAAAACAGTGATAAAAAAAATATGTTTCCAATTGAAGACCGCATAAAATTTATCGAAAAAACTAATAAAAATAATTCAAAAGTTATCGTTGAATCATATAAAGGCCTTACAGTTGATTTTTGTAAAAAAGTAAATGCTGATTCACTTTTGAGAGGACTCCGAAACCCAGCTGATTTTGAGTTTGAAAAAAGCGTTGCACAAATGAACAGAAAACTTTCGGGGATTGAAACAGTTTTTTTATTGACTTCAGCCACTCACTCATTTATAAGTAGTAGTATTGTTCGTGAAATTATGTACTTCGGGGGGGATTACACTTCATTAGTTCCAAAAGCAGTAAGATCTAAGCAGGCTTAAATCGCTTATTCACCAACCACAGCGTTTACCACTATTTTGATGTTTTCATAGCTTTTTTTTAATAAATCAGGGATTTCGTCTTTGGTTTTCCATTCTGCTTTTTTAATTTTCTCCTCCGTTTGTGGAATTAATGGTAAATCATATTTCGTTTTCATTAAAAACCAATGGGTCAATTTTAACTTAAACTTCCCTTTCGCATTGAAAATATGATATGAAGTGGGTAGGGTTTTGGATACAATCAAATCGGCAACTCCTGTTTCTTCTGAAACTTCACGCATAGCTGCATTTATAATAGTCTCATTTTTTTCTATTTTCCCCTTGGGAAGATCCCACTTATCGTTTCGATAAATAAATAAATAACTCCCGTCTTTATGTTCTACCATTCCTCCTGCAGCCTCGACCAGTGGAAAGTGGTTCATAAGATGCATTTCTAACTTTTCTCTAATAGGGTGGAATAAATATATTCCTGAAACCTTCTTTGATTTTAAAGCTTTCATTAAGCTAATAACTGTAGTATATTTGGCATAGAATAATGGAAATTCATCAGAGATTTCTTGAATATCAGTTGTCAAAAAAATTGGCTTCTGGTTATAAAAAACTTTATACATTTGAGAATGGTCTTTAATCAAAAAATTGCTCAACAAACAGCCGAGTTACTCTTACAAATTAATGCAATTAAATTGAATCCAAAAAATCCATTTACTTGGGCTAGCGGATGGCAATCTCCAATATATTGTGATAACAGAATCGCTTTATCCCATCACGAGATTCGAACTTTTTTATGTAATACTCTTGCTGAAGAAATCCAAAAGAAATTTGATCCAAATATCGTCATTGCCGGAGTCGCAACTGGAGCAATAGGTATCGGTATTTTAGTCGCACAAATACTTAAGCTTCCTTTTATTTATGTTCGCCCTGAACCAAAAAAACATGGGAGAAAAAATCAAATTGAAGGTAAATTGGAGCCTAACCAAAAAGTAGTGGTCATTGAAGATCTAATCAGTACTGGAAAAAGCAGTCTCAATGCAGTAAATGTTATTAGGGAGGGAAATTGTGAAGTACTTGGGATGTTGGCTTTATTCACCTATGGATTCCCTCAAGCCTCAATTGCATTTGAAGAGGCACAAGTTACCATTAAAACACTTTGTGATTATCAGCACCTATTGAGTTGTGCTCTATACCAAAATAAAATCAATGAAACGGAAGCTCAAAACCTTCACAAGTGGATAAAGGATCCTTCAAACTGGACTCCTTAAAACTGTTTCCTTTGAATAAAGCATCCTTGCTTGATTGAGATCTATAGTCCTTTCTAGTGCACCTTCCAAGTCTGAAATAAGCAAATTACCCTCTTGTGTCACTTCCAAAGGAATTGCTTCAAAGATTCCTTCTGAGCCATAAAATTTTGAGGGCTTTTTTTTCCTCCATAGCGATAAATTAAACTCCGCTAAATTAGCTTTTAAATGATTTGATAAATCAGAAATCAACACATTCTCAAAACTTTGTATTAAGGAGTTTAAAACAGTCTCAATGTCCCATTTTCTTTTTGTGATCATAAACAAAGATCTTGCATGGGGAAGTGAATCAAATTTTTCTTGATTGATGTTTAGTCCTAGCCCAATAATTGTTTCATTTAGGCGCGAATATTTATAAGTGTTTTCAATTAAAATTCCACCAATCTTATGATTACATGACAAAATGTCGTTTGGCCATTTAATATTCAATTCAGGAATTCCAATAGAATGCAATGTTCGAATTATTGCACAGGCTACAGCGCAGCTAATTTCAAAAGGATGTTTAGGTGATTCCTTTTCAAAAGTCTTGTAGATAGATAGGGACAGACTGTTATTCGCCTCAGATTGCCACGATTTATCGCTTTGTCCTCTGCCTGAGGTTTGATGTTTGGTCCATACCAAATCACCATCCTTGCAAGCACCCTTTGATCGTTTTACTTTAATATAATTATTAGTTGAAGAGGTGGCATTAAGTTTGATTAAGTTAAAATAGGCCATAGATGAAGTGAATTACGAACGAAAATGTAATAAATTTGTTCGGAATAATATAGTTAAATGGTAAAAATAAAAAGTAGAGATATTCAGCTAGTAAAAGAAATCATTCTTGGGATAGAAAACGTAAAAGGAGAAAAAATAAATCAATTGGATCTTAAAGATATTGATAATACCCCCTGCGATTATTTTATAGTTTGCAGTGGAAATTCGAATACTCAGGTATCCGCCATAGTAAACTCTATTTTAAAAACTGTAAGTAAAGCTTTAAACGAAAAGCCTTTTCATACCGAGGGTTTAGTAAATGCAGAATGGGTATTGATTGATTATGTTAATGTTGTAGTTCACGTTTTTCAAAATCAAATTCGTGAATATTACAATTTAGAAGAACTCTGGGGTGATGCGAAAAGTATTCAAATTACTTCAAATTATTAGAATGCTATGAAAGATCAAAAAAAACCAAAGGTTCCAAAATTTAATGTTTACTGGCTTTATGGGGCTATAATTTTCGCCTTACTGAGTATGAGCATTTTTGGAGGAAGTGACTCATGGAAAACGCTGAGTAAAACAAATATTTCAAATTTTGAAAAATATCTTAATAACGGAGATGTAAATGAGGTCATTGTAATCCGAAATAAAAGCAGTGTTCAGGTAACATTAAATCAAGAGGCTCTAGGCAAAAGTGAACACCAATCCATCAGTTCGAAAAATATTTTTGGTCAAGAAAATTCAAATGGACCACACTATCAATTTGAAGTGGGAAGTTTAGAGCTTTTTGAAGAAAAATTAGAAAAGGCACGCCAAAATGGTATTGTTTTCCGTCTTGAATTTATTACCGTTGAAAACCGTTGGTTTGACGCCTTAATTGGCTTTTTACCTATTATAATTATTATAGGTGTATGGATTTTCTTAATGCGGCGTATGTCTGGAGGAGGTGCGGGTGGTCCTGGTGGTCAAATTTTCAATATTGGAAAATCAAAAGCTAAATTATTTGATAAAAATACGGATGTTAAAACCACCTTTAAAGATGTTGCTGGATTGGAAGGGGCAAAAGAAGAAATACAAGAAATAGTAGATTTTTTAAAAAATCCAACGAAGTATACTAAACTTGGAGGTAAAATCCCTAAAGGTGCATTATTAGTAGGTTCTCCAGGTACAGGAAAAACTCTACTTGCCAAAGCAGTTGCTGGAGAAGCAAAAGTTCCTTTTTTCTCATTATCTGGATCTGATTTTGTCGAAATGTTTGTGGGTGTTGGTGCTTCAAGAGTAAGAGATCTTTTCAAACAAGCAAAAGATAAATCTCCATCCATAATTTTTATTGATGAAATTGATGCAATTGGTCGTGCTAGAGGAAAAAGTAATATTACTGGTTCCAATGACGAAAGAGAAAACACTTTAAATCAACTCTTAACTGAAATGGATGGTTTTGGCACAAATACTAATGTCATTGTAATTGCTGCAACTAATAGAGCAGATGTATTAGACAAAGCACTCATGCGTGCAGGTCGATTTGACCGTCAAATATATGTTGACCTTCCTGACTTAAATGAACGAAAAGAAATTTTTCAGGTGCATTTGAAACCAATTAAAGTAATCAAAACATTAGATATAGATTTTCTTGCAAAACAAACCCCTGGCTTTTCCGGAGCAGATATTGCAAATGTTTGTAATGAAGCTGCATTAATAGCCGCTCGCAAAAATAAAAAATCTGTAGGTAAGCAAGACTTTCTAGATGCAGTGGATCGCATTATCGGGGGTCTCGAAAAGAAAAATAAAATCATCACCCCCGAAGAGAAAAAAACTATTGCATTTCATGAGGCTGGGCATGCAATTGTTAGCTGGTTGCTTGAACATGCAGCTCCCTTAGTAAAAGTAACCATTGTCCCACGTGGCCAGTCCTTAGGTGCTGCTTGGTATTTACCTGAGGAAAGACAGATTATAAGAACAGAACAAATGCTAGATGAAATGTGTGCAGCTTTGGGTGGTCGTGCTGCTGAAAAAGTAATGTTTGATAAAATATCTACCGGAGCTTTGAGTGATTTGGAGAAAGTAACTCGTCAAGCGAGAGCAATGGTATCTGTTTATGGTCTCAATGATAATTTGGGCAACATTACCTATTATGATTCTTCAGGAGAAGCTGATTATAACTTTACCAAACCCTATTCTGAAGAGACTGCTCGGAAAATTGATCATGAAATTTCTGGTATTATAGAAAAAGAATATAATAGAGCAATTTCATTACTTGCCTCTTCAAAAGATAAATTGATCCAATTAGCTGATCGTCTTTTAGAAAAAGAAGTTATTTTTAAGGATGATTTAGAAAATATTCTTGGCAAAAGACCATATAAATCTAACGAGGAAAAAATAGAAGATGCTAAGGTGAAAAAGTAATTAATAAAATGGGAATTTGGGATAGCCTTTTTGGTAAAAGTAAATCGAAAAAAACCGAAAATAGTCCGTTTTTTCCGAAGCAAGATGATCCTCTTGATGTTGGATTTGCAAAAAATTTTACTAATAAAGGTGGAAAATTCCTATTCAACGAGATTAAATCCAACTTGACTGAAAACTTCAAAAATATATGCATTGAAAACAATTGGGAGCCTAAACATATAATAAGTTTAGACAATAGTCTATCAAATGAATTTGGAACGGGATCAATCCCCCAAAAGTCTGTAGGTTTAAAAGCTTATAGCGCTGCCTTAATAAACTGCGAATACCTCATTTCTAACACAGGTAAAATATTGTTGAGTGAATATCAAATTAAGCATTTCAAAATTCATGATCTACCACAAACAATTATTGTAAAAGCAAATATGAATCAGTTAGTGCGAGACGTAAGTCAAGGCATGACTTTACTCAAAAATAAATACCCTAAGAAGATCCCTACAAATATTACAACACTAAAAATAAGGTCGGATTCAGAAGAGGAAAAGCAAGCTGATAAATCAGGCACCTCTTCAAAAAGTATATATTTGCTTCTAGAAGACAAATAAGTTTATGTTTAGCCATTTTAAAAAGTTGACTGTTTCATATTCTAGGGTATTTTTTCGTTTTTTATTATTGAGGAAAATAAAATTCACATGAAAGAATTGATTATAAGAAGTCTATCAGGGCTCCTTTATGTCGCACTTATTATTTATTCAGCATATTGGTCTAACAGCACCCTACTGATTGTTATTTTTATCTTCTCCTCTCTTGCTCTTTTTGAATTTCAAAAACTGATTCACTATAAAAGCCCTATCTCATTCATTGTATTTGGACTTTTGGCATATCAACTCTACAGTGATCAAGTTCATCCAGTATTACATTTCACATTTTTAGGTCTGACTTTAGCTACTAGTTTATACTTAACATACTGCTTAATTAAAGAAAAAAGGTTTCCTTCTGAACCCTTTCAGAAGAGTGGAATTTCATTCTTCTATCTTGTTGGCTCAGGATATTTTATTTTAGCTTCAACAAAATTAAATAGCTTAGACAATAATTATCTGACAGTTTTGATGTACCTCTTTATCTGGACAAATAACTCTTTTGCATATATCTTCGGTAAAAGTTGGGGGAAAAATTTACTCTTTCCTTCAATCTCTCCAAAAAAAACATGGGAAGGGTTTTGGGGAGGTGGACTGAGCTGTTTTGCACTTGGTTTGGCTTTAATATTTTTTGAAACCGGACTTCCAAAATGGAATTTCCCTCTTTTGTCTATAATGATTATAATAACAGCCACAATTGGAGACTTGATCCAGTCCAAATTCAAAAGAGAGGCCAAAGTAAAAGACAGTGGCTCACTCATTCCAGGGCACGGAGGTTTTTTTGATCGAATGGATAGTGTTTTGTATACTGCTCCTTTTGTTTATTTCATTTTAAAATTATCTGAATATGTTTCATAAAGAGGGATATCGAATCATCATGAATACATTCATCTTAGTAGCTTTAGTTACTGTTTTAGCTGAATATAAAATATTCATTGAATGGGTGAAAATTCTCGTTCAAATTTCAGTATTAGTAATGTTGATTTTGGTACTACAATTTTTTAGAAATCCAAAAAGAACTACTCCAAAAAATGAGAAAAATCTCATTGCCCCAGTAGATGGAAAAGTAGTCATTGTAGAGGAGGTTTTCGAAAAAGAGTATTTCAAAGACAAACGTCTTCAGGTTTCCATTTTTATGTCACCATTAAATGTTCACGTTACTCGATATATAATGAGTGGTATCGTTAACTTCAGTAAATACCATCCTGGGAGATATCTTGTAGCATGGCATCCAAAATCTTCAGAGTTGAATGAACGAACTACTATTGTAGTTGAGAATAAAAGGTTTGGAGAAGTATTGTACCGTCAAATTGCTGGTGCAGTCGCCCGTAGAATAGTAAATTATGCTGAGGAAGGATCGCAGGTTGTTCAAGGAGAAGATGCTGGATTTATAAAATTTGGCTCTCGAGTAGACATCTTTTTACCCCTTAAAACACAAATTGATGTACAAGTCAATGATTTGGTTAAGGGTGGTATTCAAACAATTGCTCATCTACCCTAAAGCGATCCCAAATTCTTTTCTAGTAACAAGATTTTTTCTCTTGCATCTGACGCCTTTTTTCGCTCCAAATCAATAACCTTTTCAGGTGCATTAGCAACGAAACGCTTGTTGGAAAGTTTTTTTTCAACCGAAACTAAAAATCCTTTGGTATAACTAAGTTCTTGTGTCAATTTTTCTTTCTCTGCTTCTGGATCTTCTGCTGCATTCGTTGGAATGAAAAGCTCTAAATTTCTTATTCTAAAACTACCTCCAACAAAATCTTCAGGGGGGGTGGAATACTTGATCTCTGAAACACCTCCCAATTTTAAAATAGCAGATTCAAATTTGAAATTACTCTTATCTTTATTGATATAAAGGCTAATCATATCTTTAGGGACAATATTTTTTTCCTTTCTAAAATTCCGAATACCTCCAATAATTTGTTGAACTAATTCAAAATCATTAATACATTTTTCGTTGAAATTTCGGCGTACAGGCCAGGCAGAGACTGTCAGCGAATCCCTTTGTTTTTGATCAGCTATAAAATGCCAAAGCTCTTCTGTTATAAAAGGCATAAAAGGGTGCAGAATTCTTAAGTTTTTCTCAAATAAAGTAATCACCTTTTTATAGGTTTCTCGATCTATTGGTTGGCCATATTCAGGCTTTATAAGCTCTAATAACCAAGAGCAAAAATCATCCCAGACAAGTTTATAAATAGACATTAAGGCATCAGAAATTCTATACTTATCAAAGTTCTCGTCAACCCAAGCCAGTGATTTTTCAAACTGATTCTCATACCACTCTAACGCTTCTGTGGCAACTTTTGGCATTTTTAAATCTTCTTTAATTTTCCAACCTTCAATCAGACGATAAGCATTCCAAATTTTATTTGCAAAATTCTTTCCCTGTTGGCATAAGGACTCATCAAAAAGTAAGTCATTCCCTGCAGCTGAACTAAGCATCAGTCCAACTCGAACTGCATCTGCACCGAAATCTTCAATAAGCTTTATAGCGTCAGGGGAATTCCCCAATTGTTTGGACATTTTTCGACCCTTCTGATCTCTAACTAATCCAGTAAGATATACTTTAGAAAAAGGTTTTTCATCTCTAAAGGCATACCCAGACATTATCATTCGTGCTACCCAAAAAAATAAAATATCAGGGCCTGTTACCAAATCTTGAGTTGGATAATAGTACTGAATTTCCTCATTTTCTGGATATCTAATACCATCAAAAACAGAGATAGGCCATAACCAGGAAGAAAACCAAGTGTCTAAAACATCTTCGTCTTGACGAAGATCATTCGCTTTTAAACTATTGTTTCCACTTTTTAATTTTGCTTTTTCCAATGCTTTTACTTCATCTAAAGCAACTACATAATCATCCTTACCCTTTCCATAAAAATAGGCTGGAATTCGCTGACCCCACCAAAGTTGTCTTGAAATATTCCAATCTCGAATATTCTCCATCCAGTGACGATAGGTATTTTTAAATTTTTCAGGTAAAAGTTCAATATAGTTTGAATTTAGAACTCCATCAATTGCAGGTTGAGCTAATTCTTCCATTTTTAGAAACCACTGATCGGAAAGACGAGGTTCAATAACGGCCTTGGTTCGTTCGGATATCCCAACTTTATGTCGGTGAGACTCCGTTTTGATTAAAATCTTTTGAGCCTCTAAATCCTTAGTAATAATTTTTCTTACCTTAAATCGATCCAAGTTTTGGTAATCTCCACCATTTTCATTTAAGGTTCCATCTGAATTGAAAATATCAATAACTTGAAGTTGGTGTTTTTCACCTAAAATTTTGTCATTTTGGTCATGTGCCGGAGTAACTTTTAGACAACCTGTTCCAAAATCCATGGCAACATAATCATCTTCTATGATTGGAATTATACGCTCTGTCAATGGAACATAAACTTTTTTCCCTTTTAAATGCAAATAGCGTTCGTCTTCCGGATGAACGCAAACTGCTGTATCCCCTAATAGTGTTTCTGGACGCGTCGTAGCTACAATTACTTTTTCATCACTATCCACAACTTGGTAGGCAATATGATAAAGATTTCCATTTTTTTCTTCGAAAAGTACTTCTTCATCAGACACGGTGGTTTGGGCTTCTGGATCCCAATTAACCATCCGAAATCCTCTGTAAATGAGACCCTCATCATGGAGCTTTTCGAAAATTTGAAGTACAGATTCTGTCATTTCGGGATCCAAAGTGAACTTGGTTCTATCCCAATCACAACTACATCCCAATTTTTTTAATTGTTCCAAAATTACCCCTCCGTACTCTTCAGTCCATTCCCATGCATGGTTCAGGAATTCCTCACGAGTTAAATCTCTTTTTTCGATTCCTTTAGACTTCAACTTAGCGACAACCTTCGCTTCTGTAGCAATTGAAGCATGGTCTGTCCCAGGCACCCAACAAGCATTGTAACCCCTCATTCTTGCACGACGTATAATAATATCTTGAAGTGAATTATTCAACATATGCCCCATATGGAGAACCCCTGTTACATTTGGAGGTGGAATAACTATGGTATATGGTTCACGCTCATCAGGAGTAGATTTGAAAAAATTATTTTTTTGCCAAAAGGCATACCATTTACTCTCTATTCCCTTGGCATCAAATTTGGAAGGAATTTCCATGTGAAATTTTTGATCTAATTTTTGTTATACAAAAATAGGAACACTAATGTTATAAACATAATGACTCATTAATAAAGAAAAATTTTATTTTTACCATTAAACTCGGTCTTTATGAAAATCATGAAATATCTTAATTTGTTTTTACTCCTTTTTAGCATCTCGATCTATGCA